>NZ_CDRTEH010000001.1:0-443623 GCF_977054825.1 Agathobacter sp.
CCGCCTTCTAGTAAGTTGATAGTAGGGCGTGTAACATTAACTTTGGCAGCCAGTTCTTCTTGAGAAAGATTCATCTCAACGCGCGCTAATTTAAGACGCATATTTTTCATTTATATAACCTCCTTTCTATATGTATTATATGATATATCAAACAAAATGTAAAGTATATAATACAAAAAATAATAAATATATAACGTTATATAACGTTATGTGAAAAAGATTATTATGTTTTGGTAATAAAGTATAAGGAAATTTTTAAATAGAGCTGCAACAAGAACAACTCCTTTTGGTCTGTTCGCAGGAGTAGAGTTTGGTAATTTGGGTGATAAAACGGATATAGAGTTAAATTGTATTTCACAATATTATAAGCGCGCTAGAGTTGATATGGAGTGGCTTAGTAAAATAGTTATAATATGTGAAAATAATCCAACATATTGGAATCATTTGAGATTTCGATTTAATTCAGATTGTTATGAAGCGGGAAATCTCATGAGTTTTTTGAAGAAACAGCGGGGAAACGAGAAAAGCCCCAGCGTCATAGACGGACTGATTGAAAAAGTCGGAATGTATGCGATGGAGAAAAAGTCGGTCAGTGCCGAACAGGTCAGCAGGAATTTCAGCATAAACAGTGAACAGGCTGAGAATGTTATAAAGCAGCTTGAGACAATCGGTGTGCTTGGAAAGAAAAATGAGGATGGCACTCATACGGTCATGATGGATAAGGCTGCATTTGTAAAGCGTATCAGAGGCTATCAGGAACTTGCAGAGAGAATGAGGGCGGTTGCAGCATCAAAGAATGCGAATCTGTCAGATGTGACTATCAGCAAGAAGCTGATTATCGAAGAGAATGACCATGCTGTTAAGACCAGAGTTCCCGGCACATGGGGAGAAGAGGCAAGATATGTATGGCTCCGTAAGGAAAACATCATGGAAATTCATGGTGGAAAGACAATACTTTATGAGTATATGGGAAGGAACCTGCATAAAAACAGATTCCTTAAATGAGGGAAAATCCCTGTCGAAGAATGGAAGTCCAGTTACTTTTCTGATAGAGAAATCGGACTATGATTACAGTCTGCTTTTCTTCATCAATCGTATAAAAGGCAAGGTAATTATTGATTATCACAAAACGAATGCCCCAGCTTGCCAGTACCGGATCATCTACCAGACAAAACTTCTGTGGCAGGTCGGCTAGTGAGCCTATCTGCTCAGTCGCAGCATCTAACAGATTATCTGCGGCATCAGGATTTTTGAGGGTAAATTCGATGTAATCCGCAGCACGCATAATATCGTGTTCTGCGGTGGAAGTGATATGAACCTGATAGCTCATCGACTGCGGCGGCTCCTGATATCAGCCATAGCTTCGGAAAATGGTCTGGTGTTGCCTGTGGCAATATCGTCCATTCCTTCCTTGATCTGGCTGTAAAGTTCAAAGCGGCTGGTCAGTTCTTCGTAGGCTTCAATGCTCATAACGGCAAGGTCGCCTTTTCCATTCTTCGTGATGAAAACTGGTTCAGGATAATTATGACAAAATGTAGAAATTTCATTGTAATTATTCCTTAAATCAGCACTTGATTTGATTGTTGGCATAAAAACACCTCCTATTTGATAACAAAATTATACACAAATTTTGTTATGAAGTCAATGGATATACCATTAGTGTTAGCAGGAAGATAACTTCCAGTTTGACAGACGGATGATTTACAGAAAAAATATCAGAATAGATAAACGGCAGGTGGTCATGTATGTAACAAGTATCAAAGACTACCTGCCTTTCTATGAAAAGATAGTTAATTGGTTATCCACTGCATAGAAATGTGAAAATACACATAAAATAGTAATGGATATTGATTAAATAAATCCTAGATGATATAATTCAATTACTAAAAAGTGTGTAAATTGACAAAAACAAGGAGTTGAACTCATGGAGATTAAAAGAGATGCATACCTTGAACAGTTAAAGATAAGAAAAGATAATGGAATGATAAAGATTATCACGGGAATCAGGAGATGTGGGAAATCATTCCTGTTATTTGTATTGTTTAAGAAATATTTATTGGAGAGTGGTGTAGATAATGACCATATCATTGAGATTGCTTTGGATGGCATTGAAAATGAGGAACTGAGAGATCCAAAGAAGTGCTACCAGCATATTAAAGAGAGGTTGGAAGATGACCAGAAGTATTATCTGCTTTTGGACGAAGTACAATTTATGTCACGATTTGAGGAAGTGCTGAACAGCCTGCTTCGAATCAGCAATATTGATGTATATGTGACTGGAAGTAACTCTAAGTTTTTATCCAGCGATATTGTAACTGAATTTAGAGGCAGAGGAGATGAGATAAGAATATATCCGTTGTCCTTCGCAGAGTTCTATGCGGCTTTCGATGGAGATTATGATGATGCTTGGGAGGAATATATGATATATGGTGGTTTACCACAGGTGGTACAGTTTTCTGTGGAACGCCAAAAGGCTGAGTATCTAAAAAATATTTTCACAAATGTTTATATTAAGGATGTTGTAGAACGAAACAAGCTGCGAAATGTTGATGAGATTGATACTTTAGTAGATATCCTTGCTTCTGCGATAGGAGCTCCTACTAACCCAACTAAAATATCAAATACGTTTAAAAGTGAACGAGGCATCAATTACAGCAATAAGACCATATCCAACCATATAGATTATCTTGTGGAGGCATTTTTGATTTCTAAAGCTGACAGATATGATATTAAAGGTAGAAAATATGTGGGAGCAAATCTGAAATACTATTTTTCAGATGTGGGACTTAGAAATGCAAGATTGAATTTTAGACAGCAGGAACCTACTCATATCATGGAAAATATTGTTTACAATGAGCTGCTTATCAGAGGTTATAATGTGGATGTTGGTATTGTAGAGGCGTATGCGAAAAATGATGAAGGAAAAACAACTCGAAAGCAGTTTGAAGTTGATTTTGTGGTCAATCAGGGTAGTCAGAGATATTATATTCAAGTGGCTTATGATATGACCTCTGAGGAAAAGCAGAAGCAGGAATTTAATTCATTTAGAAATATCCCTGATTCATTTAAAAAGATCGTGGTAGTAAACGGAACAAAAAAGCCTTGGAGAAATGAGGAAGGCTTTGTAATCATGGGAATGAAGTATTTTCTGCTTAATGCGGATAGTTTGGAGTTTTAGAAATATTGCTGGGATATCGCCAACGAAAAGTAATTATAGATAGTTTACTTGACTTTGCAAGCTATCCATTTTATTCTATCAATATAGAAGTAACTTATGAATTACTAACTTTAGAGTAGAGACATTAAAATCGCAAGTTACAGATTGGAGCATTATGAGAGCAGAAGAATTTGAAGAAACAGAGCTTGAATTCAATAGACAAACAAGTATTCTTTGTGAGGAATTTAAAGTAGTTTACAGGGCAATAGACGTAAATTGAATTCTTAATACGTGAATTTATGAAATTTCAGTTTATCGAGGTAATCCAAATACCAATTGAGCAACTGAATCAGCAGTCACAGGTTGATTACTTTATTATGAGATTTTTAATATTTTATCAATTAACTCTGACACAGATTTGACACAGCCTTCTGCATATTGCTTTACAGTAGCTGGAGAATGATGGAATGTATAACCATGCTTTGTTGCCCTTAACATATCAATGTCATTTTCAGCATCACCAATGGCGTAGACTTGTTCATGCATGAATCCAAGTTTCTGACAAAGGATGTTCATGGCGTTCCCTTTTGAACAGTCTCTCCACGCCATGTCAACATCCTGGATATTTACAAAAGCTCTCACCTCCTGGTGATCTGACTTTTCCAGCCAGTCTGCAAAAGCTTTTGCAGATTTATTGTCTTTGAAATGGAATGACATTCCATAAAGTTTTTCCGTTTTTAATAAATCAATACTGCTAATAGGTGTTATTGGCAGGCTGTACTGCTTTTTTTGATTGCATGAAAATACGTTGTCTTTCGTATGAACTGTTAATGGTATATCCGATGCATATTCGTTTATTATTTTTTTGATTGCTGCAAATGATACAGGTTCTTCATGCAGTATTTGTTGATGACTATCCGCGATAATACTCCCTGTACCGGCAATCATGTAATCAGGCAAAAGATATCCTTCCAACGGAGCAACTATCCATGGCAATGCTCTGCCGGAGTTAATTACGATCAGATTTCCTCTTTGCTGGAATTCCTTTATTGCATCTAAATCCGATTCCTTAAAATATGTTTTTCCATTATCAGAGAACAATATTGTTTCATCCATGTCTGTAAATAAAATATTTTTCTGTTTCATATTTTTCCTGCTAAATTGATCGTCTTGTTGCATTATCCTGGAAGCTAAAGTAATCAGGGCGATGGCGTGACTGGGTATATTCAAACATAACACCATCACTATTGTAAGTATGAGAGGTGACGACAGCCATACAGTTATAGTCTCCAAGATCCAAATATTTTTCATCAATTTCAGTCATCTTTTCTACGGTCATGATACGTTTACTTGTGACAATGGAAACTCCAAGAGTATTTTCCAGATAATCGTAAATCGACTTTTCTGCAATCTCTTTAGTTAGATCTTTAGCAACGCTTTTCAAAAAATAATTATGGTTTAGAATAAGTGCTTTCCCATCTAAGTAATGAAGTCTCTGCAGATAATAAATCTCATCGCCAATATTAAAACCGGTTTTTGCAGCAATTCTTTTGTCTACTACCAATTCTGCAAAGTGAATTACTTTGGTTTTGGCTTTCTGGTTATTTCTCTTTGCAGATTCCGTAAACGTTTCAATTGAGCCGATGGTAAATGAGGTCTGTAATATGGGCTGGAAGATAATTCGTACCCCTTTCCCCTGCATCGTCTGTACATATCCATCGGCTACCAGATCCCCGATGGCACGGCGAATGGTATTGCGTGAGCAGTCATATTCCTGCACCAGTGTATTTTCAGAGGGGAGAAGTTCCTGAAATTCATATTCTCCGGTCTCAATTTTTCTTTTCAAGTCTTTATAAATTTCTGCATATTTTGCTTTCGGCATAAGTTCCTCCACTTGTTTGAACACCCATCATTTATTATAATATTTACATAGGGAAAGTCAAGAATCAAATAAGACGTAGCATGTTTAAACGAGTTATAAAATAAGTGTTGACATGTTTAAACAAGCGTGATATAACATAATTACAAGAAAACTTGTTTAAACAAGGGTAAGCGCGAAACATTTATTTTAATAAGGAGAATCAATATGGGTAAGTATGCAAACGACGCAAAAGAATTACTGCGCCTTGTGGGAGGAAAAGAAAACATTGCTGCAGTATCACATTGTATCACACGAATGAGATTCGTATTAAATGATCCGAAGAAAGCGGATATTCAGAAAATTGAAGCAATGAAAGTTGTTAAGGGAAGTTTCACACAGGCAGGACAGTTCCAGGTAATCATCGGGAACACGGTTTCAGATTTTTATAACGACTTCATAGCAGTTGCAGGCATTGAAGGCGTATCGAAAGATGCTGTAAAGAGCGCAGCAAAACAGAATCAGAACGTAGTTCAGAGAATTATGACTGCATTAGCAGAAATTTTCGCTCCACTCATTCCTGCAATCATTGTGGGCGGTTTGATTTTGGGATTCAGAAACTGCATTGACAGCTTATATTTATTTGAAAACGGTACAAAGACGCTCTGTGATATCAGCCAGTTCTGGTCAGGAATTGACAGTTTCTTGTGGCTCATCGGAGAAGCGGTATTCCATATGTTGCCGGTTGGTATCTGCTGGTCTGTAACCAGGAAAATGGGTACAACACAGATGCTTGGTATCGTACTTGGACTTACACTTGTGTCTGGTCAGCTCTTAAATGCATATGCAGTGGCAGGCACAGCGGCAGCAGATATTCCAAAGTGGGATTTCGGTTTTGTAAAGGTAGATATGATTGGTTACCAGGCTCAGGTCATTCCTGCAATTCTGGCAGCATTTACGCTGGTATATCTTGAAAAATTCTTCAGGAAGATCTGTCCAGCCGTAATTTCTATGATCGTGGTACCTTTCTGTAGCTTAGTACTCTCTGTTATGGCAGCACACTTTGTGCTTGGACCAATCGGATGGAAAATCGGCTCTGTCATTTCCTCCGTTGTATACGCAGGAATCACAGGACCACTGAGAATTGTATTCGGTGCAATCTTCGGTTTTGTGTATGCACCGCTTGTAATCACAGGACTTCATCATATGTCAAATGCAATCGACTTACAGTTGATTGCTGACTTTGGAGGAACAATGTTATGGCCAATGATTGCTTTGTCTAATATCGCACAGGGTTCCGCAGTATTAGGCATGATCTATCTTCAGAAAAAAGATGCCCGGGCGCAGGAAGTAAACATTCCGGCATGTATCTCTTGTTATCTGGGGGTTACAGAACCGGCAATGTTTGGTGTAAACTTGAAACACAGTTATCCTTTCATCTGCGGTATGATTGGTTCTGCATGTGCATCAATTGTCTGTGTAGCTACAAAAAGTACAGCAAATGCAATCGGTGTTGGCGGTCTTCCGGGAATCCTTTCCATGCAGCCGCAATCCATGTTAACCTTTGCTATTTGTATGTTAATTGCCGTAGCAGTTCCATTTGCATTAACAGTTACGGTTGGTAAAAAAAAACTTCAGCCAAAAGAAGTTAAATCAGTAGAAGAAGTTAAATCAGAAGAAGTTAAATCAGCAGAGGTAACAGAATTAAAAGCATTTGCAACAGGTGATGTGATTACATTAAAAGAAGTGAATGACGGTGTGTTTTCCGAAGGAACCATGGGTGAAGGACTTGCAATCATTCCGGAGAATGAAACTGTTTATGCTCCGGCTGATGCAACAGTCAACTTACTTATGCAGGAGTCACGTCATGCATGTGGTTTAAAACTTGCAAACGGTGCAGAGATCCTTTTACATATCGGAATTGATACTGTAGCCATGAAAGGTGACGGTTTTGAATACCTTGTAAAAGAAGGCCAGAAGGTATCTGCCGGAACACCCCTGATCAAATTTGATAAAAAGAAAATCAGTGAAGCAGGTTATGTTGATACGATCATTTGCGTCATTGCTGAGCCAGGTAATATGGAAAATGTAACATTTATGACAGGCATTCATGCAATTGAAAAAGAGACAACAGTAGCAAAGACAGAATAAGAGGAAGTGTATGATAGATTTTAGAAAAAGCACTGTATATCAGATTTATCCCAGATCCTTTTATGATACCAACGGAGATGGCTTTGGGGATTTAAAGGGTGTGACGGCAAAGTTAGATTATATAAAAGAATTGGGCGTGGACTATATTTGGATGACTCCGTTTTTTGTGTCCCCCCAGTATGATAACGGTTATGATGTGGAGGATTACTATAACATTGATCCCCGTTACGGTACGATGGAAGATTTTGAAGAGCTTTCCAGAGAGGCACAGAAGCGTGGCATCAAACTGATGCTGGATATGGTATTTAACCATACCTCCAGCAATCATGAATGGTTCCAGAAAGCATTGGCCGGAGATGAAAGATATAAGAACTATTATATTTTCAAAAAAGGAAAAGAGGATGGCAGTGCACCCACAAACTGGGAAAGTAAGTTCGGAGGAAGTGCATGGGAATATGTGCCGGAAATGGATGAATACTATCTGCATTTATTCCATGTAAAGCAGCCGGATCTGAACTGGGATAACCCCAAGGTGCGTAAAGAGGTTCAGAAGGTTGTACGTTTTTGGATGAGCAAAGGTGTCAAGGGTTTCCGATTTGATGTAGTGAATCTTATCAGCAAAGATAAATTCGAAGATGATTTCGAAGGGGATGGCCGTAGATTTTACACTGACGGACCAAACATCCATCAGTACCTGAAAGAATTAAATGCGGAGTCATTTGGACAGGATGCAGAAATTATTACTGTCGGTGAAATGTCCAGCACATCTATGGAAAATTGTTTTGGATATGCAGGTGAAGACAGCCATGAGCTTTCCATGGTATTTAGCTTCCATCATTTAAAGGTTGACTTTATGGGGAATGAAAAATGGGTGCTTGTACCAACAGATTTCCAGAAATTGAAAGATATTCTCTTTAGCTGGCAAATTGGAATGGCCAAGAATCATGCCTGGAATGCAGTGTTCTGGTGCAATCACGATCAGCCGCGTCCGGTTTCCAGATTTGGTGATGAAGGAAAATACTGGAAAGAGTCAGCTAAAATGCTTGCGACCATCATTCATGGACTTCGCGGTACTCCATATATTTACCAGGGTGAAGAGATTGGTATGACAAATACCGATTTCACTGACATCAGTCAGTTTCGTGATGTAGAAAGTTTGAACCATTATGAAATTCTGCAGCAGAAAGGTCTTTCTAAAGAAGATGCATTTCGTATTATCCAGATTCATTCCAGGGATAACGGAAGAACACCAATGCAGTGGAATGGTGAAAATCACGGTGGATTTACCAAGGGAATGCCATGGATTGGTGTGAATGAAAATTATTCCAAGATTAATGCACAGAGCCAGCTGCATGATGAAACATCCATTTTCAACTACTATAAAAAGCTCGTAGCTTTACGTAAAGAGCTGGATATCATTGCATATGGTGATATCAGGCCGTTAGATGTAAGACATCCATCCATTATTGCCTATGAAAGAATTTACGGAGAGGAAAAAATGCTGGTAGTCTGTAACTTCTATAAAACAGAAGTTGTATGGGATAGTGGAATGGATCTGAAGGGCTTCGAAACATTGCTGGGCAACTATTCTGAACAAAAAATAGAAGGGTCAAAGATTTCCTTAAAACCTTATGAAGCAATGATGCTTTACAGAAAGAGATAATATATGAATCTTAAGATGACCAATCAAGATCTTAGCATCAGAAATGATGCTAGGGTCTTTTTATTTTGTAATAAATGCCTTCATGGAAATTCCAGCTCTACAAGCAGTCTTTACATTGACATCAGCAACATATGCATGGTATGGTACAAATAATAAGGTAGAGAGGCAACTATCACGAAGAACAGTCCTTCATCTCTATTGATTCAAAGAACATAGGAAAAGGAAGAGTAATTTTAGCCATGAAAAAGAGTCTGAGAATGACAGAGGGAAGTATCTCCCAAAAGATCATTTTTTTTGCAATTCCATTGTTTCTGGGAAATCTGTTCCAGCAATTGTATAATACTGCTGATTCCCTGATCGTAGGAAATTTTCTAGGAAGTAATGCACTGGCGGCAGTCAGTTCATCTGGAAATCTGATTTTTCTGATGGTAGGTTTTATTAACGGCATTGCCATGGGTGCAGGTGTTGTTATTGCACGATATTACGGAGCCAAAAAAAGAGACTGCCTGAAAAAGGCAATCCATACAACGGTTGCATTTGGACTTGTGGCCGGTGCTGTGATGACAGTTTTGGGAATGTTTCTGGCACCAAAGATCCTGGTATTGATGGGAACTCCTGCGGACGTGCTCCCGGAATCTATTGTGTATTTCCGTACATATTTTGCAGGGTCTATGGGTGTTGTCATGTACAATATCTTTGTTGGAGTTCTGCAGTCGGTCGGTGATGGACGCCATCCACTGATATATCTGATTATTTCTTCCTGTGTCAATGTCGTTCTGGATATTTTCTTTATCGCAGGTCTTGGCATGGGAGTCGGATCAGCAGCACTTGCAACCGCAATTTCACAGTTTGTCAGTGCACTGCTCTGTATGGTTCATCTGCTGCGTGTGGAAGAAGAATACCGTCTGGAATTGCGAGAGATTCGTTTTGACAGTTCTATGCTGAAGCAGATCATCCAGAATGGTGTACCATCCGGTTTTCAGAATTCAGTGATCGCGATCGCGAACGTCTTTGTACAGTCAAATATAAATGCATTTGGAAAAATGGCGATGGCAGGATGTGGTTCCTACTCCAAGATAGAGGGATTCGCCTTTTTGCCGGTGACCTGTTTTACAATGGCTCTGACAACCTTTGTCAGTCAGAATCTGGGTGCAAAACAGTATGACCGGGCGAAAAAGGGAGCAAGATTTGGAGTTCTCTGCTCGATTACTATTGCAGAGTTGATCGGTATTATCATATATGTGGCAGCACCGGTACTGATCACAGCGTTTAACAGAGATCCTGATGTTGTACATTATGGAGTCATGCAGTCCAGAACAATTGCGTTATTTTATTGTCTGCTGGCGTTTTCTCATTGCATCGCAGCAATACTTCGTGGATCAGGTAACGCATCCGTTCCGATGATCGTTATGCTCTGTGACTGGTGTTTGTTTCGCGTAAGCTACATTACTGTGGCAGTTCGTATTATCCCGGATATACGAGTGATTTTCTGGGCATACCCATTGACTTGGGGTATCAGCTCCGTGATTTTTCTGTATCTGTTCTTACGTGGAAAATGGGTTTACGGATTCGAGAAATCTCAAAAAAGACAATGATTAGTTTTCATTGCCTTTTTACATTAATCACCAGATGAAAATTAAATCTGAAATTTTTTGCTCTTTGATACAATTATTTATAATAAGTTATAGATTCTAAACTGCCATGAGTATTTATACTTTGAATATACGTATTATCATAATAAAAGAATTGGCTGCCATAAGTTTCTTCTAACATAAGTACAATAATAGCATAATTTCCTTCTGAAAAGTAGTCTATGAAAGCTCCTATGGCAGAAGGACATCTTTCTTTTGCATCTAATGCTATTTTTTTTATATCTTCGTTCTCTACAATTATTTTATTATAGCTTGAATCTCTTGTTGATATTTCAACACCATTAGTATATATAATATTATAATTTAATTTTTTAGCAGAAAATCCTTTTCTATTAAATAAATTTTTCTGTAAAGTTATTGTTACAGGTTTATTATTTATAATAGCAATATAGGTATCATCAGATTGTATAATTCCATTTTGATAGTTGTATTTTAATAAATAATTACAGTTATTTATTACATATAATTCATACACATAAGGAATTATAAAAACAATAACAGGAATTATACTTAAAATGATATATTTTTTGATACTTAAAATATTATAATCAGTATTATTTGATTTTTTTATTTTTCTATTTATACAACAAATACTTACTATATGAATGATGAATGATATTATAGAAATTGGAAATAAAAATATAAAGTCCCAACCTATATCTACTATTTCACTACCACATAAATAAAAACTAATGAAATTAAATATTATATATATAATTACGAGTTTTCTTAATTTCTTTAAATCATTATTCTTCATAAAAATTCTTGTTAAAAAAAATATTGACATTATTAACAATATAAAAACATTACAATATATTGCACTTTTTAACATAACTACTTTCCTCTCTTTCTATATAACATTTAAATAAGCTATCTATACCTTTATACAAATTATACCATATAATTTCAAAAAATGTCCGGGCATGCCCCATTGGGCGGTGGAATTTAGAAATTCATTTTGGTCGATAATAATTGACAAACACGTCCGTTGCCCATCGTTCGATAATGTGTTATACTTGTGCCATACAATGTAGACATAAGGAGAAGTGTTGAAATGAACAAAGGTAAAATTCGTACAAGGGGACTCACAATCCGCGCGAAGATCCTGATTCCGTCGATCATAATCGTTGTACTCGTCTGTGGTTTGATGGGATACAATTCCTACACGCGTTTTGAGGAAAGCATGGTGAGGATGGGCGTTGAGGAAGCAGACATGGCGGCAACGATCGTTGCGGATTCGCTGGATGCCAATCTGGTATCCGAAGTGACGGTAGGATCGGAAGGTACGCAGGTCTATCAGAATCTGCAAGGAGATCTCAGAAAAAAGCAAAAAGCATGCGGAATCGCTTTTTTATACACATTGTATACGGACGGAAAGAAAGTGTATTATGGTGTGGATTCGGACGAGGATGCGGCAAAAGTCGGTGATGAATTTGCGGATTCATACGCGGAACTGGAGTCGGTGTTCGGTGGAAAGGAATACGTTCAGGATTACATCGACCATACGGAAGACGGAGATCTGATTACGGTATACAAGCCTATTGAGGACAATGCAGGCAAGGTTGTTGCGGTACTCGGATGCGATTATGATGCTTCGTCGATCTCAGCGGAATTGCAGAGGGCAGTTGTCCAGACATTACAGATCGGAGGCATCTGTCTGCTTCTGGCAATCCTGATTCTGACGATTATCGTTAGCAGGATTACAAAGGGACTGATGCAGGTAAATGCGAAGATTTATGATCTGGTACATAATGAGGGTGACTTGACACAGAAACTGGATGTCAGAAGCGGGGATGAGCTGGAACTGATTGCGGGCAATGTGAATGAGTTGTTAGCGTATATCCGCAAGATTATGATCGGAATTTCGTCCGGATCCATGCGGCTTATGTCTACTTCCCGCAAAATGGTGGATCATGTGAACTCTGCGGATGAAAGCATTACCGATGTGTCGGCAACGATGCAGGAGATGAGTGCGGCGATGGAGGAAACGACTTCTTCACTCAATCAGATTACGGAGGCAATTGACGAAATCTATTCATCGGTAGAGCGTATTGCAGGTAATGCGGATGCCGGAAAAGTCTCTTCTCAGGAGATGGAGAGCCGTGCTTCCGAGGCGAATGATGCAGCAGCGGAGGGAGAGAAGAAAGCAAACATTGAGACCGAGAAGATGGCGGCTTCTTTAAATGAGAAGATTGCAAAGTCCAAATCGGTGGAACAGATCGAGGTTCTGACTTCCAACATTATCGAGATTACGGAACAGACCAATCTTCTTGCGCTGAATGCAAGTATTGAAGCGGCACGCGCAGGGGAAGCAGGACGCGGCTTTGCGGTGGTTGCGGATGAAATCGGAAAGCTGGCAGGTAATTCTGCGGATGCCGCAGCAAAAATCCGCCAGGTGAGTGCAGAGGTCATTCAGGCAGTGGATGAACTGGCAGAGGGATCGCAGCAGATGATCGAATTTGTCCGCAATTCCACAGAGGAAGGCTTCGGAGGTCTTGTTGCAACGAGTGAAAATTATGCGACCGATGCGAATGCGATGCGTGCGATGATGGAGCAGTTCGCGCAGACTGCGGAAGAACTTCGCAGCACGATGGATGGCATCCGTGAATCCATTTCCGCGGTCAACATTGCCGTGGAAGAGAGTGCCAAAGGCATTGCGGGAGTTTCCGAGTCTTCCGTACAGCTTACCGGTAACGTCAATGATATCCAAAGCGAGGCATCCGACAACAATGGCATTGCAGAGGATCTGGCAACGGAAGTCGGCAAATTCAAGCTTGAGTAGAGCTTATATAAAGATGGGGAACTAAACCAATTCCCGAATAGAAAAATCGCTCAGACCGTGAGGAAGAAGCAGTTGTTTCCAAAATGGAAACAACTGCGACAGACGGCAAGCGGTACAATACAAGCTATTACAATCTGGATGCTATTATTGCTGTCGGATACCGTGTTAATTCTAAAAAGGCTACGATGTTCCGCATTTGGGCAAATCGAGTATTAAAAGAATTTATTATTAAAGGCTATGTGATGGACGATGCACGACTGCGAGAACCTGAAAACCTTTTTGGTAAGGACTATTTTGAGGAACAGTTGGAGCGTATTCGTGATATTCGCTCCAGCGAGCGCCGTTTTTATCAAAAAATCACGGACATTTACTCCCAGTGCAGAATAAGCTTCATTACGCTGTCACTCATCATACGGCGGCTGAGATTGTTTATGGACGAGCCGATAGCACAAAACCAAACATGGGCTTGACAACTTGGAAAAATGCTCCGCAAGGGCGTATTCGCAAGTCGGATGTTTCAATCGCCAAAAACTACTTGAACGAAGAAGAAATGATAAATCTGAATGAGATCGTGACAATGTATCTGGACTATGCCGAAAGACAGGCACGGCGGGGAAATATCATGTATATGCAGGATTGGGTTAATCGTTTGGATGCGTTCCTCCAGTTCAACGAAGAAGATATTTTACATGACAAAGGCAAAGTGACCGCTGCCATCGCAAAGGCGTTTGCAGAAAGTGAATTTGAAAAATTTCGTGTTTTGCAGGACAGAACATATCAGAGTGATTTCGACCGTCTTGTGGCAAATATCGAAGAAAACAGCAAATAAACAAAATAAATCAGGAAACCCCACGGTTACGGATGGAACCGTGACATCGGCAAACTGCATCTGATTGTAAAAAGCTATAGAATACACTTCATAATGAAGATGTGATTTGTATATACAGGAGTATTGTTATAGTAATACATATGTATATCAAAATGTTAAAAGAATGAATATGGGTATTGAAATAATGGTAAATAATCTGCTAATTTTGATGTGACTATCGTGTATGAGGGAAACAGCGAAGGTAAGAGAAGATAAAGCCAGATAGTTTTGAGGACGTGGGAGAGATTCTGCGTCCTTTTTTGTAGTTTATTGCAACAAAGAACAAAGATTCGACAAAGATTCGAGATTGAATGAAAAACTAAACGCAAGGTAAGTACTACTTGATTTATAAAAGTTCTTAAATAAGGCACTTAAGAGTCTTAAAATGGTGTATTCATCTCTTTGTGACATAAGATCAAAAGGTGTTTGATTCTCGAATAATTCGCGCGTCACACTATTGATGTGTTCTGTGATTAAATGTACAGACTCATCACTGAGAGTAGAAAACTTTGTTCCTTTAGGGAGAATCTGTCGAATTAGTACGTAATTCTTTTCGATGCGGCCTTTTTGCCAAGATGCCCGTGGGTCACAATAAAAGATTCTGGTTCGACGAGCTCCGTTTTCGGTGAATTCAAGGTTATGTACGCCTTTGAATTCTGTTCCGTTATCCGTGAGAATAACCGGAAAAAGTTTTCTAAATAAATCTAGGCCAAGCAATAGAGTAAGCTTATCAAATACAGCATTTACACTAGCTTGAGATTTGTCAGGTAAAAGAAATATCAACATGAAGTTGGTGTTTCTAAATAACATTGTCATGAGAACGTTTCCACTACCACGAGCACCTATAACTGTATCCATTTCAACGATTGAAAGTTTTGGATTTTGCTCCATATAAGATGTGAAGTCAGTATAGGTCCTTCCTTGACGACATTTATAATCCATTTTCATCAGCACTTCGTGTGGACGGTTTTGTCGTTGACGATAGCGGACTTTCTTAGGTAAGTCAATGTTTCTGATGTGAAAAGCGTGTTGGTCAATGTAGTTGTAGATTGTTTTTTCTGAGAGACCAATTTCTTCGCCGTGAGATGCGAATATATGATTAATTGATTGTCCTTTGTTTACCAATGGCATTAATAAATCGTTTAATTCCATAAGACGTTCAGGACTTGTTCTAATGCCAGCACGAGCATCGTGTAGCTGTTTGCTATATTCAGCATGAGCACGATGTGCAGTGTAATAAGCGTGATTACGTTTACACTTTTTCTCATCAGGACATCCAGTACAAACATAAGGTGGTTTAGATAGTGCTTCGCAATTAAATGAAACAAACTGAGAACATAGTTTATTGCAATTAAATTCAGTGCAATTCTTGCATCTGTGATGGCAGGAATAGATAGATTCCTGATCACAAAGATTCCTGCGAATGCAGGAGCGGTAGTTAATGCAAGGATTATCTGAATAACGATATCCGTTAACAAAGCACCGATGATTTTTAACCTCCCTTGAAATCGTTGAGGGAGAACGATGAAGTCTCTTGGCAATGTACGAAAAAGGCATATCTTGTGCAAGATATTTTTCGATAATGGCTCTATCAGAAAGAGTTAGATGTTTACTCATATGTTTGCTCCTTTCTGGTCAGACAGCTATGAGTATATTTTAAAGGTTTGTAAAACTAAATGCACGATTGTAAAGGTAAAAGTAGGCAATTTTTTGCGTTAAATTTTTCAATTAATGAACAAAGATTCGTGTTGCGAGGGCAGATTTTTGGACTCGCAATGAGGCATAATTAATATAACAAATAAGCAGATAGCATAATCAGTATTAAATAGGTACATTATTTATTTAACCAATTTAAGGAGGAATCAATTATGTTAGGTAAGGATGGAAGAATTTATGACAGAAGCTTTGACAGTGATCACGATGGAAGTCTCAATGCGTATGAGCGTTCAATGATGGACAGCATTGTATTTGGCGAGGACAGCGATGAAAAATCATATATGGAAGATGAAAGTGACGATATTGAATACAGCCTAGCACTCGAGGGTGTTGATTTGGACGACCTTGAAGATATGAGTGAAGAAGAGAGAAACGAGGTCCTTGATGATGCCGGATTTGATCCTGATGATTTTGATTTTTGATTAACGGTTTTGGGAACAATGATTTGATCACTGAGATATTATTGACAACTATAAGGGAGTGTGCGATTATGAGAAATAACAAAAATTCTATTGCAGAAAACATAATTTTATTTCTGGTAGCTATCGGAGTATTTGCTATCATAGGCGGACTTTCAGGATTTTGGTCTGGTTCTGATGATGAAGAGTATTATGATTATGACTATTCACCATCAAGCTCATACTCGTCACATAGCAGTTCATCGTATCATTCAAGTGGCAGTAATGGAAGCGACAGTTATACACCAAAAAGCTATTCTTCCGGAAAATACAATAGTAGTAGTTCATCAGGAACCAGTACAAATTCTTCGGGCAGCAGTACGAGCAGCTATGGCAATTCCGGTAGCAACTCTACATATTCAGGAAGCTCTTCAAGCAGCGGCTCCGGTTCAAAGAAATATTATCATGATTCATACGATGATGGTTATGATGATGTCTACATGGATGGAGACTATGATGATGACAGATACGACAGCGATGATGATTATGCGGCCGGTGTAGATGATGCTATTGATGACGATGATGAGGACTGGTAAATTTTTGGGGAGGTATTGCTATGCCATACGATGGATACGGTGGCGATGAAGGTTTTCCACATGATGGAAGACAGGGAAGATACGGTTATTATTTGGACAAAAAATTAAGAAGAAAGGTATAACAGGAAGTAAATAATGGTAAAGAAGATAATGCGTGATCCATTGTTTCTTGCACAGAAATCAGTGGATGCTACAGAAGATGACAAACAGGTGGTTACGGATTTACTTGACACATTGAGAGCAAATCTTGACCATTGTGTTGGCATGGCGGCTAACATGATTGGCGTGAAAAAGAATATCATAGTGGTTGCGGCCGGACCATTCCAATTTGCAATGATTAATCCGGTGATTACCGGAAAATCAGGAGCTTTTCAGACGGAGGAAGGCTGTCTTTCGCTGGAGGGTGTGAGACCATGCACGAGATATAAAGAGATTGAAGTGGATTATCTCGACCAAAATTTCAAAAAGAAACATGGCAAATACACAGGCTGGACAGCACAGATAATTCAGCATGAGGTGGATCATTGTAATGGGGTGGTCATATGAAGCTAAAGAACATACTAATAGTAGTGGACAATATCGAAGAGTCAATCCACTTCTATAACGAACTGTTTGGCCTTAATGTGATTTCGAGACAGGAAGGTAATGTAATAATGTCGGAGGGGCTTGTACTGCAGGATTCCGGAATATGGCAGGAAAGCATGCAGATACAGACTATTCCATACAATAACAGGACAGAACTGTATTTTGAAGATAATGATATCGAAGGTGTAGTTAAAAAGCTGGAGTCAGGGAAGTATGCGTTCAGGTATGCTACAGAATTGACAGAACTTGACGGAGGACAAAAGCTTGTAAGATTTTATGATCCGTCCGGAAACCTTATTGAGGTGCGTACTCCATGGGATAAATTTATGGCCTGAACGATATGCGGACTGCGTATCAATGGACAGAGCATTGGAATTACTCAAAAAATGATATAGAGTAAAGAGTCTTTTCTGAATACCTTTGTTACCGAAATACATTACATAAACTTCAAGATTATGTTGCAGTAAATTCAATAAATCAGTATCATATATTTATGCTGCAATTGAAACAATAAAATAAGATAGTATAATAGAACAGAAAGGAAGGACAAAATGACTTTTGAAAGCCTGAAGGTGTTAAAATGGTAAAAATTATATCTGACAGCACATGCGATCTGTCACAGGAAGTTTTAAAGAAATACGATATCGATATTATTCCTTTACATATAGTAAAAGGAAACGAAGAATTAGAAGACGGCCCGGCAATTGATATAGCTGCATTATATAAATGGGCGGATGAAAATAAGACGACACCGAAGACTTCGGCACCATCCATAGAGACGGCTATGAACATTATGCGTCCATATATTGAGGCTGGCAGGGAAATTATCTGTTTCTCGATATCCGGCGAGATGTCAACATCCGGGAATGTAATTCGGATGGCGGCGGAAGAAATGGAAGCAGAAGATGCGGTCACTGTAATTGATTCAAGAAATTTGTCAACAGGAATTGGTCTGCTTGTTGTGGAGGCTGCAATTATGGCGGCAGACGGTAAATCGCGTGAAGAAATCAGAAAAAGAATTTCTGAATTAATTCCAAAAGTCCGGGCTAGTTTTGTGGTTGATACACTTGTATATCTTTACAGAGGTGGCAGATGTAGTGCTGTTTCCGCGTTAATCGGCGGAGCATTGGCACTTCATCCTATGATTGTTGTGAAAGAGGGAAAAATGGATGCAAGCAAAAAATACCGCGGCAAAATCGGCAAGGTAATAAAGAATTATGCCCACGATTTAGAGGATGATATGAAAAATGCAATGACGGACCGAGTATTTATCACACATTCTGAATGCGATGAAAGCGTTGTTGATGAGGTAAGAGATTATATCGCTTCGCTTGGCATTTTCAAGGAAATTATAGAGACAAGAGCAGGTGGTGTGATTTCATCACATTGTGGACCGGGTACGCTTGGCGTTTTATTTATATCAAAATAATGCAATATATGCCCCGGTAAATAATAATTCCGGTGTGTCAAAAGCAAATTATAAACAATTTATAAATTATTAGCACTCTCTCTTGACGAGTGCTAATTTTGGGTGTATAACATAGTCAAGAACAAAGGAAAGGAACAAAAAGCAAAGGCTTTGAGTTCTTGAAACATCCCGGTTCCAAAGAAACAGGTTGACACAGATTTTATAGATTAAGAAGGAGAGATGACTTATGTTGATGCCTAGTATTTTTGGAGAAAACTTATTTAACGATGATTGGATGGATTTTTCATTTCCTGATGTTGATAAGGTGCTTTATGGTAAACACGCAAAGGACGTTATGAAGACTGATGTCAAGGAAACTGACAATAGCTACGAAGTAGATATAGATCTTCCGGGCTTCAAGAAGGATGAGATTGAGGCTAAGCTGGAAAATGGTTACTTAACTATCAGCGCAGCCAAAGGACTTGACAAGGAAGAAAAGGACGAGAAGGATGGCAAGTACATCCGTAAGGAGCGCTATTCCGGCGCTATGAGCAGGTCTTTCTATGTAGGTGATGAGCTGAAACAGGAAGATATCAAGGCAAAGTATGAGGATGGTATTCTTAAACTTTCAGTTCCGAAGAAGGAGCCAAAGAAGGTTGAGACCACAAAGCATATTGCTATTGAAGGATAAGCTTAATTTAAATTATTTTATGAGAAGTCGCACAGGCCTATGGCCTGGGCGGCTTTTTAAATTAAAATCAAGAGGAATAGGAAGATTTTCTTGAAGTGTGTGGATATTTATGATATTTTAAAAATTAGAAGAATAGTCCTATAAGCAGGAAAAGCTTTTCGAGAGGAGGAATTATGATGATGGAAACAAAAGAAATTTCGGAATTGACGCGGTCGAATCGCATTGCGATGCTGGCGCATATCAGTACGGTAACGGTTATGGTGTTTTTTATGATATGGGAAATAGTAAGAGGACAACTGTCTCCGGTATATATGATAATCGCTACGGTCGTTGGTGTCATACCTTTGATTGGCGAGGTGATTTGTTGGAAAGGTAATACGGAACATGCGATGATCAAACATCTGGTTTCCTATGGATTTGCATTGTTTTACACAATATGTCTTTTTACCTCACCAACAAATATGATTTATGTATTTGTAATTCCGATGGTTTTTGTCGTCACCATTTACAGTGATACACGTTTTCTTCTTCTGATAAATACAGGTACCATATTAGAGAGTTTCATTGTTGTTGTGCTTGGTGCGACAAAAGGCGGTTTTGGGTATCATGGAATCGAAGCAGCAGTTGTACAGATTGTTGTTATGATCATGGTTGGAGCAAATTCTGTTTTGACTACAAAAGTGATTCGCGAAAACACAAGAAAGAGATTTACAGAAGTGGCGCAGGCAAAAGCAGAGGCAGAAAATCTTCTGGAAAGGAATGAGGAACTTGGTCAGCAGCTTTCCGGCAATATTGCAGATATCAATGTTCGTTTCGAAAAGCTGACAGCGGCATCTAAGACAACGACTGAGGCAATGCAGGAAGTATCTGCAGGTGCTACTGATACCGCAGAGCATGTGCAGAATCAGTTGGAACAGACGCAGGCAATTCAGGATAAGGTGGATGAAGTTGCAACCGCTGTGGAAGAAATCGGAAACAGCATGACGCTTACTCTGAAAGCGTTAGCGGAAGGCAAACAGGATATCGAGCACCTGGCATCGGAAGTTGAAGCTTCTGTTGATAATGGAACCGAGGTTACAGAAAAACTGGAAAATCTGAACCAGTATATGGATGAAATGAATTCCATTGTAGAACTGATTGGAGGCATTACGAATCAAACGAGTCTTCTTGCATTGAATGCGAGCATTGAAGCAGCCCGTGCCGGAGAGGCAGGAAGAGGATTTTCTGTCGTTGCAACAGAAATTTCCGGTATGGCAACGAGAACCAAAGAAGCAACCGTACATATTACAGAGTTGATAAACAACGTATCCAATGCAATCATGGAGGTGGTCGGTGTTGTCTCCAAGATGGTAGATGGAATTAACGAAGAGAAGACCGGTGCATCTAATGCAGAAGAAAGCTTTGAGAGTATAGAGGACAATACGCGGGCAATTCAGGAAAATGCAGATACTCTTTCAAGAAGCATTTCCGAGCTGCAGAATGCAAATAAGGAAATTATAGATTCCATTCAGACAATCTCAGCGATTTCCCAGCAGGTATCGGCGCACGCAGGCGAGACGATGCAGGCAGAGGAAGACAATTTGAATGTAATGCAGGATGTAAGTGCGATTATGCAGAAGCTGGCAACACTGGCTTCTCATTCATAGATGCTGGCAACAAAGAATTATAAAAGGATGAAAAGGGTTCGAAAGAACTCTTTTTGTGTATAGAAAAATGGGAATAATAGAACGGTAATAATATTTGTATTTTGCCCCTCAATCCGCTATACTATAGCTAAGTATAGCGGATTGATATGTTTTGTGGAGGTTCATATGGTGAGCACTTTAAAACTGCCGGTAGGAATTGAAAATTTTGAGGAAATTAGAAAACTCGGTTTCTATTATATTGACAAGACAAGGCTTATAGAACAGCTTTTACAGGGATGGGGAAAGGTGACTCTTTTTACACGTCCAAGGCGTTTCGGAAAGACCCTCAATATGAGCATGCTAAAAAGCTTTTTTGAGATTGGCATGGAGAAGTCTTTGTTTGAAGACTTATATATTTCAGGCAACAAAGAGCTTTGTGACAAATATATGGGAAAATATCCGGTTATATTCCTGTCATTAAAGAGCGTGGAGGGATTGAAATACGAGGATGCCATATATCGTATTACTGAGCTTATAGGAATAGAGGCAGAAAGATTCGGCTTTTTGGAAGATAGTGAATATCTGTCAGAAAATGAAAAAAAGCGTTACAAGGCGATTATTGCATTGAAGGATGGAACGAATGCAATGGATGAAAAAGCGCTTGTATCAAGTCTGCAGATTTTATCTCAATTATTATATAAGCATTTCGGGCAAAAGACAGTAATATTAATTGATGAATATGATGTACCTCTGGATAAGGCATTCCAGAATGGTTACTATAAAGAGATGGTTTCACTTATCAGAGGACTCTTTGGAAAGGCACTCAAGACTAATGAGTTTCTGCAGTTTGCCGTACTCACAGGCTGTCTTCGTGTATCCAAGGAGAGTATTTTTACAGGTCTCAACAATTTTGAAATCAATTCCATTGTAGATATTGCCCATGATGAGCAGTTTGGTTTTACTGATGATGAGGTAAGGAAGCTGCTTTTAGATTATGACAGGTCTGAGCGTTACCCTGATGTAAAGGAGTGGTATGATGGCTATCATTTCGGTAATACCGATATTTATTGTCCGTGGGATGTAATAAATTTTGCCAAGAAGCTGGTTTTTGACCCGTCAGCCAGACCGAGTGCATTTTGGATTAACAGCAGTGGCAATGACATGGTGAAGCGCTTTGTAGACAAGGCAGACCAGACCACGAGAGATGAGATAGAAAAGCTCGTGGCAGGTGGATTTGTGGAGAAACAGCTCCGCCTTGACTTGACCTATGATGAGATTGACAATACTATAGACAATCTGTGGAGCGTACTTTTTACAACAGGCTACCTGACTAAGGCTGGTGAGGTGAAGCTACCTGACAGCGAGAGCTATGCCTACAAGCTGGTGATTCCCAATAAAGAGGTGCGAGAAGTGTTTGTTCTCCAGATTCAGGAGTGGTTCAAGGCTGTTGTCGCAAAAGATGATGATACCATGAAGCTTTTATCTAGAGCTATCCTTGATAAAGATGAGAAGCAGATTGCAAGACAGCTTAACATCGTGATGAGCCGCATGATAAGTATACTTGATACCAAGGCTTCTGATGATATGAAAGAGAATTTCTATCACGGTCTGCTCCTCGGCCTGCTTCGCGGAAGCAATCCGGGCTGGCTTATTAAGTCAAATCGTGAGTCGGGAGACGGTTTCAGTGATATTTTAATCAAGCCGGAGGACCCGGATGCAGGCATAGTTATTGAAGTGAAATATGCAAAAGAGATGAAAAACCTTGATGCAGCGTGTGAGGCGGCTATGACGCAGATTAAGGAGAAGAGATATGATGAGGCTCTGCGCGATGAGGGCAGGTGCGATATTTTAGCATACGGCATTGCTTTTTGCAGGAAAAGGTGCAGGGTTGTAGGAGAAAAAATAAATGATTAAAAACATAATAAAAGCTGTAAAGTGGTTTTGTATTTAAAAAATATAGTGAAAATAGGCATTATGTTCTATTGAAAACTTTAGCGCGTTAATGTAAAATGTCTTTGTTTCGAAAATATAATAATTTATGGGAATATTAAGTACAAAGTAGAAAAGTTATGTTAGTTGTAGTATTGCTTTTACTTGCATGGTTGTTTGATTCGTGGGATGATATGATAAACAATTATCTTCTTGGATACCGTTATTGGTGTGGAGAAGAAAGTAAAGATTTTTTTATCTTTGTATGCTTTATTTTTACAAGGATATATAAATAAAAAACTATACTATTATTAAAGGAGTTTGAAAATGGCATTAACAGAACAAAAGAAACAAGAATGGGAAGAAACCTTACGTAAAGGTGAATTAATCAGTGTATCTGATAAAATCACAGATCATACACAGGGTGATTTATGGGAAATGTTATCTCAGACAAGAGGAAATTTTTTCCTTACAGAAACAAATCTTATATTTGTAGGTGGTCTTTTAGGAGCTAAAACGCTTAATATTCCTTTTAACAAGATTACAGGGCTTTCACTTTGTAATGTAGGTGGTATAATACCGATTATGCCAACTGGGATTAAAGTTGCATACACAGATGAAAAAGGTAAAAATCGTGCAGCAAAATGCTCTGTACTTAAAAGAAAAATATGGCTTGAATGCATCAAAAATAAAGCACATATCTAGTCATACTCAGAAGAAATATTATCTCTCATATCAGAGGGCTGGAATTTATTCCAGCTCTTTATTGTTTTTTAAATTACTGCAATTCTTTTAAAAAGGGAATTGTTTGGAATAAATCCGGAATAGTAATAATAATTGTAATTTGCCCCTCAATCCGCTATACTATAGCTAAGTATAGCGGATTGATATGTTTTGTGGAGGTTCATATGGTGAGCACTTTAAAACTGCCGGTAGGAATTGATAGTTTTGAAAAAATCAGAAGGAACAGCTTTTATTATATTGACAAGACAAAGCTCATAGAGCAATTGGTTGAAACCGGTGGAGAGGTCACTCTTTTTACGAGGCCGCGCCGTTTCGGTAAAACCCTGAACATGAGTATGCTTAAGGCTTTTTTTGAAACCGGGGCGGATGAGTCATTGTTTGATGGCTTATATATTGCGCAAAATAAGGCACTTTGCGAAGAACATATGGGTAAATATCCGGTTATATTCCTGTCATTAAAGAGCGTGGAGGGATTGAAATACGAGGATGCCATATATCGTATTACTGAGCTTGTAGGAATAGAGGCAGAAAGATTCGGCTTTTTGGAAGATAGTGAATATCTGTCAGAAAATGAAAAAAAGCGCTACAAGGCGATTATTGCATTGAAGGATGGAACGAATGCAATGGATGAAAAAGTGCTTGTATCGAGTCTGCAGATTTTATCTCAATTATTATATAAGCATTTCGGGCAAAAGACGGTAATATTAATTGATGAATATGATGTTCCTCTGGATAAGGCATTTCAGAATGGTTACTATAATGAGATGGTTTCACTCATCAGAGGACTCTTTGGAATGGCATTAAAGACAAATGAGAGCCTGCAGTTTGCAGTTTTGACAGGATGTTTACGGATCACGAAGGAAAGCATCTTTACAGGGCTCAATAACTTTAAGGTGATGTCTATTCTGGATGCAAGATTTGATGAACAGTTTGGATTTACAGATAATGAAGTGAAGAAAATACTGGATGATTACGATTTGGCATCACATTTCGAAGAGACAAAGGAATGGTATGATGGGTATCATTTTGGTAAGGCTGATATTTATTGTCCATGGGATGTCATAAACTATGTTGATCAGTTAAAATATGACAAGACTGCAGAACCGCAGGATTTCTGGTCAAACTCAAGCGGAAATGCGATTGTCCGCAGATTTATCGATATGGCTGATGTTTCAACAAAAACGGAAATAGAGAGGCTGATAGCAGGGGAGAGTATTGAAAAGGATGTAGCTCCTGAGCTGACCTACGACGAGATATATAAGAGCATAGAAAATCTGTGGAGCGTGCTTTTTACGACAGGTTATCTGACGCACAACGGCCGCACTGAAAGCGGAAAATATTGTCTTGTAATTCCAAACAGAGAAATCAGAAATCTTTTTGTCAAAAAAATAAAAGAATGGTTTTCGGATGTGTCTAAAAGTGATGGAAAAACACTCGAAGAGCTTTGCAGTGCGTTTGTGAATGAAGATGCACAAAAGATTGAACAGATATATGGTGATTATCTGTGGAACACAATAAGCATACGAGATACAGCAGTTGCAAAAGAGAAGAAAGAAAATTTTTATCATGGCATTCTGTTGGGGCTCCTGGGCTACAAGTCAAACTGGCTTATCAAATCGAATGCTGAGTCGGGAATCGGATATAGTGACATACTTGTGGAAGTACCGACAAACAGAACAGGAATTGTAATAGAGCTCAAGTACGCTGAAGATGGTGATTTGGATGCTGCCTGTGATAAGGCATTAAAGCAGATTGAGGAAAAAGATTATGTGGCAAAGCTAAAGCAGGATGGTATGGATAACTTCATCAAGTATGGTATTGCATGCTTTAAGAAAGTGTGCAGGGTTGTAGGAGAAAAAATAAATGATTAAAAACATAGTATTTGATATAGGAAACGTGCTCGTCAGGTTCCAGCCGGACGAGGCAATGCGTGAGATTGGCATAGAAGAAAATAAAATAGCAGCTTTAGCCCATGCAACATATGAAAACCCTGTCTGGGTTGAGCTGGACCGTGGTGTCATTCCTGAGAACGAGATAATTGATGAGATGGTTAAGGTGGCTCCACAGTATGAGGCAGATATCAGGAGATTTTTCGAAGAGGGAAAGGCTTTTGTTGTAAAGGCATTCGACTATGCAGCAGACTGGATTAAGGAGTTAAAGAGCAGAGGCTATAAAGTGTATTTGTTATCGAATTATCCAAAGGATTATTTCGAGCTTCATACACACAGTGAACTTAGTTTTGTATCACTTGTTGACGGCAAAGTCATTTCAGCTATGGTTGGGATGATAAAGCCTGATGCCGGTATCTATCAGTGTTTGTTTGATAAATACAATCTGAATCCAAAGGAATGTGTGTTCATAGATGACAGACCGGAGAATATCGAGGGTGGAAGAAAGCTTGGTATGGAGGGAATAGTGTTTACAGACTATGAGACCGGAAAGAAAAAGCTGGAGAGGATGCTGTCTGAGAAATAAAACAGTATTGTAAAGGAGTAAGGTTAAAATGAAGCTTTGTAAGACAGAGAAAAGGAAATAATATAAAAGACAGGAGATTATTCGCTATACTATAGCTAATATAGCGGAGTGAGGAAAAAATAATGACAAAAGATGAATATTTAATTACAGATGCCCCCTTAAAGGCACTGACAGTTTTTGCAATGCCTATTATTTTGGGCAGCTTTTTTCAACAAGTATATAATATGGCTGATTCAATCATCGTTGGCCAGTTTGTAGGCTCCTCTGCACTTGCGGCAGTCGGAGCCTGTGCTGCGCTTACGAATGTGTTCATATGTATAGCTCTTGGAGCCGGTGTAGGGGCAGGTGTACTTGTGAGCCGTTATTTCGGCGCCAGGGATTATGGCAAAATGAAAACGATAGTATCAACATCACTGATCAGTTTTCTGGTTTTAAGTGTAATTCTGGGTATCTTTGGTTTTTGCTTTTCACATTCAATGATGAGCATGTTACAGACACCTGCAGATATACTGGATGAGGCAGTGCTGTATCTTCGCGTTTATTTTGTGGGATTTCCGTTTCTGTTTATGTACAATATACTTTCAACGATGTTTACATCGATTGGTGAGTCAAGGATTCCGCTGGGGCTTTTGATATTTTCATCTGTGTTAAACATATTTATGGACCTTTGGATGGTGGCAGGCCTGGGCCTTGGTGTATTTGGTGCAGCACTTGCAACTCTCATAGCACAGGGAATCTCTGCAGTGTTTTCACTTTTGATTTTCTTTAGCCGGATGCGCCGGTATAAAAGTTGCTTTGAATGGTTTGACAGGCATGAGCTTCGTTTCATGCTTCGGATTGCTGTGCCTTCGGTTCTCCAGCAGTCTACCGTGTCAATTGGCATGATGATAGTACAGGCAGTTGTGAATCCGTTTGGTACACAGGCGCTTGCAGGTTATTCGGCAACGATGAGGGTAGAGAATGTTTTTTCTCTGATATTTGTATCCATTGGAAATGCGGTTTCACCGTTTGTTTCACAGAATCTCGGAGCAAAGAAGACAGAACGTATCAAAAAAGGCTATCACGCCGCGCTGGTGCTAGACCTGTGCTTTGCGGTGCTTGCATTCATAGTCATTGAAACACTGCATACTCAGATTTCCTCATTATTCCTGGGTAAAGACGGAACAGCCCTGGCATATCAGGTATCCGGGGATTATATGAGATGGATTGGTTTCTTTTTCATTTTCATGGGCATCAAGATGGCTACAGATGGAGTGCTTCGTGGACTTGGCATCATGCGTCCGTTTCTCGCTGCCAATATGGTAAACCTGGCAATCCGCCTGTCGGTTGCCTTAATCTGTGCACCGCGTTTCGGTATTGCATTTGTATGGCTTGCTGTACCGGCCGGCTGGCTTGCCAATTTTCTGATTTCCTATGTGGCTCTCAGAAAATCGTGGCCGGCGGAATAGACGGTACTATAATTCAAGCTTCAGATAAATCTCATCCCTCTCATCCTGCTCAATCCCCAGATAATGCTGGGTAATCTCATATGATGAGTGATTATAGACATCCATGAGCAGAGCGGGAGGAGTGCCATTCTTCCAGGCATGATAGCCAAAGGTCTTTCTCAGCGAATGACAGCTGATGTGCTCATCCTGCACTGTTTTGCCGGCAGCAGTCTTTACAATACGATATGCCTGAGTCCTGCTTATCGGCTGGTATCTGCTGGTGTTCTTGGTAAAAATAAATTCATGGTCATTTGGATTACGTTCATTGAAATAATCTTTCAGAGCATCGGTGGCATTGTAGTTTAGAGTGACATAGTTACTCTTGCCGGTCTTTTGCTCGTTGATAAGAAAATGAGTGCGAAATTCATGATGTTCGAAATGGTAAACGTTGTCCCACTTTAATCTAAGCAGGTCACTAATTCGTAGTGCTGTGTTTAATCCCATCACAATTAAACAGTAATTGCGGCTGTTTGGACGGATATCCTTATAGTACATCCTGAAAGCCGTGAGTTCGTCCTTGTTTCGGATTGGCTGTGTAGTTCCCATTGAATACTCCTTTATAGTAGAAAATGTTATCTGGCACATACAAAGCGCAAAGAGCTCGAAAGGAGCTCTTTTTGTTGTGCTGCATTAATATTTTGTTTATAAAAGGGTAAGAAAGTAAACACAGCATTTTCACAATTGCCCTGTATACTGACAACATAAACAAAAGAAATACTCATATTAATCTTTTTCATATTTTAAGTCGGTGCACTCCACATGTACCGGCTTCCTCTTTATAGTCGGAAGGTTAAAAGTGTTTATATAAAATAAAACGTAAATTCTTGCATAACTCCATAGTATATGTTACGATTTTACTGTTGTTAAGACGAATCTAAAGGATGATGCTTGCACGCATCATCCTTTTTAAATACAGGAGAAGTAAATGGATATCAAAAGACAGGAAAGAGCGCCGATTTATGAGGCTCTTGAGGAGTTTAAGAAGAAGAGAGTGGTGCCGTTTGACGTGCCGGGTCACAAGAGAGGCAGAGGAAATCCTGAGCTGGTGCATCTGCTCGGGGAAAAGTGCGTAGGGCTCGATGTCAATTCAATGAAGCCGCTTGACAATTTGTGCCATCCGGTTTCGGTAATCAGAGAGGCGGAGGAGCTTGCGGCAGATGCCTTTGGAGCGGCAAATGCTTTTCTTATGGTAGGAGGCACCACCTCTGCGGTGCAGGCCATGATTTTGTCCACATGCAAGGCAGGAGACAAGATTATACTGCCGAGAAATGTTCATAAAAGCGCCCTTAATGCACTCGTGCTTTGCGGAGCGATACCGGTTTATGTCAATCCGCAGACGAATGCCAAGCTTGGTATTTCGCTTGGAATGGAGATTGACCAGGTGGCGAGGGCTATAGAGGAAAATCCGGATGCAAAGGCTGTGCTTGTAAACAATCCGACGTATTACGGAATATGCTCTGACCTTAAGTCGATAGTTGCGCTGGCTCATTCGAAGGGCATCAAGGTGCTTACGGATGAGGCACATGGAACACATCTTTATTTTGGAAAGGGGCTTCCGATATCAGGAATGGCAGCCGGGGCAGACATGTCCGCGGTATCGATGCACAAATCGGGTGGAAGCCTGACACAGAGCTCGATTCTGCTCACCGGAAGGGATGTGAATGCTGATTATGTGAGGCAGATTATCAACCTCACCCAGACCACGAGCGCATCGTATCTGCTATTGTCAAGCCTTGACATATCAAGAAGAAATTTAGCACTCAGAGGCGAGGAATCCTTTGCCAAGGTGGCGCAGATGTCGGAGTACGCAAGGCAGGAGATTAATTCCATAGGTGGCTATTATGCGTATGGGCGTGACCTTGTAAACGGCACGAGCATATATGATTATGATGTGACAAAGCTGTCCATCTATACGCTCGATATAGGGCTTGCCGGAATAGAGGTATATGATCTGCTGCGTGATGAGTATGATATCCAGATAGAGTTTGGAGATATCTGTAATATACTTGCGTATATATCAATCGGTGACAGAATACAGGATATAGAGAGGCTCGTAGGTGCGCTGGAGGATATCAAGCGCCTTTACAGCAAGGACAAGACCGGACTTTTGTCGGGAGAGTACATAAATCCAAAGGTGGCGGTATCGCCGCAGGAGGCGTTTTATTCGCAGAAGAAATCAGTGCGCATTATGGATGCGGTAGGCGCTGTAAGTGGTGAGTTTGTCATGTGCTATCCACCGGGAATCCCGATTCTTGCACCGGGAGAGCTTATCACGAAAGAGATTGCACAATACATTGTTTACGCAAAGGAAAAGGGCTGTTCAATGCAGGGAACAGAGGATCCTGCGGTAGAATATCTTAAGGTATTAAAGCAGTAAACAGGAGGAAAATCTATGCAAATGTGGTTTTCACAATATCATACTGTCAATGTAAAGCTGGATGTAAGGATACAGGAGCAGCTTTTTTCAGGGCAAAGTGATTATCAGAAAATAGATGTGTTTAAATCATATGAGTTTGGAAAAATGGTTGCGCTGGATGGCGAGATTGTTTTTTCGGACACAGATGAGTTTATATATGATGAGATGGTCACACATGTGCCGATGGCGGTTCACCCGAATGCCAAAAAGATACTTATAATAGGTGGTGGCGACGGCGGCGTGGCAAAGGAGCTCATCAAATATCCGTCAGTCGAGCATATTGATGTGGTTGAGACAGACAAGATGTTTGTCGATGTATGCAGGCGGTTTTTCCCGGAGGTGGCATGTGGGCTTGAGGACGAAAGAATCTCCATGTTTTATGATGACGGTCTGCGCTTCCTACGCAGAAAGCATGATGAATATGATCTGATAATCAACGATTCGACAGACCCGCTCGGACATACGGAGGGACTTTTCACAAAAGAATTTTACGGAAGCTGCTATAAGGCGCTAAAGGATGATGGAATCATGGTTTACCAGCACGGAAGCCCGTTTTATGATGAGGACGAGCTTGAGTGCCGGAAAATGCACAGAAAGGTGTATAAATCATTTCCTATAAGCAGGGTATATCAGGCACATATTCCAACCTGTCCGTCAGGCTACTGGCTGTTTGGCTTTGCATCGAAGAAGTATCATCCGCTTTATGATCTGGATGCACAAAGGTGGGATGCACTGGGGCTTAAAACCTGGTATTACACAACACACTTACACAGGGGAGCCTTCATGCTTCCGAAATATGTGGAGGATTTACTCGAGGAAGAGGAAACAAGGTAAAATTATAATAAACTATATCATAACCAAAGCGAATCAGGAGGGACAAAAATGAGCAGATTACTTATTATCGGATGTGGCGGAGTTGCGCAGGTGGCAATCAGAAAATGCTGCCAGAACAGCGAGGTATTTACCGAGATTATGATTGCAAGCAGAACCAAGTCAAAATGTGACGACTTAAAGGCAAAGCTTGAGGGAAAGACAAGCACAAAAATTGAGACTGCAAAGGTTGATGCCGACAATGTGGAGGAATTAAAATCGCTTATTAGTGCATACAAGCCGGATGCGGTTTTAAATGTTGCGCTTCCGTATCAGGATCTTACAATCATGGATGCATGTCTTGCGTGTGGTGTTGACTACATTGATACTGCCAACTATGAGTGTGAGGATACTGAGGATCCGAAGTGGAGAGCAATCTACGAAAAGCGCTGCAAGGAGCTTGGATTTACAGCATATTTTGATTATTCATGGCAGTGGGCATATCAGGAGAAGTTCAAGGAGGCCGGACTTACAGCCATACTTGGAAGCGGATTTGATCCGGGTGTAACCTCTGTTTATTCTGCATATGCGTTGAAGCATTATTTTGATGAAATACATACTATAGATATTCTCGATTGCAATGGCGGTGACCATGGATACCCGTTTGCGACAAACTTTAACCCTGAGATAAATCTGCGTGAGGTTTCTGCAAACGGCTCATACTGGACAGACGGACACTGGGTAGAGACAAAGCCTATGGAGTGGAGAGCGCAGTACAATTTTGACCAGGTCGGAGAGAAGGATATGTATCTGCTTCACCACGAGGAGATTGAGTCACTTGCCAAAAATATTCCGGGCATAAAGAGAATCAGATTCTTCATGACCTTTGGACAGAGCTACCTCACACACATGAAGTGTCTTGAGAATGTAGGCATGCTGAGGACAGATCCGATCATGGTGGACGGAAAGGAAATAGTGCCAATACAGGTGCTTAAGGAGCTGCTTCCGGACCCTGCGTCATTGGGACCTCGTACAGTCGGAAAGACAAATATCGGATGTATTTTTACAGGTGTCAAGGATGGCAAAGAAAAATCAATCTACATCTACAATGTATGCGACCATCAGGAGTGCTACAAGGAGGTTGAGTCGCAGGCGATTTCTTATACCACAGGTGTGCCGGCAATGATTGGCTCAATGATGGTGGTAAAGGGACTCTGGAAGAAACCGGGAGTGTTCAACCTTGAGGAGATGGATCCGGATCCATACATGGAGGCTCTTAATAAGTTTGGACTGCCTTGGCAGGTAGTGGAGAATCCGGTTCCTGTGGATTGCTACAAGACTGAGGATGAGTCAGTACACATGGATTAGTCCGGAGGCCGGTATGAAGATAAATGAACTGAGAACTCCCTGTTATGTGATAGACGAGGGAAAATTAACTGAAAATCTTTTGATATTAAACGGTGTCATGCAAAGGACAGGTGCAAGGATTCTTCTCGCACAGAAGGCATTTAGCGCATTTTATGAATATCCTCTTATCGGCAGATATCTAAGCGGGACAACTGCAAGCGGGCTTTTTGAGGCCCGCCTTGCACATGAAGAAATGGGAAAGGAAAACCATGTATTCTGTCCCGCTTTTTTGCCGCAGGAGATGGATGAGCTGGTAGAAATATGTGACCACATTGTATTTAATTCCGTATCGCAGTATCTGCTTCACAGGGAGAAAATCGAAAGGGCTGATAAAAAAATAAGTGTCGGGCTCAGAATAAACCCTGAGTGCTCCACACAGGAGGGGCATGAGATATATGACCCATGTGCGCCGGGCTCAAGGCTTGGGATAACGAGAGAGGCACTCGATAAGGCTATTAAAAACGGGCTTGATTTATCGGGTATAGAGGGCTTTCATTTTCATACGCTCTGTGAACAGGATTCGGATGCGCTCGAAACGACTCTTGCAGCGGTAGAGGAGAAATTCGCAGATCTGCTGTATGGCCTTAAGTGGCTCAATATGGGAGGCGGACACCACATCACAAGAGCAGACTATGACATTGAAAGGCTTGAAAAATGCATTACGCATATGCGTGACAAATACGATCTGGAAATCTATCTGGAGCCGGGAGAGGCTGTTGCGCTTGATGCAGGCTATCTGGAGACAACGGTGCTTGATATAGTTGAAAACAATGGCATAAAGATACTCATTCTGGATACCTCCGCGGCCTGTCATATGCCGGATGTGCTTGAGATGCCGTATCGTCCGCCGCTTATGGACAGTGGCGAGCCGGGGGAGAAGAAATATACCTACAGACTGTCATCATGTACCTGTCTGGCAGGTGATGTGATAGGGGATTATTCATTTGACAGAGAGATAAAAATCGGCGACAGGCTGTGCTTTTGCGATATGGCAATCTACTCGATGGTCAAAAATAATACCTTTAACGGCATGCCGCTTCCGGATATTGCAGTAATGGATGAAAATAAGGATTGTAAGGTTATCAGGAGATTCGACTATGAAGATTTTAAATGCAGGCTGTCCTAGAGCAGACGGCTTCTATATGCCGGCAGAGTATGCTCCCCACAAGGGTGCCATCATCATCTGGCCAAAGCGCCCGGGCTCGTGGATTTACGGTGCCAAGCGTGCAAGAGAGGCTTTTGCGGAGGTGATTTGTGCAATAGCAGAGTCTGAGCAGGTATTTGTGCTCGCTGAGTCAGATGTGATAGACAATGCAAGGACTGTCGTGGAGGCTGTCAGGAATCGGAAAAATTATCAAGAAAATTTCTCGGTGAAATATATAGAAATGGAGTCGGACGATGCCTGGGCCAGAGATGTGGGGCCGACATTTGTGAAAAATGATAATGGCGCTGTCAGAGGAATCGATTGGTGCTTTAATGCCTGGGGCGGCAAGGTGGATGGTCTGTACGCAGACTGGACAAGGGATGACAGAGTAGCGGCTTTATTTTGCAACGAAGCCGGATATGACATGTATGATGCGCATCCGTTTGTCCTCGAGGGCGGAGCCATACATACAGACGGAGAGAAAACTGTGATAGTGACTGAAAGCTGTCTGCTGAGCAAGGGCAGAAATCCAAAGTTATCGAAGTCTGAAATAGAACAGAAATTAAAGGATTATCTGGGTGCCGAAAAAATCATATGGATTCCTTATGGAATATACAATGATGAAACCAACGAGCATGTGGACAACGTATGTGCATTTACAAGCCCGGGGCATGTAGTACTTGCGTGGACTGATGATAAGGATGACCCACAGTATCAGATGTCCTCAGCGGACCTTGAAATATTGGAAAATGAAACTGATGCGAGGGGCAGAAAAATTGAGGTTCACAAGGTTTACATTCCAAAGAAGCCGGTGTGTATCACAGAATATGAGCTTTCGGGCTTCACCTTTGAGGAGGGTGAGGATGAGCGCGAGGCAGGAGAACGCCTGGCGGCAAGCTATGTGAATTTTTACATCACAAACGGTGGCGTGCTTATTCCGCAGTTTGGTGATGTGATGGATGAGGCTGCGCTTAAAGTAATCGGAAGCCTTTTTGAGGGAAGAAAGGTGTATCCGATATATGCGCGCGACATAATTGTCGGTGGGGGAAATATACACTGTATCACACAGCAGATACCACAGTAATTTAATTGGTTGAAATATTCCCCGTTACACTGAGGCTTGGTAAAAGCTCGTTGTGAGACGGCAGAGTGAGAAAGGCGAGGTGAAATAGTATGAGAGAGGTTACAATTGCTGCAATCCAGATGAGCTGCAGCCGTGATGTAAAAGAAAATATTGAAAAAGCAGCAAAGCTTATAAGGGCTGCGGCAGAGGCCGGAGCACAGATAATACTTCCTTCGGAGCTTTTTGAGAGACAGTATTTCTGTCAGGAGAGGCGGTACGATTATTATGACTATGCAAAGCCGCTTTCTGAAAATGATGCGGTAAAGAGCATGAAGGCACTTGCAAAGGAGCTTGGCGTGGTGATTCCCGTGAGCTTTTATGAGGCAGGAGAGGGCAGACAGCTCTTCAACTCTGTGGCAGTGATAGATGCCGACGGAGAGGTGCTTGGAATATACAGAAAGACACATATTCCGGACGATCATTATTATCAGGAGAAGTTTTACTTCACACCAGGAAATACAGGCTTTAAAGCTTTTAAGACAAGATATGCAACCATAGGAGTAGGCATATGCTGGGATCAGTGGTTCCCGGAAACAGCAAGAGGCATGGCTTTAAAGGGCGCGGAGATACTTTTTTACCCAACAGCCATAGGCAGTGAGCCGATACTGGAATGCGACAGCATGCCGCACTGGAGACGGTGCATGACCGGGCATGCAGCCTGCAATCTGATGCCGGTTGTGGCGGCAAACAGGGTAGGCACAGAGGAGGTTTTACCGTGTGCGGAAAACGGAAACCAGAGCTCTGCACTTACTTTTTACGGTTCTTCGTTTATCACAGACGCAACCGGAGAGGTTGTTGAGGAGATGGACAGAGTATCGGAGGGCTTCATACTCCACAGTTTTGATTTGGATGAGCTGGAGAGTGAGAGAAAGAGCTGGGGACTGTTCAGAGACAGGCGGCCACAGATGTATGGGGAGAATTAGCTTAGATTACCCTAATGATTGCAAATTAATTTAAAGTTAATTTAAAAACACAGGATACAGCAAAGGCGCTATATTCTGTGTTGTTTTACCGGCGGCAGCTTTTACGATTCTGTAAGCCTGTGACCGGTTAAGTGGCTTGTTTCTGTATGTTCTTTTGGAAAAATAGGTTTAGCCAAATAAAAATGCAACATTTCTCTAAGAAATGTTGCATCAGACTGTAGACAAATTATTATGGCAAGCTGAGATGAGAGCGGTTACATGTATAAATAGCACAAAGAGAAAGGCTTGTGATGATGTAAAAGCATAGAAAATTTATGCATAATCACGAAAACAATACTGACATATTGACATCGAATGTGCAAAATAATATAATACAGGCAAATGAAACCGATTACATAAGGAGGGGGTTAAAAATCGATAAAAATATTACAATATCAGATATTGCGGAGAGGGCAGGTGTATCTAAGGCAACAGTCTCCAGAGTATTGAACTCACCGGAGATTGTAGAAGAACATACCAGAGAAAATATTAGTAGAATAATGAAGGAGCTGCATTATACGCCATCTCAGACAGCAAGAAATTTGTCAATGAAAAGCTCGTCTACAGTCGGTGTGATTGTTCCGGAAATTAGCAATACTTTTTTTGGAGAGCTGTTTTCCGGGGTTGAAGAAGTTACAAAGAGGCATAACTTATCTCTGCTATATTCTGGAAATGATAACGATATGGATACGGATTATAAAGCACTGGACATGATGAAGATGCAGAGGGTAAGAGGATTGCTGTATATCCCGGCAGTTAATTATTCCGCTCTTGGAGTTCTTGATAAACTGCAAAGAAAATTGGATCGTATGAATTGTCCGATTGTCTGCATGGATCGAGATGTAGGATTAAAGTGTGATATAGTACATTTTGATGACCAGAGTGCCGTGCGAAAAGCAGTTTTGGCATTGGCAAATGAAGGACACAGAAAAATTGCAATTATAATTGGAGACAAAGAGAATATATTGTCTGTTCAGCGATTTGAAGGATATTTAGAAGGACTAAAGAAGGCTGGTATTCCATATGACGAAGAGCTCGTATTTAGAGGAACATATACGAGGGTGTCAGGATATCAGGTGACAAAACAGATGATTGCGAAGTCAAAGCAGCCTACAGCTGTAATTACATGTAATAACTTACTTAGTAAAGGATATATACAAGCGGTATGTGAGCATACGCATGGAAAAACAGACATGTATACACATATAGGACTGGATGAAATTGACATGATGCAGTATCTTGGAATTCCGTATAATTGTATCCAACGTGATGCATACGAATTAGGACATTCAGCAGCGGAACTGCTGATAAAGAGATTGGAGCAGCCGGATGAAACATTTCAGCATATGATATTGAATTCTCCGCTGGTTCATCAGACATTTTAAGAATGAGTGATTGTGTATTACTCATAAAATACACAATCACTTACTTATTACAAATCAATGAAAGCGGTTACATAAAACAAATAAAGGAAGGAAAAAATATGAAATTAGCAATGGGCTGTGATCCAGCAGCGTACCGGTTCTATAAAAAATTATTAGAGAGAATGAAGGAAGAAGGTTACGATATCGTAGATACAGGTTGCGAATCGGAACATGAAGCAGATGGTGGAAAGTATGCAGAGATTGCAGAAATAGTATCCAACAAGGTTGTATCAAAAGAATGTGATTATGGAATTTTGATTTGTGGAACAGGTCAGGGAATGGCAATGGCAGCAAACAAGATTCCGGGAATAAGAGCAGTACTTTGTTATGATGTTTTTCCGGCAGTGCTTAGCAAAAATGATAATAATGGAAATGTTTTGTGTACCGGAGCATGGTTCATGGAAAAGAAAGGCATTGACTTTACAATGGCAATGATTCATGCCTGGTTATTTTCCGGATACACAGGAACACATGAAGATGGCATGCTGGCGCTTAGTCGCCTTGATAATAAAAAATACCAGGAGGTGATGTAATATGGATCGTTTTCAAGAGTTATCTAAAATTGCATTGGACGAGTTATCAGAAGTCTTTGCAAGAATGAGTGATGAAAACGTGAGAGAACTATTGGAGGAAATCAAAAATGCAAAGCGTGTTTTTCTGCTTGGTGCAGGAAGAGAAGGGCTTTCGACGAGAGAGTTTGCTATGCGCTTAATGCATTTAGGAAAGGAGTCTCATTGGATATGGGATGATACCACTCCATCCATGAACAAAGGAGATTTGTTTATATGCGCATGCGGAAGTGCTGACGTGGCACATGAAAACATAATTTGTGATAATGCAAAGAAAACAGGTGCCACTATTCTTTTAATTACTCCTTCTGCAAAAGGACATATATTGGAAATTGCAGATAAGGTAATAAGGATTCCTGCAACTGCTTATAAGGCGGTATACAACTCAGAGGATGAGTATGTACCGACAGCTCAGATGATGGGGAATCAGTTTGAACAGGCATTGCTTGTATTCTTCGATGTAATTGTAATGATGCTAAGTGAAGAAATGGGAATTTCCAAGGAAGAGATGGAAGCCCGTCACAGAAATATTGAATAAATACCACAGGGGGACAAAATTATGGCAAAAAAATTATTGGCAATGGTTTTAGGGTTAACAATGATGATAGGTTTGGCAGGATGCTCTGCAGTAGACACAGGTTCTGGTTCTAATAATAAGAATGCTGATACACAGGTAAGTGTTAGCGCTGAATTATTAGATGCTACAAAGTATAAATCAGATAAGGAACCGGCGGATTGGACAATTGCAGTTGTCGTTAAAGATGGTACATCGGACTGGTTTAAGAGAATGCAGGTTGGAGTGGATGAATTTGGCAAGGAAAAGACAGTTGATGTAATACAGAAGGGACCAGCCAATGCGGATGCGGCATCACAGGTTCAATTGGTTGAGGACATGATTAATCAAGGTGTTGATGCGTTGTGTATCGTCCCAATTGATCCGGGTGCATTGGAATCTGTTTTGAAAAAAGCCATGGAAAATGGCATTGTAGTAATTAGTCACGAAGCCTCAGATTTAAAAAGCACATTATATGATGTAGAAGCATTCACCGCTGAGGATTTTGGAAATGCAATGATGCAGGAGCTTGCAAAAGCAATGGGTGAGAAAGGGCAGTATGCTCAGATGGTTGCCTATACTACATCAACAACTCATATGGAATATTCTAATGCAGAGTACAAGTATCAGAAAGAAAATTATCCTGATATGTCGCTGATTAATGATACTGTACCATCGGCAGAATCGTCAGAAAAGGTTGATACAGCTTATGGGAAGGCGAAAGAGTTATTAAAGGCAAATTCTGAGCTCGCTGGATTTACCGGAGCAGCTTCCGTTGATATCTTAGGTGAAGCTCAGGCAGTTGAAGAGCTGGGATTAATTGATAAGGTATCAATTGTTGGTGTTGGAACACCAAATGCAACAAGAGAGTATGTCAAAAATGGTACGATAAATGCAGTGTGTTTGTGGGATCCGGCATCAGCAGGATATGCTATGTGTAATCTGGCATACAAGGTGTTATCAGGCGATGAAATAAAAGATGGAATTGACCTTGAGCAGGATGGGTATGATAGTGTAAAAATCCAGGAAGGTGTAAATCGTTGCGTATTAGGTAATGCTCCATTGATTTTAAATAAGGATAATATTGACGATTACGATTTCTAAATATAAAACTGTATTTAACTTATGAAGTAGTCTGGTGAAAATCCGGATGGTTTTAATTAAAAAACATCCGGATTTTCAGAAAATAACAGTTTGAAGGAGAGTGAGGGTTAATGTCAGAAAATATTTTATGTGTAAAAAATATCAAAAAGTCATTTGGCGGGGTGCATGCATTAAAAGGTGTAGATTTAACAATCAAAAAGGGCGAGACACATTGTCTGGCTGGTGAAAATGGATGTGGAAAATCAACTATTATTAAAGTAATTTCGGGGTTTTATAAACCGGATGAAGGAACAATAGAGATTGATGGCAAAGAATATACAAATATGTCTACTGCTGATGCGATTGCTGCAGGTATTCAGGTAATATATCAGGATTTTTCAATTTTTCCCAATTTAACAGTAATGGAGAATCTGGCTTTTAATCAAGTATTGGCAGAGAAGAAAAAATTTGTTAATAAGAGAGAATTTAGAAAGATTGCAGAAGAAGCCGTCAAGAAGATTAATTTTGATGTAGATCTGGATGCAAGAGTTGAAACACTTCCGGTTGCGGATAAACAGCTGATTGCTATTTCGAGGGCTTTATTACATAATGCTAAGCTCATTATTATGGATGAGCCAACTACAGCTTTGACAAAGAAAGAAGTAACTCGATTATTCGGAATTATAGAAGAATTAAAAAAAGAGGGTATTACAATTTTATTTGTTTCACATAAACTGGATGAAGTATTTGAAATTTCGGATAGTATCACAATTCTTAGAAGTGGTCAAAATGTATATAAATGTCCTGCAAAGGAAATGACAGAAGAAAAATTCACTTATTACATGACTGGAAGGAATATTGACATTACCGATGTTAAAGAAGTAAAGGATTTTTCAAAATCTGAAAAAGTGCTTGAAGTAAAGAATCTTTCAGCAAAGGGATTTGAAAGTGTAAGCTTTGATTTACATGCAGGCGAAATCCTTGGTATTGCCGGACAGCTTGGTTCAGGCCGCACCGAACTCAGTCTTGCTTTATTTGGAATGCTTAAACCTACGAATGGAAGTATTAGTGTTTCTGGAGAAACGGTTCATCTAAAGAATGTGGCTGAGGCTCAAAAACATGGAATTGCATTGGTTCCAGAGGATCGTTTGACAGAGGGATTATTTTTACCACAGTCAATTTATAAAAATATATCGGTAACAAGCTTGGAAGAAATTCAAGGAGCGTTTGGTGTAGTAAAAGAAGCGGCACAGAAAGAGTTGTCAGCACATTGGGTTAAAGAAATTGGAGTTGCCACTAAAGACCATACACTGCCGGTTCAGACTCTTTCGGGTGGAAATCAGCAGAAGGTTGTACTTGCACGATGGCTGGCGACGCATCCTAAAATTCTTATATTAAATGGTCCAACTGTAGGTGTGGATATAGGTGCAAAGTATGATATTCATAAATTATTACGTGAATTAGCTAAAGGTGGGATGGCTGTGCTTGTTGTGTCAGATGATGTAGCTGAGATTACAGCCTTATGTGATAGAGCTTTGATTATGAAAGCTGGAAGAATGACAGGCGAATTTAAAGGCGAAGAACTTACAGATGATAATCTGTATAAGTCAACTATATAGGGGGTGTAAAGATGAAATTTAATGTGAAAAGCATCATGAAACAGACGGAATTTTATGTTTTGTGTATTATTATCGCATTTTCGGTAATAATTCAGGTGCGTTCAGGTCAGTTCTTTACAAGTAACAATTTAATGGATTTAATAAGGTCAATGATTATACCTGCTATTTACGCATTATGTGCATTGCTTAGTTTCGTAAGTACAGGTGCGGACGTATCATTTCCTTTAATTGCAGCACTTTCAGCGTATATTGCTGTAACACTTGGAAATCACTTTTCATTAGGTGTTATTCCGGTATTTATTATAGCAATTGGTGTTGGATGTCTTATTGGCTGTATTAATGGGTTCTTTATTGTTAAGTATAAGTTTAATAGTTTGATAGTAACGCTTGGAACATCATCTATTTGTAGTGGTATTTTGTTTGGCGCATTTGAAGCCGGCAGAACAGAACTGCCAGATAAACTATATAAGCTGAGTAAGATAAATATTGCAACTGTTACAAATGCAAAATCAGGGCTGAGTTCATCGCTTCCGGTTACAGTTATTATTATGATAGTACTGTATGTAATTGCATATATGGTTTTAAATTACACAATGGCAGGAAGAAGTGTATATGCAGTAGGCGGAGATGAAGTCAGCGCACAGAGAGCAGGAATAAATGTCGGAAAAGTCAGATTTCTGGTATTTGTTGTAAATGGTGGAATAGCTGCAATTGCAGGTTTATGTTATGCAATGATGTCTTATTTTTATCTCCCAAATGAATATGCTGGAGAAGAAATGCTGGTAATTGCGGCAGTAATTCTGGGAGGAACACGTATGACAGGAGGAATTGGTACTCTCAGAGGATGCCTGCTTGGAACATTGCTTCTTACAATGGTTGCAAATAGTTTGATTTTGCTTGGAATTTCAGTATATTGGGAAAAGGTATTTATAGGAGCAATTATAATAATAGGTACTGCAATTTCTGCTATGCAGGCAAAAAGTGCATCGAAGACGACCGCAAAGAAGAAGGGGGTAGAGTAAACATGAATGAATCAAAGAAAATGAAAAAAAGTATTACCTTACCTTTTGATGAAAATTCGAGAAGATTAATCATTATTTTGGTGGTATTGGTTTTTATAACCGGAATTACAAAGTCATCACAGTTTTTGAATGTAGGTAATGTACAGTCAATTGGAAAGCAGCTTACAGAATATGGCCTTATGTCACTTGGAATGGGTATATGTATGTTAAGCGGAGGAATTGATTTATCAACAGTATATATTGCAAATTTATGTGGAATAAGTGCAGGATTAATTATTCAGAGTAATACAAGTGGAATTGCAGGAATAATATTTGCATGTGTAGTTGCACTTGTTGTAGGTGCTTTATGTGGTATTTTTAACGGATTCCTTGTTAGTTTTCTTAATATTCCGCCAATGCTGGCAACACTAGGTAGTTATGAACTATATATGGGAATATCCATTGTTTTGTCCAAGGGAAGTACTGTATCTGCAAATGGACAGTTTAATATTCTTTCGGCAATGACGATTTTTGGGATTCCGTTACCATTTATTTTGTTTATAATTTGTACAATTATACTCACATGGATTATGAGTAAAACGAGTTTCGGAAATAAGGTATATTTAGTTGGAACAAATGCGAAATCCGCAAAGTTTGCAGGAATAAATGTTAAGAAGACGACATTGTGCTGTTACATGATTTCAGGCATTTTATCCGCAGTTGCAGGACTTGTGAGCTTATCAAGATTGAATTCTGCTAAGGCGGATTTTGGAACAAGCTATACAATGCAGACAATATTGGTCGCTGTTTTAGGTGGAATTAATCCGGATGGTGGTTTTGGTAATATACCGGGAATTGCTTTTGCGGTTATTATTCTTCAGACACTGTCTTCTTATTTAAATCAGTTTCCGTCTATCAGCAACTATTACAGAGATATGATCTGGGGTGTAGCATTACTTGCAGTTTTAGTATTTAACATTTACATTTCAAAACGACGTGCAAAAAAGGCAGCGTCTAAATAAAAAGGAGGTATAAGATTATGCAACATGGAATTTATTACGCATATTGGGAGCATGAATGGGATGGAGATTATCATTATTACATAGACAAGGTTTCCAGGCTTGGGTTTGACATTTTGGAAATTGCTGCCGGGCCACTCCCGGAATATAGTGATGAAGAGTTAAAGGAATTAAAAAAGCATGCGGCAGATAAAAATATACGACTTACTGTTGGATATGGTCCGGTGCCGGAAAATAATATTTCAAGCAGTGATCCAGCGGTAAGAAAGCATGCACTTGAATTCTATACTGATTTGTTTAAAAGAATGGAAAAAATTGGAGCAACTCTTATTGGCGGAGCTTTATATTCATGCTGGCCTATTGATTATTCTAAACCGGTTGACAAAAAGGGCGATTGGGAGAGAGGAATAGAAGGAATGGCCAAACTTGGAAGGATAGCAGCAGAATGCGGAATTGAGGTGCTTGGCCTTGAAAGTTTAAATCGTTTTGAGAATCACGTTATTAATACATCAAAGGAATGCACTGCGTTTGTGAAAAGTGTTCGTGAATTAGAGCCTAAGGCATCTAATGTAAGTGTAATGTTAGATACTTTTCACATGAATATTGAAGAGGAAAGTATTGGTGCAGCAATACGTGAGGCAGGCAGTTTACTGGGACACTTCCATACAGGCGAGTGTAATCGTATGGTTCCGGGAAGAGGACGAACACCTTGGAGAGAGATTGGAGAGGCATTAAGAGACATTAATTATGATAAGACAGTTGTGATGGAGCCTTTTGTTATGCCGGGAGGAACTGTAGGACAGAATATTAAGGTATGGAGAGATATTGTACCTGACACAAGCGAAGAAGCATTGGATCGTGACGCAAAGAATGCACTAGAATTTGAACGATATATGCTTGGATGAAATTCGGAGGATAGCAATTGAAAAAATATGATGTTGTTGCTTTAGGCGAGCTACTAGTAGATTTTACTGATTATGGAATGAGTGGACAGGAAAATCCGGTTTTTGAAGCAAATCCGGGAGGAGCTCCGTGTAATGTACTTGCTTTATTAAGAAAATATAATAAATCCTGTACATTCATAGGCAAAATTGGTAATGATTTTTTTGGAAAAATGCTGACTGCTATATTGGATGAAACCGGAATTGATCACAAAGGATTAATTATAGATGATTACTATAATACAACACTAGCATTTGTGAAAAATTATGAAAATGGCGACCGAGAATTTTCATTTTATCGTCATCCAGGAGCGGATATGATGTTATCGTCAGATGAGGTTGCGTATGAACAGATAAAGCAGTCTAGGATCTTTCATTTTGGAACTCTTTCTATGACTGATGATAATGTAAAGGAGGCAACAAAACGAGCAATTGAGACCGCTAAAAATAACGGATTAATCATTTCTTTTGATCCAAATCTCAGACCACCATTATGGAAAAGTCTGGATGATGCGAGAAAACAGATAGCATATGGATTAAGTCAGTGTGATGTTTTGAAAATCTCGGATAATGAAATTGAGTTTATGACAGGAACATCTGATTTTGACAAAGGAGCAAATATTCTTATGGAGAGATATCCAAATATAAAACTCCTTAATATAACAGCCGGTGCTGATGGAAGCTATTCTTATTATAGAGAAATTATGGCATATGTACCTTCATATTTGCTTGGTGGAACAATTGATACAACAGGTGCAGGCGATACATTTTGTGGAAGTGTGTTAAATTATCTATTGGATCATGATTTAGAGAATTTGAGTAAAGAAAATTTGATAGAGATGCTGCAAATTGCCAACGCTGCCGCATATCTGGTCACAACAAAGAAAGGCGCAATCCGCTCAATGCCTGATCCAAAAGATGTGCAAAAAGTAGTAAATAATAATTATATAAGAGAAGATTAACAAAAGGGCGTGTGAAAAAACTCTCGTTTTTTCACACGCCCTATTAGTGTATTAGAACATCGGAAAAAATACATATTATTGTTTCAACAGCACTTTGAGGTCTTCCTCCGGTGTGGTAATAGGTGCAATCCCATAGTTTTCTACCAGAAAGTTCAGAATGTTAGGAGAAAGGAACGCCGGTAGAGAAGGACCGAGACGGATATTTTTTATACCAAGATGTAACAGTGTTAAGAGGATGCAGACTGCTTTCTGTTCATACCAGGAGAGTACAAAGGAAAGCGGAAGCTCGTTTACTGAACATCCAAATGCATCCGCAAGTGCTATTGCAACCTGTATCGCACCGTAAGCGTCATTACACTGCCCCATATCCATCAGTCGCGGAAGACCACCAATTTCTCCAAGCTTTAGATCGTTGAAACGGAATTTTCCACATGCCAGAGTCAGGACAATACTGTCAGAAGGTGTCTGTTTTACAAATTCTGTATAGTAATTTCTGCCCGGTTTGGCACCATCACAGCCGGCAACCAGGAAGAAATGACGGATAGCTCCTGATTTTACGGCCTCTATTACCGTGTCTGCATGGGACAGGATTGCTGAATGACCAAAACCGGTTGTTACCTGTGTCCCGCCATTTATGCCTGTAAAAATCTGATCCTTCTCGTAACCACCGAGTTCAAGTGCTTTTTCAATAACAGGGGTGAAATCCTTCTGCTCATCGATATGAACAGTACCCGGGAAGGCAACTACTTCTGTTGTGAATACTCTGTCGATGTAGCTGCTCTTTGGAGGCATCAGACAATTTGTGGTGTAGAGAATAGGAGCAGGAATATGATCAAATTCTTTTTGCTGATTCTGCCATGCTGTTCCGAAATTTCCTTTCAGGTGAGGGAATTTCTTTAAGAGTGGATATGCATGGGCAGGGAGCATTTCACCATGAGTATAGATATTGATTCCCTTTCCATTTGTCTGTTCAAGCAAAAGCTGCAGGTCCTTTAAATCGTGTCCGGTTACTACGATAAACGGTCCCTTTTCCACCGTAAGCGTAACATCTGTTGGCTCCGGAGTTCCATAGGTTTGTGTATTTGCCTTATCGAGAAGTGCCATGCACTTCAGATTGATTTCACCTACCTTAAGTACTGTCGGAAGCAGTTCATCCATATCTTCTGCGTAACCAATCTTGAATAATGCTTCACAGAAGAACTGATTTACCTCGGGATCTTCAAAATTCAGGACATATGCATGATAGGCATATGCGGCCATTCCGCGAATACCAAATAGAATAAGGGACTTCAGGGAACGGATATCTTCATCCGCATTCCATAGCTGTTGCATATCATATTCGGCAGTTCGTCCGCAAGGAGACTGACATTTATTACAGCCGCCAGCCAGACTGTCCTTTTCAGCTCTGACTTTTTGTATCATAGCTTCGATTGCTGTATTATCGAAGCTTACATTTGTAATTGTGGTAAATAAGCCCTCAATAATGGTCTGCCAGGTCTTTTTTGAAACAGTTGATATGTCATCGACAGCTCTTGCCAGACCAATCAGTGCGCCTGTCAATTCATCCTGTAGCTGTGCAGTATCTGCCTTTTTTCCGCAGACACCTGTATTTCCGGTACAGCCGGTGCATCCGGCCGTTTGTTCACATTGAAAACAAAACATATTTTTTTCCTCCATCAGTAGTTTTTTTATGTTTCTGATAGAATAATAGCGTTATAAAAACAACTTGTATGTTTGATTTCCAACATAACGAATACTTTTTAAAAAACTTTGTCTATTTTTCCATAACCTCAATGGCACATTCATGCTTTTTGGATTTTTTATTATAATTGATACCGACCAATAGCACTTTTCCCTGATATGCTTTTAATGCATTTCCATAATTCTTTTCTTTGATTTGCTTTAAGGCACCAATCGTGTTCTTGTCCCACTTCAATTCAATTATGACTGCTGGCTTATCCAAATGTTCTTGTCTTGGAATCATGCATATATCTGCAAATCCTTTTCCGGCCGGGAGTTCTCGTATGATTGAATAATATTCCCGTGCAAAATAAAACGCAAGATTGATTGTACAACTAAGAGAGTTTTCGTCGTTATACTGAAGAATGGGTATTTCCTCATGAGCTTTTTCAATCCCGGCAGCAACGGCTTCTTCATCTAAATCCCATAATGCTTCAAGTAATTTATGAGATGAATCTAATAAATCTGCCACTCCATGCCAGCTCATCGTGCTGATTGCATTAACATATTCCTGAGAAACTTCTTTATTTGGAATTCTCACAGTCTGGTCGGTTACGTTGTATGTCAGATATCCCAGATGCACTAATAATGTCAATATATCATCCTTGGTTGCAAATGTAGTCATATCATTACTGAATGTTCCAATATTAATCGAAACAGACTCTCCTGCGAGCATTCGAACCACGGACTCTTTTAATCCATCCATGTCCATCTGGATATAAATTTTTAATGCCTCATATGTTTCTGTCTGATTCCAATAAGTCCCAAACTTATGACGTAGCATGGCTTCCACAACGGATTTAGGACTGTACATAGAATGACATTCTTCTTTTTCTTTTTTATGCTCAACTAACTGATACCCGTCATACCAGATTTTTGCTTTCTCGAAACTCATTTCATACTTATCACAAAGTCCAAATACTTCCGACTCGGTAAAGCCGAAATACTCTGCAAGTTCACCTGGATCAGTCATGGAATACTCGGTAAACATATTTAGGGCAGAATGAGAACCATATTTCTTAATTGGTAGGATACCTGTCATATAAGCCATTGCAACATAATCTTTATCCTTAAGCCATGCACGTAAAAAATCCAGATATTTTCTTTGGGCTTCTTTATTTTGTTTATATTCTCTGAACAGGCAATCCCACTCATCAATCAAAATTACAAAAGGGCATTTCGTATAAGAAAATACATCTTTCATCACCTGAATCAGATTTTTTCCATCTCGGAAGCGCACTTTGGGATAGGTTTCCTCTAAATCAGCTACAAGATAGTTTTTAAGCATTTCGAGCATTTCTTCCATTGTTTCCGACATGCTCAAAAATTCCTGCATATTAATTTTGATTACATCGTATTGATTCAGATTTTCTTTATATGATTTGTCTTTGCTGATGGCAAGATTGTGGAATAATTCTTCTGTATTTTCACTTCGGTCATAATATGCTGCAAGCATATTTGCTGCCATTGACTTCCCGAATCTTCGCGGACGGCTCACACAGATATACTTTTGCTCTGTACAAAGTGCGTCATTGGTTTTTACAATCAATTCGCTTTTGTCCACATATATTTTAGAACGAAGGCTTCCACGAAAAGAAAAATTTCCCGGATTGAGATAGCTGCCCATGTAAATTCCTCCATTAAAATTCTATAGAATACATTATAACTGATTCCATTAATAATCACAAGGTAAGCAGACGGCTCACAACATATTATACAAAGATAATCAGAGCTGTGATGTTGACTACACATCAAGTAATTCAATCAATTTATCAAGAAATGCCTCTTCCCCAAAAGTATTAAGCTTGAAAAACACAGCCTGGCTTCCACCTGCCGTAATTGCAGAAAGGTGAACAGGCTCCTCGCCATTTTGAAAAAGTGTAACATTGAGACTTACCCTGTTGCCACCGGTATAGCTGAAGCGTTCAAATACCCTGACGCTGCAACGCGCATCTTGGCTTCGAAAGTCACTAGCATCCTCCAGAGATGCAGACACACTGCCGTTTATTATTCCGTTTTCAATCGTGGAAAGTAATTGGTCAAAATCCTTATTGATAACTCTTTCTATTTTTGCCATATACAAGCCCTCCTCTTTTCATTATCTATTACAATTATAATAGTTTTTTCTTAGCAATTAGTATATCACATGGGAAATAAGTATGCACGAAAATAGTATTGACACGAGTCCTTAAATAATGGTATCTTTTTCAAGACGGTTAGAAACAAATGACTGAAAATAGATATACAGAACTATAGATAGTCGTGTCGACCGAAAGGAGCGGAAGTGGAATATTAATATGAATAAAACTGAAAAGAAACGGCAGAAAGAACAGTATGTCGTGGAAGAGATGATCCGGCTGTATTGCCGAAAAAACCATCCGAAAGAAGACGGGCAGGCAGGGCAGATTTGTCCTAAATGTCAAGCGCTTTCGGATTATGCAAAACAAAGAAGTCAAAAGTGTCCATTTATGGAAGAAAAGACGTTCTGTGCGAATTGCAAGGTACATTGTTATAAACCGGAAATGAGAGAACAGATTAGGCAGGTCATGCGGTTTTCAGGACCAAGGATGCTGTTTTATCATCCGGTGCTTGCAGTATGGCATTTGATATGCAGCAGGAAAGAAAAAAGAATAAAAAAGAAATAAAAGGGTAAGAATCTTATGATTAAAACAAGACTGGTGGGGCTGTTGTCCCACGCAAAAAAATATATCGTGTACACGATTTTGTGGCAGTGGGCAGCCCTTCTGTCGCAGGTAGTGGCGGTTTTTACTATTGCCGATTTACTGGAACGAGTAGTGTATCGTGCTGTGACGATTCCGGTGATTGAACAGACGATACTGATTTTAGTTGTGGTTGTGGTTATCCGATTTATCTGTGAGCGGATGGGAGCAAGGTCTTCCTATCTGGCATGTGTGGATGTAAAGCGGATTCTGCGAGAAAAGATTTATGAGAAAATGTTGAAGTTGGGAGCTTCCTACAGTGAGCAGGTATCCTCGTCAGAAGTCGTACAGGTGTCAACCGAGGGTGTGGAGCAGTTGGAGACATACTTTGGAAAATATCTCCCACAGTTATTTTACAGCCTGATCGCACCGCTGACCTTATTTATCATTCTTTGCAGAGTGAGCCTGAAAGCGAGTGTCATCCTGCTGATCTGTGTACCGCTGATTCCGATTTCAATTGTAGTCGTACAGAAAGTGGCGAAGAGATTATTAAATAACTATTGGAGCATCTATACCGGACTGGGGGATTCGTTCCTTGAGAATTTACAGGGACTTACCACACTGAAGATTTATCAGGCAGATAAACAGAAAGCAGACGAGATGGATGTGGAATCCCAGAACTTCCGCAGGATTACGATGAAGGTTCTGACCATGCAGCTCAATTCCACCAGTGTGATGGATATTGTGGCGTATGGTGGAGCAGCCATCGGTATGGCAGTTGCGGTGTCTGAATTCTTAAAGGGAAATATCAGTGTAGCAGGAACGTTATGTATCGTTCTGCTTGCCAGCGAGTTTTTCCTGCCGCTTCGGCTGCTTGGTTCATTTTTCCATATCGCAATGAATGGTATGGCAGCAAGTGATAAGATTTTTAAGATTTTAGATTTACCGGAGCCACAGGCCGGAGAAAAAACACTGCCGGACGGAGCGTTAGATGTTACGTTAAAAGATGTACATTTTTCTTATGAGAAGGACAGAGAGATTTTAAAAGGAATAAGCTTAAATCTCCCAGCAGGAAGCTTTGTATCACTGGTTGGTGAATCCGGATGTGGTAAGAGTACGATTGCCGGAATACTTGCGGCAAAGAATCGTGGATATAGTGGAGAAATCACTATCGGTGGCATACCACTCAATGAAGTGAAGGAAACAAATCTGATGCAGAGGGTTGTTCTGGTTCGCCATAACAGTTATCTGTTCAAAGGTACAGTAGAAGAGAATCTGAAGATGGCAAAACCGGACGCAACGAAAGAAGAGATGGAGGCAGTTCTTCAGAAAGTCAATCTCTTGGGATTTTTACAGACACAGGAGGGCTTACAGACAAAGCTTCAGGAAAAAGCAAGCAACCTGTCCGGCGGTCAGTGCCAGAGACTGGTGATTGCCAGAGCTTTGCTTAAGCCGGAAAGCGAGGTTTACATTTTTGATGAGGCTGCATCCAACATCGATGTGGAGAGTGAAGAGCTGATCATGGATGTGATTCACGAACTGGCAAAGACAAAGACGGTGCTTCTGATTTCCCACAGACTGGCAAATGTTGTGAAGTCGGATAAGATTTATTTCTTAAAAGATGGAGAAATCAAGGAAAGCGGAAAGCATGATGAGCTGATGAGCCAAAATGGTGCATACAGACATCTGTATGAAAGCCAGATGGCACTGGAAAACTATGGAAAAGGAGGAGTGGCATAATGAGTGAAAAAGTTAATGAAAATTTAACGATGCCTGACACCAAAAGAAGAAGTGCCATCCGGATCATGGGAAGCCTGATTGGTCTGGTAAAACCCCTGCTACATATCATGCTGGCAGCAATTATCCTTGGAACATTAGGCTACTTGTGTGCAATCTTCCTTACAATACTGGCAGGACAGGTTATCGTGCATGGACTTCTGACAGGGGTAGCAGGAATGATTGTTCCGGTGGAAAATATGTGGCTGGTATTTACCCCGGTAAAAACCATTATCACAGTCATGATTGTAATTGCAGTGCTTCGTGGAATCCTGCATTATATGGAGCAGTATTGTAATCATTTTATCGCATTTAAGCTGCTTGCAATCATCCGTCATAAAGTGTTTGCGGCACTTAGAAAACTCTGCCCGGCAAAGCTTGAGGGCCGTGATAAGGGAAACCTGATTTCCATTATTACAACCGATATCGAACTGCTTGAGGTGTTTTATGCACACACCATTTCACCTATTGCGATTGCCACACTGACCTCGATTATTATGGTGATTTTTATTGGAAGATATCACTGGTTGGCAGGCGTGCTTGCCCTGGCGGCTTATCTGATTGTCGGAGTAGCCATCCCGATGTGGAATGGGAAACGTGGCAGTCAAAAGGGAATGGAATTTCGGACAAACTTCGGAGAACTGAACAGCTTTGTTCTGGACTCATTACGTGGACTGGACGAGACTATCCAGTACGGGCAGGGTGAGAAGAGAAAAGAGCAGATGTCTGAGCGTTCCAAAAATCTTGCCGGAATGCAGGAATCATTAAGCAAGATGGAAGGCTCACAGCGTTCATTTACAAACATGGTTATCCTGCTTGCATCCTTTGGAATGCTGGCACTGACGATCCGGCTGTATGATAATGGTGCGATGGGCTTCGAGGGAATCCTAATCTGTACCATCGCAATGATGGGTTCGTTTGGACCGGTAGTGGCACTTTCAAGCCTTTCAAATAACCTGAACCAGACACTGGCAAGTGGTGAGCGTGTGCTTTCACTTCTGGAAGAGACACCGCTTGTGGAAGAAATTCCGGGTGATGTGGAGACTGCGAAAATTTCTGATACAGAGATTTTCAAAGATGAAACTGAGGAACATTCTAACAATCAGGATGTAGATTCTGAGGCGAGAGTAGATTATGCATTCGCAGGAGCAGAGGCAGAGAACGTAACATTCGCTTATGATAATGAAGTTATTTTAGATAACTATTCACTGAAATTAGAGCCGGGCAAGATTACAGGCATTCATGGAGCGAGTGGCTCCGGAAAATCTACACTCTTAAAACTGTTGATGCGGTTTTGGGATGTGCAGGCCGGAAATGTATCGGTAGACGGTACAGATGTCCGAAGGATTCAGACTAAGCATTTAAGAGATATGGAAAGCTATGTAACTCAGGAAACACACCTGTTCCATGATTTTATTGCAAACAACATTGCCATCGCAAAGCCGGGAGCAACCAGAGAAGAGATTATGGAAGCTGCAAAGAAAGCATCTATCCATGATTTTATTATGACACTTCCGAATGGATATGATACAGAAGTCGGAGAATTAGGTGATACGCTTTCGGGCGGTGAGAAGCAGAGAATCGGGATTGCAAGGGCATTTCTCCATGACAGCCCTCTGATTCTGCTCGACGAACCGACATCAAACCTTGATTCCTTAAATGAGGGAATAATTCTAAAATCATTGAAGGAATCAGCTTTGAAGAAAACCGTCGTTCTCGTATCCCACAGAGTATCCACAATGAACGTGGCAGATGTGGTGTATGAGATGGAGAACGGCAGAATTTCTTAGAAAGCAACAAAATAGCTTTCTTGCAGCTATAATTTTAGCTGTTTCAGTCCTCTAACGATAATAAACATAGTCACAAATTCAGCCGCCGGAAAAGCAAGCCACACACCTGTCATGCCAAAGGCGGCTGAAAGTGCGAATGCGAAAATGGTTATTGCGATAAAACCACGCATGATAGATGCCGCGAACGCATATTTTACGGACTCAACGGCACTTAGGATAGCAGAACCTACTATATTGATTCCGGCAAAAATGAAGCCTGTAAAGTAAAGGCGCAGTCCGTTCTCAGCATACGAAGCAAGTCTGGCATCGTGCTCGCTGTTGAAAACAGATGTCACAAAAGGTGCAAAGCTGAATATGAACAAAATGAGCAGTGCAGCAATTAAGAGAGATGAAACGACAGCCATCCTGAGTATTGAACCTACATTTTTTCTAAGGCCCCTGCCGTAATAGTCGCTGATAAGAGGCTGTGAACCCTGTGCTATTCCGTTGAACAAAGCTACAGCAACCAGTGATGTATTGGCGACCACACCATATGCGGCTACGCCGATATTTCCTGCAAGCCTCAGGATAATCATATTGAAGACAATAGTTATGACCCCTGATGATATCTCAGCAACAAATGAAGAAACACCAACCTGACAGGAGTAAATGAGTCTTTTCACAGAAGGAACCGCCGGCTTAAGCTTTACGGAGCATTTGTCTGAACATAAATGAATACAGCATATCAGAATGCCTATAATCGGTGAAATAGCGGTAGCTAAAGCAGCTCCCTCCATACCAAGTCCAAGCGGGAACATGAGTATGTAATCAAAAACAATATTAAAAAGACTGCTGAAAAGTGTAGCGCACATGGCAATGGATGGCGCTCCGTCATTTCTTACGAAAGCGTTGCACACATAGTTGCACATGAAAAACGGTGTAAAAAGCATGAAAATACGCGTATAGCTTTTGCCGGTATTTATAATTGCCGCATCTCCGCCGAGCAGCCCTACGAGCCTGTCAGGGATGAAAATACCAATCAATATGAATATAACGCTTATCATAATGCACCACAGCAGGGCATGAAAAAAGTAGCTCTCGCTGGATGTATCGCCCTTATTTTTTTCTACGACATATCTGATAGCGGAGCCGACTCCGATCATTGCGCCTATGGCAAAAATCAAATTGTATACAGGCAGCACCAGATTGAGCGCGGTGATACCGTTTGAGCCGACCGCCTTTGAGATAAAGAAGGTGTCGGCAAGTATATATAATGACATACCCACCATGCCGAGTATGTTTTGTGAGACATATTTTACAAATAATTTTTTCATAATAGCTACATTGTAAATGCATCTGTCCTTTAAATCAATGATATTTTTTGTTAGTCGTGGTAAAAAAAGTTCAAAATGAGACATTTTGACTATTGAAATATTTTCCAAGTACATTATAATGAACATGTTGAAAAAAATTGGGATTACTAAAGGAGGATAATTATGGAAAACAATAAGCTTTCAACAGGTTTAAACGTATGGTTATGGATTATTTTTGTGCTGAATATTCTGGCAACAATTGGCGGGATCGTCGTTGCGCTGGGTGCTTCAGTCGTAGCAGCAAGTTTAGGATTAGGTGCGATATATGTCGTGTTGTGTTTCATTAGCGTCATATTACAGGTTGTTATAACTGTTTCTATCGGTATTCTGCTTTTCGCACACAAAAAGATTGGTTTGGTGCTTATTTTTGCACTTGCAGCTTTGGGATTCATTGTAAGTATGGTTACATATGCTATTGCAGCACAGCTTAGTGCCGGTAATATTGTCAAGGCAATTATTTCAGCTATTCTTATGCCACTTATTACATATTTATTGGCAAAGAACGACATTGCAAATGGCACAATAGCTTAGAGCAATAAGATGAAAATTGAATAGTGTTTTATTAATCCGCTATACGATGGTGAGTATAGCGGATTTTTTAATATTTAGAGTGACAAAACAATACATTTATAATAAAATGATATTGTCAAATTATTAATAAAAAGCATACAAAAGAGAGGAGAAAGTTATGCAGGACATTAGTATCATTGGAATTATTGTTGCAGTTGTTGTTCTTGTTATCCTGTTGTTTATGGCAATCGGATACGTGAAAGCACCGCCTGATATGGCGTATATTATTTCAGGTGTAAAGAAAAAGTCAAAGGTAGTTATCGGAAAGGCGAGCATACGTATTCCATTTTTTGAGCGTCTCGATAAGCTGAATCTCAGACTGATACCTATCGATGTAAAGACAAGCAATGCAGTACCGACAGCAGATTATATCAATATCAACGTCGATGCTACGGTAAACGTAAAGATCAGTAATAATCCTGAAAAGCTGCGTCTTGCGGCTGAGAACTTCCTTAACAAAAACACAGAGTATATCGCTGGTGTTGCCAGAGAGGTTCTCGAGGGTAATGTACGTGAGATCGTTGGAAAAATGAAGCTTGAGGAGATGGTTTCAGACCGTCAGAAGTTTGCCAATCTGGTAAAAGAGAATGCAGAGCCTGATCTTGCGGCCATGGGACTTGATATCATCAGCTTTAATGTGCAGAATTTCGTGGATGGCAACGAGGTAATAGAGAATCTTGGTATTGACAATATCGTAAAGATTAAAAAGGCCGCCGCTATCGCAAGGGCAGAGAGTGAGAGAGACATCAAGGTAGCTCAGGCTTCGGCTGATAAAGAGTCAAATGATGCAGCGGTTGCAGCACAGACAGAGATTGCCAAGAAACAGAATGAGCTCGCTATCAAGAAATCAGAGCTTCAGATGGAGGCTGATACAAAGAAGGCTATGGCTGATGCGGCTTACGACATTCAGAAGGAGGAGCAGCGTAAGACGATTGAGGTTGCCACAGCAAACGCTGATATCGCAAAGCAGGAGCGAGAGATTGAGTTAAAACAGAAAGAGGTTGCGGTAACAGAGCAGTCTCTTGAGGCAGAGGTCAAGAAAAAGGCTGAAGCCAATAAATACGCAGCACAGCAGCAGGCAGAGGCACAGCTCTACCAGCGCCAGAAGGAAGCTGAGGCAAGACAGTTCGAGGCACAGCGTCAGGCGGAGGCACAGAAAGCACAGGCAGAAGCCATGAGATATGCCAAGGAGCAGGAAGCCGCCGGTATCCGTGCAGTCGGAGAGGCAGAGGCATCAGCTATCCAGGCAAAGGGTATTGCAGAGGCTGAGGCTATGGAGAAAAAGGCAGAGGCATATGCCAAGTACAATAAGGCAGCCGTTGCAGAGATGATGATTAAGGTGCTTCCTGATATCGCAGCCAGGGTTGCAGAGCCGCTTGGACAAATCGACAAGATTACAATTATTGGTGGCGGTGATGGCGACAATGGTGTAGGCCAGGTTGCCGGAAATGTACCGGTTGTAATGGCAAAGGTATTTGAGAGTATGAAAGAGGCAACAGGTATTGATTTATCCGAGATCATCAACGCTGATTCATATGACGCAAAGGTAAATCGCAACGTAAATGTAACCGGACTTGACGGAGTAAATCTCGTTGTAAATGCGGATACGGACAAAACCGGTGAAAAGCCTGAAAATTAAATAGTGTTTTATAAATCCGCTATACGATAGGCAAGTATAGCGGATTTTTTCTCTGAAAAAAGGATTTTGAAAAGGTATGAAAAACTGAATTGTATGTTTGTATGAATTGAAGTTGATGCAAATATGGAATATAATATTTGCAACAATCAATGCAATCTTATGTGAATATGAAAAAGAAGGAAGATTTATGGAAGTGGAAAGAACATTAATTAGAATAGCAGTTTGTGATGATAATTTACGGATTTCTTCTGATATTGAAGGCTGGATCATGGAATATAATAAAGGTTCACAGGCAAATTACGTAGTAGAGATATATTATAATGGGGAAAGATTATGTAAAGATATGGATAGCGGTTTAATGTATGATATTATATTTTTGGATATTGAATTAGAAAGTATTACAGGTATAGAAGTGGGGCATTATATACGCGGAAAACTACATAATGACGATAGCCAGATAATTTATATTTCATCTTTCACAAAATATGCGCTGGGATTATTTCAAGTACGGCCTATGGATTTTTTGATTAAACCTGTTCAAAAGGATCGAATTATAAAATCTATTGAAACAGCTACGAAATTGTTGAAGAAGGGTGAGGTAAGTTTTCAATATAAACAAGGGCGAGATTGGAATAAAATTTATATAAAGGATATTTTATATTTTAAAGGAAAAGACCGGGAGGTCGAAATGGTTACAAAAGATAGTGTGATTGTTTTTTATAGTTCATTAGAAAAGGTATTTGATCAGTTGAAAGACTATAATTTCTTTTATGCTCACAAATCCTTTCTAATAAATTATTTCCATGTAACAGATTTTTTTTATGATAAATTAATAATGTCAAATCAGGATATCATAAAGATTGCACAGACAAGGCGCCGTGAGGTCAGGCAAATGCAAAAGGAATATTTATTTAAGGAGAAAATATGATGAATGAAGTAGAGATTATCTTTGTTTTTTGCAATATAATTAACACATATGTTATTTTCCGGTTAATGCATTTATTTGTTGGAGAAAGAAAATACAGTAGAAATATAGAAATCTTATCCTATTTTACATATTACATTATATCGGCAGGATGCTTTTATTTAATACATATTCCGATTGTGATGTTAATTGGCAATTTGATATTATTTTTTGCTATATCGTTTAATTATAGTGCAACTGGAAAAGAACGGATATTAGCAGTTATTAGTATATATTCTATTTTGTTTATTATAGAAATGTTGGTTGCAGCAATAACGGGATATATCCACTTTCCAATGGATTCCCAAGTGGAATATACTTCTGTGATGGGATTAGTCATAAACCAAATTTTAGGGTTGGTAGTTGTTAATTTTTTAAGAGTTAGAAAGAAACAGAAGATAGTTTCGATTCCAGCGGTATATTGGTTCTGTATTATCATCATTCCATTGTTCTCATTGTATTTTTTAGTAACGATTTTAGATATTGGAAATTTGAATAAGGTAAATACCATTATTTTAATTTCGTTTTTATTGATAATCAATTTTTCAATCTTATTTTTATATGATTTTATATTAAATATTATGTCGGAACGGACCAGTAATCTGTTATTGGAGCAGCAAAATAAATATTATGCAAGACAGATTGACATTATGGAAGCTGCAATGAAATTAAACAATTTTATACAGCATGACTTGAATAATCATCTGATTGCAGTAGAGTCATACTTAAGGATACAAGATACATCTTCAGCACTGGAATATATAAATAAAATGAAGAAATATAATGGAGAAGCTGAAGAAATATATTCAAAAACGGGAAATTCTGTAATTGACAGCATACTGAATTTAAAATTGCACGAGGCCACAATCAATGACATTCATGTAAGCGTGAAAGTGCAGATCCCTGAGCAATTAGAAATAGATTCTTTTGATCTTACCGTTATTCTATGTAATTTACTGGATAATGCCATAGAAGCAACACAGAAATTGAATTCCGAAAAAAAAATAAATATATCACTTATATATGATAGAAGACGGTTGATATTATCAGTAGAAAATACCTATATTGGAAAAATAAAAATGAATAAGGGACAGTTATTTACCAGTAAGAATGATGAATATTCACATGGTGTAGGATTGAAAAATGTTGGTATGGTTGTGGAAAAATATAAAGGTACTGTTGATATTTCTTATGATAATATTTGGTTTAAAATCTATGTTATGCTATATGTATAGATGAAATAGTATTTGACTGCATAAAACTGTTGTTTTACTACAATTATATTTTTCCCTAGATGTACTTTGGTAAAATGAAGTCATGGTAACAATCAAATATGAAGTGTTAATTAAAAGAGGATGAATATGTTAATTGACTTTGATGGATTGACAATTATTATCGGAATAGTAATTTACATATTAATTTGTATATTTATTCATAAGAAATACAAAAAAGAGAAAATATATTACGTATTCAGTACAATTATGTTTTGCTATTTTATGTGTATTGTTAAGCTGACGTTATTTCCGATTGTTATGATTGGTCTGCCTGCAAATATTAAAGAAAGTATAAACATTATTCCATTTCATAATGGTATTAATAGAACTGACATATTGAATCTTATTATGACTATTCCATTAGGAATTGGAATTCCATTTATAACAAAGATAAACAACATTAAGAAAATACTATTATTAGGATTATGTTTTGGTCTGGGAATAGAAACAATACAGTATTTAGAAACATTTTTGACAAAAGGCTTTTCGTATAGGATAATTGATATTAATGATGTTATTTTTAATTTTACTGGAACGGTGATTGGATTTTTTGTATTGTATGTTTTCTCACGTCTATTTATAAAAATGAAAGAAGAAAATTTAAATGCATTTTGGAAACATGTATATAAAACATGTGATTCTGTTAGTATAAAGTAAAAATATTTTAATATTATGATTAGAAATATAGAAAAAAACAATCTAATTGGTGTAGTCGATTGATTTACAAACTACTAGAAAAATTAGTATAGTGTATGTAGGTATTATATGGAGAAGGTATATATGAAAAAAACAGTATATGTTATGGTTCTATTTGTTTTGTTATTAAGCCTTATTGCTTGCGGTAAAAAAATAAAACAGACGATGTAACATTGATAAAGCATTTTGGTCAAGAAAAATACGATGAGATGAAAACGGAATGTTACGACCAAGAGCAAATTAATGTAGCAAATGGAATTGTTTCGCAAGCAAAAGAAATTATGCAATTTATAGGAACAGAAAATGATATAAATAATCAGGATAGCGTTGGGGCGTTAGTCAGATATTATTATTTCAATTTGGAAGTGAAGAAGGCTGTAGCAGACATTAAGTTAATAACAACAAACCAAAATGGAAACACTGGCTATATTTGGGTCGAATATTCAACAAAGTATTACGATTTGAATGAAACTCTTATTTATGGGGCAGAGAAGGTAATATCTCGGTGGGATATAGAAAAAGAAAACGATGTTTGGAAAGTAGTCAATATTGATGAAATAAGTTAGTTATTCTTTCTTGTCGAAAGAGTAAACAATGATATATTAGATATGTTAAGAAACTACAAATATTTCCTATTACAAAGCCAGACACACAGATGTATAAAGGTAGAGTCGGTGAACTTCTGAGATAAACTCATGGGTTGTCGGCTCTATTATATTTGTAGACTTTGGCGTGTTTCAAATCCAGTTGACAAATATGTGTTCTTAAATCATCGTAAAAGGATTTTGAAAAGGTATGAAAAAGCGAGAAATATTTGAAAAATACTGGATTATATGATATATTTTGTTGCATAAAAACAGGTTGCTTATACATGGTATATACATTGATGAAGAGGAAAAGCTATGAACGATAAAAGAAAGATAATAGCAATATTTATAATTGTTGCGATAGTAGCTGCGTTTGCTGCAGTTGCCACATTTTTTGTGATTAAATCAGCAAAAAACGAGTCTAAAGGCTCGTCACAGATGACGGAAACAGCCACAGAGGATAGTTCAGACAAGGAAGACCCGCAGCATACGGGCGACAATGCCGGCTCAATGAGTGTTACAACTGATGAGGGAGCTTCTGCGGATGAGACACAGATACTGTCTGCAAGCACTGTTGCGGAAAATAGTAATCTGACCTTCGGAATTGATGTATCTAAATATCAGGGCACCATAAAGTGGGACAAGGTTGCCGCAGGCGGAATTGATTTTGCGATGATACGTGTGGGCTACAGAACCCAGAAAACAGGTGAGATGTGTGTTGATACAAATGCCAGATACAACATGCAGGAGGCACAGAAAAATGGCATAAAGGTTGGAGTATATTTTTTCTCATCAGCAGTAAATGAAACAGAAGCCATTGAGGAGGCAGACTGGGTAGCAGACTACATCTCAAAATATCAGATTACATATCCGGTGGCATTTGACTGCGAGGGCTTCACAGACTCAGCAAGCAGACAGTATGGCATGTCATCAGAGGCCCGTACCAAAGTAGCTGAGGCATTTTTGCAGGAAATATATAAAAAAGGATACACGCCTATGTTTTACGCTGCCATGAATGAGTTGTCGGAAAACAGCCAGTGGGATACTAAAGCGCTTGAGAGCAGCTACAAAATATGGGTGTCACAATATCCGGATACAGCTTACCCGGAAACACCGAAGTCATCATATGAGGGCACACATGCCATGTGGCAGTATACCAATAAGGGAAAGGTGTCAGGAATTGATAAGCCGGTAGATTTGAATGTGGCATACTTTGGGTTTGATGAGACAGAGTCTGCAAAAAATGGTGATGCGGCTGACAATGCAACAGTTGACCCGGAAGCAAATATGAAGTTTTCGGATGTAAATGAGACCGTAACTGCCAAGGAGAGCGTCAATCTGAGGGATATTCCAAGTCAGGGCAATGACAGCACAATTAAGGTAACGCTGAATAACGGTGATACAGCAACAAGAACAGGCGTCAGTGACAGTGGATGGTCACGTGTCGAATATAATGGACAGACATATTATGCCATTTCAAACTACCTCACAACAGATATGAACTATGTAGTTCCCAGGCAGGACGGAAGTGGCAGCGGAGACGGACTGAAGACAAAGTTCAAGGAGTGTAATGATACTGTCACTGCAAAAATAGAGGTTAATCTGCGTGCACTTCCAAGTGTCACAAATCCGGATGCTACAGTTGTTGCAACGATAAAAAATGGGGAAACCGTCACCAGAACCGGAATCAATGAGGAGTTTGGCTGGTCACGCGTGGAATATAATGGACAGACACTTTATTGTGTGACAAGCTATCTGAGTGTGCAGTAATATAAGTAAATAAAAGCGATAAATTGGGCTATAAAGCCTATTGACGGTTTATTTTTTACCCTGTATCATTATTCCATAATTCAGCCGGATGTATTCCGGCAGTAAATAATTAAACAGAGGTAAAAGAAAAATGATTACAAAAAGAGGGAAAAAGTGTCTTGCAATTATATTTGCAGCGGCGCTTACATTAGAACCACTTGCAACGCAGGTCATATTTGCAGCAGATGTGGCTTATGAGTCTGTTGACAGCGGCAGTGCATTATTGACAGATGAGTCACAGAAGGTGACAGTACAGCTTCAGAATGGAACAGCAGTTATTCCGCAGGGTGCAGATATTGAGACTGCTAAAGCGGCAATAGCAAAAGCGCTTGTTGTAAACGCAGACGAAGTTGATGTAAAAAACCTTGATTGGGAGTACGAGTGCGAGGGCAAGGATAAGACTAAATTACAGAAAAATACAGCATTCGGAAGCTTAGAGGGCTTTACGAGCACAACAACGAAAAAAATACTTTGGAATACTGTAACAACAGAATATAGTCATCCGGCATTTTTAGAAAACGGTGAAGGAGATTTCAAATTCAGACTTAAGGGAAGCGATGAGGTTGTTACACTCCACAGAGCTTACAAGTATGAATCATCATTTGTTTTAAAGGATGCTCCGTATGAAGTGAGCATGGCTTTTAACGCGGATCAGTCATATGATTTTGATGCTACAGCAAGAGCAATTTATGATGCTGTGATAGCAAAGACAAATCCGGCAGGGCTTACATATGATGATGTGGCAATGGAGTACAATGCCGGAACAGATATAATACCAAACTGGCAGCCACTTAATTCTACAAACTGGACTGCAGCATTTAAAAAATTTGGTCCGGGAGAGTGGACTATCCGCATAAAGTGGGATGGAAATAAGAACTATAAAGGTACACAGACACAGGTAAATGTGACTACAGCCGATAACCGTATAGCAGCGGCCGTTGTATGCAGGGAGGGAGTATCTTTTTCATACAATATGGACACTGCCGTTATGAAACAGTCAATATTTGATCAGGTAATTGATTGGGACAACAGTACATTGCCTGCAAAGGATACGTTAAGTGTTGATGATTTTACAATGGAATACTATGGTGTTGATGATGTAGCCGGAGTTGAGGGAGTCACCAGGCAGTGGGCTCCGATAGAAGGCGGAAAGGTTAATTTACTTACTTATCTGCAGATGGGTGCAGGAGAGCAGCAAATCCGTATAACATATAAAGGCAATGCCGAGTATCGTCCATCAGCATCAGCAGAGACTAGTGTGACCGTTAATAAGGCAAAGGTAAATGTTAAAGTAAAGTCAACAAACATTTATGCCGGAGATGCACTACCACAGGATTTTGTTACAACAAATCCTTCAGACAGGTTTGATGTATATACAATCTATGCCGGTCTTACAAGCAATGTAAATGCAGGCATTTATCTTCAGATGCCTGAGAAGTATACAAACAGCACAGTACTTAAGCTTATAGATCCGGTTGTTTCAAAGCTATATGGAAAGTCCTTTACACAGATGATGCAGGACGGTATGACAGTCGGAGAGCTTAGAAAACTTTTCAGCACACAGGAGCTGCTTGACACGTTGAAGAAGCTTCATATAGATACGGGTACAGTTGGACAGATTCTTGAGATAATAAATAAGCTTCCTTCTGTTGCAGACACAGTGAGAGTGTCATTTGGTACTCCAAACCGTGCCGGTCTTTATACGGTGACAGCGGTTACCGATAACAAGAATTATGAGACAGGTGTTGGAGTTGGTGCTTTACTTGTTAAGATGCATTCAAAAGGAACTAAGCTTAACTGGAATCAGAGCTTTACAAATGGGAAGCTTAAAGCCTCAGATGTAGCATCCTTTGATTTTGGAGCAACGCTATCATATGATGGTGATGTCTCAATCAGCCAGAGCAATGTGCATTATCTATACAGTGGCTTTACAAGCAAGTGGAAGCCATATTCAAGCACAAAGGCTCCTACAGAGCCGGGCAGATATGTAGTCACAGTAGTTACAATTGGTGGCAATTACCAGGCTGCTCCTATTACAAGAAGCTTTCAGATCGTAAAATAACTAAAATCCGCTATACTTTAAAACAAAGTATAGCGGATTTTTTTGATAAATTTATGGAATCTATTTTTCAAGAATACCTGGAAAGGAGCATTAAAACTTATCTTCGTGGCGACAGCGGATTCTCTTCCCAAAACTTTATGAAACCTGTGAGAGTAATGGCTGTTTCCTATTGACATTTCAGTTTATCGGGAGTAAACTATAATTAGTTTATTAGCGATAAACTGAAAGGAGAAATCTTTATGGCTGAGATGAAGATGGGCGTAGTGGAATCACACTTTGCCGATATTATTTGGGCGAATGAGCCTTTGCACTCCAGAGAATTGGTAAAGCTCTGTGAAAAAGAACTGAACTGGAATCGCTCCACCACCTATACGATATTACGCAAGCTTTGTGAGCGTGGTATCTTCCAGAATAATGGTGGCATCGTTTCCTCTGTTCTGTCTAAAAATGATTTCTATGCCGTTCAGAGCGAGCAGTTCGTTGACGAAACCTTTGAAGGTTCCCTTCCTGCTTTCATTGCGGCTTTTACACAAAGGAAGGGTATTTCTCAACAGGAAGCTGCGGAGATTCGACGCATGATTGATGCAGCCGCCGGAAAGGAGTAATCTATGAGTTCATTCTTTTTGAAAATTGTAAATATGAGTATCGCCGCATCTTGGCTGATCCTTGCGGTCGTACTTTTGCGTGTGGTTTTGAAAAAGGCACCTAAGTGGATCAATGTCCTACTGTGGGGTATCGTAGCTTTTCGATTGATTTGCCCATTCAGTTTTGAAAGCGCATTGAGCTTGATTCCAAGTGCCGAGACCATCAGTCCTGAAATCATGATGGACTGGACACCAGAAATCTCCACAGGCGTAAGCTCTATCGACAAGGTAGTGAATCCAATTATTACGGACACCTTTGCTCCAGAGCCAATTGCAAGCGCAAATCCACTTCAGCTTTTGATTCCTGTGCTGGCAATCGTATGGGCAATAGGCATCATAGCCATGCTCGTTTATGCTGCCGTCAGCTATTTCCGCTTGCAAAAGAAAGTCGGTGCATCCCTTTCTGTGCGGGACAACATTTGGATTTGTGACGATATACAAACACCTTTTATTCTTGGTTTCTTCAAACCGAGCATCTACATTCCCTCCGGGACAGATGAAGCACAGTTGCCCTATATTATTGCCCATGAGAATGCTCATCTGAAACGCTGTGACCATTGGTGGAAACCGTTGGGGTATTTAGTGTTGGCAATCCATTGGTTCAATCCTCTTGTATGGATTGCGTATATTTTACTTTGCCGAGATATTGAACTTGCCTGCGATGAAAAAGTTATTCGTGGACTGAATCAAAACGAGTCTATTTTTTATTCAGAAGCTCTGCTTTCTTGTAGCGTGAATAGAAGAACAGTTATGGTTTGTCCACTTGCCTTTGGAGAGGTTGGCGTCAAAGAAAGGGTGAAAAATGTGCTGAATTACAAGAAACCTGCATTTTGGATTGTTGCTATTGCTGTGGTTTCAAGTATTGTTCTTGGGGTATGTTTCCTGACAAATCCGAGTTCATTCCCAGTGAAACTTGATTCTGTTCAAATTTCCAAAGCAAGCACCATGGACTTTAGAACAAATAGCGGACCGACCACATTCCAATTATCCGCAGCGGAAATTGACGAGTTGAGCAGTCGTATTAAAAACTTAAAGATTGGTCACAAAGACCAATCTTTGCAAGGTCATACACCTTTCTATTCCCTTCATGTGGATACCAAGGAAAACGACAGAATCACATTCAGCGGTTTTGATTCCAACGGAAATCAAGCAGCAATTCTGTATGAGAATGTGTATTACCGAATAACTGACTCTGACTTTATCAGCTATTTACAACGCATCTGTGCCGGGGAAACCAGAACAGAATCGATTAACGAAACCAATGTTGATACAGCAATCCATAATGCAATCATGGAACATAACAGCGATAGATACTACAAAGGTGTTTTTGCCTGCGAAAGCCATACTGTATTGGCTACAGAAGCCGGTGGGGCTGCAAACTCTGAGGAGAATGAGACATTGACCGTATATGTTCTCACTCTTTATGAGGAATATAATTTGTCCGAAGAAGGGATTGAAAGTGTCGGTGGAGGTTGTGGTCCTGTTGCCCTAACTTTCAATGTGACAGAGAATGGATATGAACTATCTGAATATTGGGAGCCGGGAGATGGCAGCCAATACTCTGATGATATTCGTAAAAAGTTCCCGGAGGATATATTAGATGAAGTCTGGAATCCTCAGGATTATGTGGATGCAATGACAGCAGAAAATGAACAAAAGGCACTCGAATTTTCGGCACAAAAGTGAGATTTCAAAGATTGATAATGAACGCAGTGTTTTAGGGAATAAAGTCAAAAAAATAAAATGTTATTAATCTAAAATCATGCATAAAGTAGAAATAGTGTAAAAATGTCATGGATATAATGATAGAATTGTTTGAGATAGTGCGTTAAAATACAAAATAACGAAATACGTAAGTAAAGGGGCATTTTATGGAATACTCAGCAATTTTTCATGACATGGATAAAAGATTCTGCTATGCGATAGATAAGGATTTGTTTGTGATACGCGTGCAGGTAAAAAAGGATGATATGAAGGAGGTAATCCTTCACTATGAGGACAAGTATATCCCTATGGAGCGCAAGGATACGCGAATGACTCTTCCTATGAAGAAGGTAGCCACCTCGCAGTTTCACGACTATTATGAAGCACAGCTTCAGATGAACCTGATATGTCTGAGATACTTTTTTGAATTTACAGACATGCAGGGCGAAAAGGTATATTACGGCAATTATGAGTTCGACAAGGAGTGCATCACAAACAGGGACAGAATGTTTGACTGCCCGCAGAACCTCAGGGAGGAAGAGATGTTTGAGGTGCCACAGTGGGCAGCAAACAAGGTTGTGTATCAGATTTTTCCATCGCGCTTTGCCGCAACACAGCCGGTGGATAAAGAGCTGTGGTATAAGGCACCGATTACGCCTATGGATGATCTGCATGGCAATCTCAGAGGAATAATAGAGCATCTGGATTATATTAAAGATTTGGGAATCGATGTGGTATATCTGACACCGATCTTTAAATCAAATTCGTGCCATAAGTATGATACCATTGATTATTATCAGGTTGATCCATCATTTGGAACAACAGAGGATTTAAAGGAGCTCGTACAAAAATCTCATGAGCGCGGCATGAAGGTAGTGCTGGATGCGGTATACAACCACTCAGGAAGAGAATTTTTTGCATTTCAGGATATACTTGAAAAGGGCGAAAAATCAAAATATCTGGACTGGTATTTTATCGACGAGCTGCCGCCTAAGGGTGAATGGGGAGAGATTCCAAACTTCAAATGCTTCGGCTACTACGGTGGAATGCCAAAGCTCAATCTGAAAAATCCTGAGGTGGAGAAATACATCACTGATGTTGCCTGCTACTGGATTAAGGAATGTGATATTGACGGATGGAGACTGGATGTAGGAGACGAAATCAGTCATTTCTTCTGGAAGAATTTCAGAAAGGCAATCAAGGCTGTTAAGAAGGATATGCTGATAATTGGTGAGATATGGCACTACGCAGGAGACTTCCTCGAGGGAGATGAGTGGGATACTGTCATGAACTATCCGTTCTACCTGAATCTGATAGACCTGCTCGCAGATGAAAAGATAAATGTCAGCCAGTTTGTACAGAATCTGGGATATCTGAAGGGGCGCTTAAACAAAAAGTGCTACCCTCTGATGTGGAACCTGATCGATAGCCATGATACAGCAAGATTTCTACATCTGTGCAACGATAATAAGAAAAAGCAGCATCTCGCAGCAGCCTTTCAGCTGTTACTGCCGGGAATGCCTATGGTTTACTATGGCGATGAGTATGCAATGCCGGGAGCAAACGATCCGGACTGCAGACGAGGCATGTACTGGGATGAGGAATATCAGGACAAGGAGATGTATAACTGGTATAAGAAGCTCATGCAGATTAGAAAAACACATGCATGCATTGTAGAGGGCGAAATGATTGAGACAATCACAAATGACGATGAGGATACGATTGTTATGATCAGAAAAAATGGCGAAGAGACAATCGCAATGCTTTTCAATTGTGGCAGCAGTGTAAAGGAATTTAATGAGTATGCCAAGAAATACAATCTGCTTACAGATAGCGAATTTAGCGGAAAAGTAGAGGGGCTTGACGCTGCCGTAATTGTGCTTTAAAAATTTATATGGATTATCTATAGGAAGACGGGGTTTTGCCCGTCTTCTTTTGGTATAAGGAAAGTAGTTTTTGCATAAAATCAATTCTGTTGAGGTAAAATTGAGATTGACATTGTATTGTAGGAGTATAAAATCCAAGGAATCAGGTGATGTACAATGAAAAGGCATAAAATATGTAAAATCATTTTGGTTATACTGACAGTTTTTTTATGTGTGGCTTTTTATGAGTTAATCGGCATATGCATCACATATAAAAAACAGCCGGCGGTGTCTGATGCTACTATAAAGGAAACACAAAATATTATGAGTGTGGCGGGGAGAGAAAATACGGAAAGGGCAGTAATCATTGAAAAAAATTCGCAGGCTCTTTTAGAGAGAGTGAGGTTAATCCAAAATGCAAAGGATGAAATAATCCTTTCTACATTTGCATTTAAATCAGACGAAAGCGGAAAATTGATTTTAGGAGCACTGCATGATGCAGCAGACAGAGGAGTACATGTTCGCATATTGGTAGATGGCATGGAGAGCTGGATTGATATGGAGGGCAATCCATATTTTTACGGATTATCTTCGAATGAGAATGTTGAAATTAAGCTGTACAATAAGGCAAATCCGCTGAAACCGTGGAAGACAATGGGAAGAATGCATGATAAATATCTGATTGCAGATGGTAAAATATATATTCTTGGAGGAAGAAACACATATAATTATTTTTTAGGTGATTTTCCGGGACATAAGAATTTTGACAGGGATGTGTTAGTTGTCTGCGATGAGCCGCAGGAAGAAAATTCGGTCAATCAGCTTTTGGATTATTTTGAAACAATATGGGAACAGGAGGACTGCAGCTACTTTCATAACAGTAAAAAGCTAGCTGACAGAAAATCTGTAAAGAATGCAGTTTTAGAGCTGCAGGAAGGGTATCAGCAATATTTTGACGATAATAAGGAAAGGCTTTGTGATACCGATTATGCGGATGAAACCTTTGAAACAGAAAAGATTACATTGTTATCGAACCCGATCCATACCGGCTCGAAGGAACCGGTGGTATGGTATCAGCTGGGAGAATTAATGAAAAATGCAAAGGAACGTGTAAAAATTCATACACCATATATTATTTGCAATGATATGATGTATAATACATGGGAGGAAATTGCACAGAAGGTTCCGGATTTTTCTATTATGACAAATTCTGTTGCAAATAACGGAAATCCATTTGGAGCAGCCGATTATGCCAAAAACAGAAACAGAATTTTAGAAACAGGAATTGACATCTGGGAATATGAAGGCGGTTATTCGTACCATGGAAAAAGTATTCTGATTGACGATGATCTGTCAGTAATAGGTTCATTTAATATGGACATGAGAAGTACTTATCTGGATACAGAGCTGATGCTTGTAATACGCAGTAAAGAGATTAATAAACAGCTGGAGGATGGCATGATGGAGTATGAGAGTGTGTCCAGACAGGTATTAGATGATGGAACGTATTATAATCCGTATGATGTAAAGCCGGTTGAATTAACAGAGAAACATAAGAGAAAGGTGTTTCTGGTACAGCATCTGCTTGGATGGGCAAGGGATTTGTTTTGATTAAAGGAGAACATAAAGCGTGTTTAAGATATTAATTGTAGAAGATGATAAGGAATTAAGCCTGTTATTCCAAAAGGTACTTGAAAAGAGCGGATATCAGGTCAAAAGTGCATCGGATGGAGCACAGGCACTGGAGGTATTGGACAGGGAGTATATTGACTTGATCATTTCTGATATAATGATGCCGGTTATGGATGGATATGAATTGGTGTCGGAGCTTCGTTCGGCGGGATATCAGATACCGGTGCTTATGATTACTGCAAAAAGCAGCTTTGATGATATGCGTCAGGGCTTTCTTTCGGGAAGTGACGATTATATGGTAAAACCGGTAAATGTGAATGAAATGGTTTTAAGGGTAGGGGCACTGCTTCGGCGTGCACAGATACTGAACGAACACAAAATTGTGATTGGCTCAACCGAGCTTGATTATGATGCAATGACAGTTGTGACCGGCGATGAAACGCTTGTCCTGCCCAAAAAAGAATTCCTGCTTTTATATAAGCTGGCAGCTTCACCGGGCAGAACATTTACAAAGCAGCAGCTAATGGATGAGGTATGGGGATATGAGACGGAGGCAGACCCGCATACGATAGAGGTACATATAGGAAGAATCAGGGAGCGTTTTAAGGAAAATCCGGACATTGAAATTGTAACAATGCGTGGTCTGGGATACAAGGTGGTGAAAAAATAATGGAACATAAAAAGAAAAAGGAATTGCGTATCCGCTCGTGTCTGACCGGTGCAATCTGGCTGGCACTTGCATTTTCGATGCTGATATCAGCCTTGCTGTTTGCGTTTTTGAATCATTTTTTGGATTTGCCCGGAAAAATACCGGGCCTTGGCTGGCTTTTGATTTTTAATACATTGATAGCAGGACTTATTACATCATTTATCAATGCAAGGCTTCTGGAGCCGATTACCAGGCTCAGTAAAGCAATGAAGGCGGTTTCGCAGGGAGATTTTGAGCAGCATCTGGAAACAAACAGCCGCATAGCTGAGATTGGAGAATCCTATCAGAGCTTTAATGTCATGACAAAAGAGCTCCGCGCAACAGAGATGCTGCAAATGGATTTTGTATCCAATGTTTCCCATGAGTTCAAGACTCCAATCAATGCAATCGAAGGCTATACGATGCTGCTCCAGGGAGATGAGCTGTCACAGGAGCAGGAGGGGTATGTAGAAAAAATCCTGTTTAATACTCAAAGGCTTTCCGGCCTTGTTGGAAATATTTTATTGTTATCAAGGTTAGAAAATCAGAATATTCCAATGAAAAAAACCGAATATCGTCTGGATGAACAAATCCGTCAGGCATTTCTCTCATTGGAGGATAAATGGACTGAAAAAGGAATTGGCTTTCAGGTGGAGATGGAGGAAGTAAGATATGTTGGAAATGAAGGTCTTTTTATGCATATCTGGATGAATCTTTTGGATAATGCAATCAAGTTTAGCCCTGAAAATGGGACAATCACCATGTTTCTAAGGCATGAAAATGACTCTGTACAGTTTATTCTGGAAGACGAGGGACCGGGAATAGCGGATGATGTAAAAGCCAGAATATTTGATAAGTTTTATCAGGTGGATGGTTCCCATAAAGCTGAGGGAAACGGCCTTGGCCTGGCACTTGTGAAAAGAATTGTAGACATCGCCGGTGGAACAATCAAAGCTGAAAACCGGGAATATGGTGGATGCAGATTTGTAGTACAACTGCCTATAAAGAATTATAATGAGTAGCTATTCAGAACATGATAGTTACAACAATAAAATAATAAGATAAAAGATAGGAGAATTTACATGACATTTTATCAGGAACTGCAGTTAAATCAGGCAGGCTCCAAAAGCCTGTTGAAAAACAGTAAAACAATGAAAGAAAAACTATACCATGCATTTGTATATATGGTGAAGATAGCTGTCACAATGGTATTTTGCTTTGCCTTTGTCACTGCCTCAAGCATCATATTGGGAAAGGATAACAGTATTGTGGGAGTAGTGGTTTTATTATGCGTTATGGTATTTCGAAACGCTGATCTGGGAATACATACCCGACATTCTACATGGCTTTTGGCATTTTTCTTTGTAATTATGACAGTATGCCCGCACCTGGCAAATCAGCTTTCAGCGCTTCCGGCGCTGCTTATAAACATCGCGGCTCTTGCAGTGCTGATTCTGTTCGGATGCCATAATCCATTTATGTTTAATCAATCCACACTGGTTCTCGGTTATTTATTATTATATGGATATGATGTGACAGGAAAAAGCTATATGCTTCGAATAGCAGGGATGGCTGCAGGCGGTGTCCTCACATGCCTGGTATTTTACAGAAATCATAAAAACAGAGTCTATAAAAGAACTATGAAAGCCGTAATTCAGGAGTTTGACCTTTCTTCTTCGCGAACAAAGTGGCAGCTGTGCCAGATACTATGTGTACCGTTGGTTCTTTGTATTGCACAGCTTTGCAATATGCCGCGTGCAATGTGGGCGGGTATTGCAGCCATGTCTGCCATCCTGCCGTTTATGGAAGATATGCAGTACAGAGTCAAAAAAAGGATTGTCGGTAATATCGCCGGGGTTATATGCTTCACGGCATTATACTTCCTGCTTCCGCCATCAATCTATGCGTACATAGGAATCTTAGGCGGAATCGGCGTGGGATTATCGGCACAATACGGCTGGCAGGCTGTTTTTAATACATTTGGTGCCCTGGCTATAGCAGCAGAGAGCTATGGGTTAAAGGGAGCAGTCAGCCTCAGAGTGATTCAGAATGTGTTTGGAGTCGTTTTTGCGTTGGTATTTTGTGCTGTATTTTATAGAATTATGTTAGTGAAAGAGGAAGTGGTTAATTAGGATAATGAAACATCAAAATAAATTGTAATATGCTTGAGGTAAATCAGAGCCAGTCGAAATACTGGCTCTATTTTTTACCTTTTGTCAAAATCATAAAACAGATAATCTACTGCATGCTATTGAGAAGCTCTGAGAAGCTTTCGGATGGCATAGGCTTATAATAGTAAAAGCCCTGCATCTCATTACAGCCGGCCACTGTCAGGAAATCAGCCACTTCCTTTGTTTCCACACCCTCACACACGATACTGTGATGCGTGCGTTTGAGCATGTGAAAAATCTCTTCAATAACAATCTTTCCGTTGGTAGAAAGCGGACCGTCAAGGAAACGTTTGTCCATCTTTATCTCATCAAACTGAATATCCTTCATGGTATTGAGAGAAGAATAGCCGGAGCCTTATTCCATCGTACCAAAACCTCAGCACTTTCAATCTTTTTGCTTTTACAGCCAATCTTTGGCTGCATATAAATGCATATATCATTATTGTCAATTGCACTCTGAAATGAGTTGATAACATCTGCACGGTGCTGCTCCATCTCAGCAATGTGAGGTCCGTATATGTATACATTACCGTCGACTTCGGAGGCAAGTCTTCGTACCGTATTGGCATGGGAGATTATTTCGGCAGGAATCACTGAATCATCCTCAATACTCATTTATGAGGCGGAAATCCATCTCAACAGTGAGTGACAAAATGGGCGAAAACAGCAGCGTTGCTCAAAGCTTAAAGGAGGAGGCGCACTCTTTCGTTAATGTATAGAATGAATAATTTATATAGCAGTGCTTTATCTGTAATAGATACATAAAGCATTTATAATAGTCCCGAATGGTTTATATTTAGAATAGATACATAAGCCGTTCGGGATTAATTTATTCTTTTTTTCGCTATTTATGTGTGATAAGATGTAAAAAGAAATTTGAAAGCAGTGATTACAAAATATTTGGGGCAAAGCGTGCGATGAAGCAACCCCAAAATCAGAATTGAAAGAAAAGGTAAAACAAATATGAGTCAGATTATTTTGGCGTCGGCATCACCGCGCCGAAAGGAATTATTAGAGCAGATAGGGGCAGAGTTTGTTGTCTGTCCTGCAAAGGGAGAGGAGATAATCACGGAGAAAGAGCCGTCTGCGGTTGTCATGGAGCTATCCCGTCAAAAGGCAGAGGAGGTAGCGTCCGGAGTGCTTACCTACAATGAACAGCACGCAGAGCTTGTGACACCACAGGATATACTTGTGATCGGAGCAGATACGGTAGTGGCTTATGAAAATCAGATTCTTGGGAAGCCAAAGAATGAAGAAGATGCAAGGCGTATGCTTTCGATGCTTTTGGGAAAAACGCATAGTGTCTATACAGGGGTAACGTTTGTGTTTATTGACAAGGATGGAAGAACCGGAGAACATAGCTTTTATGAGAAGACGGATGTCAGCATGTATACGTTGACTGAAGATGAAATTGACCGCTATATTTCAAGCGGAGATCCTATGGATAAAGCGGGAAGCTACGGGATACAGGGGCGCTTTGCCATCCACATTAAGGGAATACAAGGTGATTACAATAATGTAGTAGGGCTTCCGGTAGCGCGCCTGTATCAGGAGCTTAGAAAGCTTGGAGTTGATATTTAGCGAAGTCTTTTTTTAATAGCAGGTCCGATAAGCATGGCAATCACCATTTTTATCAGATCGCCCGGAATAAATGGGAACACGCATATTGAGAGTGCACCGCTGACTGTACTCTTTGCCTCAAAGCAGAACCATGCTGTACCGAGCGCATAGCATATGATAGTTCCGACAATCATACCAATGAGCTGGAGCCAAGGCTGGTGGAAATTATCGATTACAAGTCCTGCAATGATTGCCATGGCGATAAAACCGATGATATATCCGCTTGTAGGGCCGGCTAGCTTAGCAGGGCCACCGGTGAAGCCTGAAAATACAGGGATTCCGACGAGTCCGATAAGCAGATAAATGAGGTAGCTGATTGTTCCGCGTTTCCATCCGAGCAGATATAATGAAATATATATAGCCAGGTTTGTCAACGAAATCGGTACCGGTCCAATCGGGATAGATAATGGTGCAAGAATACAGGTGACAGCTGTCATGAGTGCTGTTACCGTTATGGCATAGGTCTTCCCATGCTTATAGTCTATAGTTTCTGTCTGGTTCATGATAAAATCTCCTTTGTTGTAAATTTCATAGTAATTTTTGTACGGTTAACACATTAACATGAAAAGAGGTTGATTGTCAACCGTATATGCGATAAAGGTTTACAATAGCCTATGAAATCAGAAAAATAATTTCGCCCGATTTCGTAAACTATATAAAAAATTATCGAAAACATGCGAAAATATGATAATAACTATACATTTCTGATAATAATGATATTGTAAATCGCTTTAAAGTCGTTATAATGAATATATAAAATGTTAGTTTAAAGAGAAATCAAAGGGAAAGGAAAAAGAAGTATGAAAAAACGTACAACATATCTGCTTAAGCGATTGGCAGCCGCATGTCTGGCCTTCGGAGTCGCTTTTACAGGTACACCGGCAAGCAGTCTGTACCAGATTACACAGGTGCAGGCAGCAGAAACAGCGTCAGAAAGTACTTTAGCTACAGCTTCACAGGCAGCAAAGTATGGACTGGCGGATGACATTCAGGATGGTGCTATACTGCACGCCTGGTGTTGGAGCTTCAACACAATCAAGGAGAATATGAAGGACATAGCAGCGGCAGGCTTTACAACAGTCCAGACCTCTCCGGCGAATGAGTGCAAGGACACTTATTCAAATATGAAGCTTATGGGAAATGATGAGGTAAATGGTACAGACGGCTGCTGGTGGTGGCAGTATCAGCCGACTGACTGGAAGATTGGTAACTATCAGCTGGGCTCAAGAGATGATTTCAAGGCGATGTGTGCTGAAGCTGACAAGTATGGAATCAAGGTTATTGTTGATGTAATTCCAAACCATACCACACCTGATTTACCAAAGGTATCTCAGAATCTTTACAATGCAGTAGGTGGTAAGGACAATCTGTATCATGCAAATGGTTTTAAGGAGATTACACAGTGGGGCAACCGTTATGAGTGTACCACAGGACAGATGGGCGGACTTCCGGATGTAAATACAGAGAATCCGGATTTTCAGGCATATTTCCTTAAGTATTTAAATGACCTGATTGCATGTGGTGCTGACGGCTTCCGTTATGATACAGCCAAGCATATCGGTGTGCCATCAGATCCTCGTGATGCAAAGAGCACCAGAAATAATTTCTGGCCTGTTGTGACAGGCGAGGAGTCAGCAAATGGTGTTACACTGAGCGATAAGAATGTGTTTACATACGGTGAGGTATTACAGGGTGACAATGTACCTGAGTCAGAGTATGCCAAGTATATGCGTATGACAGCCAGCAGCTATGGTGAGACCTTAAGAGGAGCCGTTACCGGTAATTCCTTCGATGTAGATAGTATTTCAAACTGGAGACATGCTTCACCGGGCAGACTGGTTACATGGGTAGAGTCTCATGACACATACTGTAATGCAGGTGTTTCATCAAGGATGACAGATGAGCAGCTTCGTCTGGCATGGGCTGTTATTGCAGCAAGAAAGGATGGAACTCCATTATTCTACAGCCGTCCGGATGGATCAGATGGAGCCAGCGGCAACCGTTGGGGAAACAATGTACTCGGTGCCAAGGGAAATGATCAGTTTAAGTCTACTGAAGTCAGGGAAGTAAATCTCTTTCGTAATGCCATGGCCGGCAAGTCTGAGTATTTACGCAATCCTGGTGGCGATTCACAGATTCTTCAGATTGACCGTGGTAACGAGGGAACTGTTATCATCAACTTAAAAGGTGAAAGTGTAAATATCAATTCCGATACAAAGATGAAGGACGGAACCTACAAGGATCAGGTTTCAGACAGAACCTTTACAGTATCAAACGGCAAGATTTCAGGTACTCTTGACAAGAGAAAGGTTGCTGTTATTTACAACAAGGATCAGGAAAGCGTAGGGGTTTCATCTACAACAGGCTCAAACAGCTTTTCAACAGATACACTTGATGTAAAGCTTTCGGCTAAAAATGTGCAGAACGCTACATATACCACATCTGAGGGAGCTTCAGGAAGCTACACAGACGGAGAGGTTATCGCAGTTGGTGCAAAGAGCCAGATTGGTGATACAATCACTGTAACAGTAAAGGGTACAGGAACAAAGGGCGAGGTCACTGACAGCGCTAAGTTCAAAAAGACAGAGAAAGACCCATATCTTAAGTATATTGATGGAAGCTATGATGTATACATCAAGAAGCCTGACGGATGGGGAGACAAGATAAACTGCTATGCATACGTTGACGAGAAGACAAACAACGGAGAATGGCCTGGCGTAGAGATGAAATATTTGGGCGAGGGCGTATATGCATACAATTTACCGGATGATTTCAAGACTGCAAGCATTATTTTCAATGATGGTGCTTCACAGTATCCGGCAGCACAGCAGGCGGGACTCGAGTTTACAAAGGGTCAGTCAATGGCATATATCAATGGCAGCTGGAAAAAGGTAGAGAAGCAGACGAATGATATCAAGATTACTTCTTCTCTTGCTACTGGAAGCAGCTTCAATACTGACAGTACAACAACGACCATCACTTTAAAGAATGCAACAAAGGGAAGCTACAGTGTGGACAATGGTCCTGTGAAGGAATTTACAGGCAGTGCAACAGTTACTCTCGGAACAGGAAAGATTGCAGACAGTGATGTAACGCTTAAGGTGACAGCGTCTAACGACAAGGATTCAAAAACTGAGACATTCACCTTTAAGAAGAAATTTGATGCAGTAAAGAATGGTGGCTATGTTGATTACGAGGGTGAGACACTCGCAAAGGCTTCAGGCACAGCAAGACAGGCAGTTGGAGGCAAATATGCGACAAACCCTGGCAAGCAGCTTGGAAAGAATAAGACTATCAAGAGTGCAGCGGATTTTGATGACTCAATGATTATTGCACAGGGCGTAGCAAATGATGACGCACGTAATTTCAGAGGAACCCATGAGGGACCTGTATACGACAGCTATGCACTTTACGGAGCATGGGATGATGAGAATATTTATCTCGGCTGGCAGTTTGTAAACGTGGCTGATATTACATCACCTGAGCAGACATATCCTAATTCAGATAATGGCAAGCCAAACAATGGTGATATTCCACAGGTTATTGCACTTAACCTGGGAACCGGAAAGACCGGAGATGGTACACTTGACAATGGTGGAAATATCTGGGGCCTAAAGGTTAAATATGATACACCGATTGATGCAATGCTCTGCTTCTCAAGTAAGAGTGGCGTTGGAAAGCCGGCTTTGTTCACTACAAAAAAATCAGGAGAGTTCAGCTATGATGCACCATACTGCACAGGCTTTACAAAGGCAGGTATCTCATTCAAGGCAGAGGATGGATTCTTTGGAAAATCACTGATTGGTATCAATTCCAACGGTTATAAAGGACTGACAGTTGACCAGCTTACAAGCACATCGTCAAACTGGGTAGATTTCCTAAGCCTTGGTCACAAGACATCAATGGATACCTTCTACACAATGACAATTCCTATGTCAGCGCTCAACCTGACAAAGGCTAAGCTTGAGAAGAACGGTATTGGTGTAATGCATATCTCTACATTTGGAGAGAGTGGTATTGCTTCTACTCCTATGGATATGTCAATGGTTGATAACGCAACAGAGGAATACAGTACAGACTCATCTACATCTAAGGAAAAAGAGGATACTGATATAATTACTGCTCCTCTTGCAAGACTCGGAGCAGAGGGTGGAGATGATCCTACCCCACAGCCTGACAACCGTATGACAGTCAACTTCGGAGCAGACCGAAGTGCACCACAGGCTACAGGAACAGCACTGACACTTAAGGCTGTTGCTGCCGGCGGAGTTGGAAGCTACAAGTATCAGTTTAAGATTGATAACACAGAGGTACAGAGTGGTTCAAGTGCTACATACTCATGGAAGGCAGCCAAAGGCGCCCACACACTGCAGGTAGTTGTAACCGATTCACAAGGACATAAGGTAACTGTCAGCAAGCAGTTTACAGGTGAGGGCGGTGAAATAGTAAATAAAAATGTACTTACTGCAAAGAGCTATTCATTGACACTTGCAGAGAATATAAAGGCTAATATCTATGTATCACTGTCATCGGATATCATGTCAGATACAGGCGCAAAGCTTAGAATCACATATCCTGATGGCTCTTCTAAGGAGAAGCTGGTAAGTGATTACAGCACTGTGAAATATAATAATGAAGATGTAAAGAAGATTACATATGAGACAGTTCCGGCAGAGCTGACATCACGCATAAGCATCTGCGCAGTCAGAAGCAACGGAGCAACAAGCAATAGCTTCTCATTTGCACCTACAGATTATCTGTACAAGTGTATAGAGCAAAAGCTGCCGGAAGCTAACCTGGCCAAGGCATTACTCAACTATGGTGCATATGCACAGCTGTATTTCGGCATAAATACATCTGACCTGGCTAATAAGAAGCTCACAGACGATGCGGTTGCAGCACTCAGTGTAGATACAGTGCTTAAGAACGCACCTGCAGATGATGCAGCAGCATTAAATAATGAAGATATAGAGTATATCGGCTCAGCTTTGGTATGTAAGAGTGGAACAGACATGAAGCTTTATTTCAAGAATAAGAACAATCTTACACTTGAGCAGCTCAAAATCAAATATGCACTTGATGCGTACGACATCACACTTGATGAGGGCATGCTGTGCATCAGAATAAACAATGTTTATCCTGGAAACCTGTCTGCTAAGTATACAATCGTAATTAATGGAGCAAATGGAACTATTTCCGGTGACATCTGCCCGATGGCATATGTCAGAAAGGGAGTTCAGAGCTCAGATACAAAGCAGCAGAATCTGTGCAAGGCAATGTACCTGTACAATAGAGCAGCATTGGAGTATTTGGGACGATAGTCAGTTAAATCAGTCAATTAAATAAATGCAGTTCAATAAGAATCCGTTAACTATGGCTGTGACGCTGTGGTTAGCGGATTTTTTGCAGAAAAAATGAGAGAACATGTTCATTTTGTATATTGCATAATTAAAAGAGAGATAGTAATATAGAACTATAAAAGCGCTGTGATATCAACTGGACAGGGAGACATGGGGATAGCAGTGCTTCGTATTTAAGGAGAAATGAAATGAAAAAACATATAATAAACACAGTAGTTATTTTAATATTTGGAGCAGTAATTACGGTATCAGCACTGTCTGCAAAGAATTTGGGAGCCAATGAAAAAAAGAAAATCGACTCGTTAACAGCCACAGAGGCAGTGTCAGCTGCGGGTACAGAATCTGATACAGAAGCTGCAGATACTGATGATACGTCTAAGAAGTCAGCTGATTCCCAAAAAGATGATGCAGCAGTAGCCGGTAAGAAAGACAAATCCGATAATAAAAAGAAATCTGACAGCAACTCGACAGATTCAAAGAGTTCATCAGATGTAAACAAGGATAATTCTTCAAAAGATGCATACGAGACCGATATCATGAAAAATGATGAATCAGCTGCTACAGATGATGTAAATAAAACCGATACTAAATCCGATAATAAAAATAGTAATAAATCTGATAATAAAAAGGATAACAAAAAGGATAATAGTTCTGTAACAGACAATACAGACGCTAATGGTTTCGGAAACAGTGACTCAAACAGTGACAATTCAGGAACTGACAGCGATGATAATAAATCAGATAACGGAGTGATAGAGCTTCCGATTATACCGATAGATTAATTAATAGGTTACCATGTAGTTTTACATTGTGGGATAGAGTATTTATTAACAATAGAACATGCCGGGAGGATTATGTATGCACAAAAGAATAGTTAGCCTTATTTTAACACTTATTATGCTGATTACAATGGTTCCATCAACTATTGTGGCAGCAAGTGAAGTTCGGACAATGGAAGGTGTTGAAGCTTCGAGCAACCAATCTGAAAGCAACCGGTCTGAGGTTGATAAATCGGATGAAAATATTATCTACATGGTAAATCCGCTGTATGAGGATGTTATCAGCATTGATGATTTAAAGAAAAAGCTTGACTCCTCAAATGATGAGCAGCTGTTTGGTGCATCCACAGGACAGTATTTTTCGGATTATGACAGTGCCGTTTCATATCTCAGAAAGCAGATGGTTAGCAGAGAAACGGAAATAACCTTGAATTTTCCTGCATCCTGGTTTGATTCTCACAAAGATGAGCTATATTGGGATTTATTATATGATGCAATGAAGTGCGACGAAAGCTCTACCGGACAGGATGGAGATGCACTCATATATGGTTTTGGAGGCTGTCGTCTTTCATACAGTGATGCAGGATATATACAGTATACTATGTCATATCATTCTGATGCAGAGCAGGAAGCGAAGCTGACAGCGGCTGTGGCTGAGGCAATGACAACACTGCAGCTTAATGGACTGAGCGAAGCCAAAAAAATCATAAAGATTCATGATTATATCTGCAATCATGTGGATTATGCATACAATTCAACCGAGGAGCAGATATATACAGCTTATGGAGCTCTATGCACCGGAAAAGCTGTCTGTCAGGGATATGCTGTGCTTTTCTACAGACTGTGCAAGGAAGCAGGGCTATCGGTCAGAATTATCAGCGGTACCGGCAATGGAGGAGCGCATGGGTGGAATATAGTGCGAATCGGCAGTAAATACTATAACGTGGACTGTACCTGGGATGGACAGGATGCGACCACCTATAATGAGTACCTGTTGAAGTCAGAAGCAGACTTTAAGGATCATACCCGCGAATCATGGAATGTGGCAGGCAGCCACTATCTGGATTATACGTCAGCTGAGTTTAACGCTCAGTATCCTATGGCTGAAAAATCCTGGGAGGAGTCGGATGAAACTACATATGCGCATAGCGAGGAGGCTACGTCAGGTGCGGTAACACTAAAAGCACAATGGAATGATCCTGTACTTGGACAGCCGGCTACATTCCATGTGTCTGCAACAGGCGGCTCAGGAAACTATAAATTCAGAATGGATGCACCGAGCTATTCGAGCCCAAATCAATGGGCATTCGAATCAGTAGCGGATCCAAGCCGCGGTGAGTGGTTGAATTATACATCAGAGTGTGATTCAAACGATTATACATTTACCATGACTGCTACAGGTACCTATAACTTTAGGTTTTATGTGATGGATACAGCAGCAGGTGTATATTATCTGCGTTTGAGCTTCAATATAGGCGTATCTGATAGTAAATATCCGAGCGTTGACTCAATTGTCCAATCTGCAGTAGCTGAGTGCAACAGTAAGACTGATGGCTCAGAGTATGCAAAAGCCCTTTGGCTGCATGACTGGCTGCTTGACCAGCTTGAATATGATAAAACCCTGAAATGGTCTTCGGCTGAGAGTGCGCTGACCAGAGGGCTTGGCACCTGTCAGTCGTATGAGAGTGCATATGCAAAGCTCCTTACAGCAGCAGGAATAGAAAACAGTGAGACAAGGGATAAATATGATGGACACACCTGGAATGCCATGAAGCTGGACGGACAGTGGTATCAGACGGACTGCACCTGGGATGACAGCAGCGATAATTGGTATAGCTTTGACCAGAGACGTTTGTATTTTGGTCTGACCGATGAGCTGATGGCCATAGCTCATCCGGGGCATAGCAAAATTTATACCACAGACAAGTATGCAACGCGTTCAACAAGCCTTGCCGACAATTATTTTGTCAGGACAGGAGATGCCGAGAAGTGGGCAAAAGCTTACTCAGACAGGATTCAGAAAAATTTGGATGCAGGAAAGACAGAGTTTGAAATAGCAGCGGACAATGCTTCTTATCCACCGAGTATTTCAGGTATTCAAAATGGTATTATAGCGTATGCGATAAATCAGCTGACATGGACGACAGACAAGGCAGCGGTAACATTAAATGCAACAGGAAGCGCAAATAGCTTTACATTTACAGCCGAATACGCTTCAGAGAGTCCTGCGGTCAGCTTGTATGGCAGAAGCATAACCCTTAAAGACAACATCGATGTAAACTATTACATGGAAATGTCTGATTCGGTGTTTGAGCATGACGCTTATCTGGAATTTAAAATCGGTGGTCAGACATATAAGCTTAATGCGTATGATGCCGCTGAGGTAAATGAGAACGGTAAAATCTTATACAAGTTCTCATGTCCGGTGAATGCGGCACAGATGTCTGATACCATCGAGACAAGAATAGTGATTGATAACAATACCGAGCAAGAGTATTCCTACAGTGTAAAGGAATATGCCACCGAGCTCCTGTCAAAATCAAACGAGTATCCGGCAGAAACAGTTAAGCTCGTGAAGGCACTCTTAAACTATGGAACAGCAGCGCAGACCTTCTTTAAATATAACACTGACAAGCCGGCAAATGGTATTTTAAGCGATGCCGATAAGGCTGTAGATGCGGCTGATTTTGATGCATATAAGGCTGTTATTAAAGCGGATAGTGCAAATGGTCAGAACGATGGACTGTCATATTACGGAAGCTCCCTGATATGTAAGTCTGAGATGACGGTAAGACATTATTTTATTTTAGATAATGGCAGTGATATTAATAATTATAAGTTCAGCTATATTGACGCAGATGGTTATGAGGTCAGTCTGACACCTAAAAAAGCTTCAGATGGCGGAGTGTACTGTGTAGATATAAGCGGAATAATGGCATGCAGCCTGAATAAGAACTATGTATGCAGGGTTACAGGTATGGACAGCTCACAAATCATAGAGCTTGATTATGGCCCGTTAAGCTATGCATACAGTGTTGCAAACAGTAAAGACTCATCAAAGGAATTAAAGAATCTGATGAATGTGTTGTATATGTATTCTGAGATGGCGAGTAAGGTAAATGGTATTTAATAAACATTTGACAAGAATAACCGGTTCAGCTATGGTGGCGGCACTGCTTATATCAACCACACCGGTGGCAGCAACGGAGTCTGTAATAAATGAGGACGGAAGAAGAACTGAGATGACACAGACCCAAAATCTGTTGCAGTCATATCAGGGAGGATATATAGAGAGTGAGCTGGACAGCAATACTCCTGTATATGACTCGGGAATTTCAACCTTTGCAGAGCTGCCTTTGGCTTTTCCGGATGATGCTTCGGTGTTTGATACCATGTATCCACAGACTCGAGACCAGAATCCATATGGTACCTGTTGGTCATTTGCCAGTATGGGGCTTGCAGAGTATGACCTGATAAATGATGGAACCGTGGATAAGAATGTCGACTTTAGTGAGCTTCAGCTTGCGTATTTTGCATACAATTTTGTGACAGATCCGCTGGGCGGTACTGCAGGGGATGTGGCTAAATACTATAATGAGAATGGACTCTCATACCTGCAACGAGGTGGCAATTTTGAATACAGCTCAAGGCGTCTGGCACAGTGGATAGGTCCGGTTGATGAGGCTGTTGTGCCATATTCTCAGGCTGACAGTACACTGGATAGTGGCCTAGATGATAAATATGCATACTCTTACAGCAAGGCTCATCTGAAAAATGCTTATGAGATAAATATCCATGAAAATGCTGACGAGGTGAAGGCTAATATTATGGAGCATGGGGCTGCCGGTGTGATGTATTATCACAATGACAGTGCCATGAGGTTTTATTCATTTGACAGTGCAGGGCATTATACCTACTATGATACTGCAAGAAGAGGTTTAGGACATGCAGTGATACTTGTTGGATGGGATGATAATTTTTCAAAAGAGAATTTCCCCGAGTCATTGAGACCGGAAAATGATGGAGCCTGGCTTGTGCGAAACAGCTGGGGAACATATTGTGATTATTTCTGGATGTCGTATGATAATGAATCACTGTTAGATACAGCGTGGGTATTTGATTTCTCAGATGATGACGGATTAGACCACAACTATCAGCTGGATGGTGGGATTGAGGTATACAATACTAAGCTTACCAACAGGCTGGCAAACGTATTTACGGTACCAAAGAAGGCTGATGGAGAGTATGAAAAGCTAAGAGAGGTATCGCTGTCATTTACCAGAATAGCGGATGTAGGCTATACAATAGATGTGTATACAGATCTTACGAATCCGTCTGATCCATTAAGCGGAGAGAAACAGACTCAGGCTACAACGACAGGCAATACAGCCTTTGCGGGCATATACAGTGTGGAGCTGGCAGAACCGGTGGAGCTTAAGCCGGGAAGTACCTTTGCTGTAGTGGTATCGGTTGATAAGAGCGCCCTGGATTATGAGCAGGCAACAAAGATAGCAACCGGTGACACTCTCCTCTGGGACAGACAGGTGAGCCGGGGAAACGGAAAGAGCTTGTATTATAGCAGTGGCGGATACACAGTATATCTATATGGCAATTTCTGTATTAAAGCTTTTACGTCAGATGAAACCAGGCATGCAGAGCCGGAAAATGAGCTTACGGCAAAGGGCTATTCTGTAGATTTGACAGCGCTGGTACGTGCAAATCTATATGCTGCTTTTTCGGCAGATATTATGGATGATGCAGGGGCAATGGTTAGGTTTGCATATCCGGATGGTACTTTCGCAGAGGAGCCTTTGTCAGCGTTTGAGACAACAGAGTATAATCATACTCAGGTAAAGAAAATCACATACGAGGCTGTTCCTGCGAAGCTTACGGAAAAGGTTGAAATCAGTGTCATAAAGAGTGATGGAACGAAAAGCAATGGTTTTGCCTTCGCGCCGGCAGATTATCTGAATGATTTAATCAAAACAGATTCTGATTCTGTTTCAAAAAATATAGCAAAGGCTCTTTTGGATTATGGAGCATATGCACAGTTATATTTCAATGTGGATACATCTGATCTGGCGAATAAGGAGCTGACAGATGATGTAGTGGGGGATTTAACGACTGAGGAAATCCTAAAAATGACAGTGGATGGAAATACTGCATCAATGAGTAATGGCGATTTGGAGTATATAGGCTCATCGCTTGTATGCAGAAACGGAACTGACATTAAGCTGTATTTCATTAATAAAAACTCACTTGCACTCGATGAAATACTGCAGAAATATAATATAGATGTTACGAATGAGAAAACCGGCAGACTTGACAGCAGCGAATTTTCAGCTGAGCTTGATGGAAAGCTGTTTTGCATCAGAATAAAGTCAATTTTGCCGAAGCTTCTGTCAACTGATTATACAATTACATTCTCAAATAGTGGCGTAAGCAGTTATGGAGTTGTGAGTCCGTATTCTTATATCCGAAGGGCTGTACAGGGGGATGATATACAGCTTCGAAATCTATGCAAAGCACTTTATTTATATGGGCGTGCTGCCTCGTAATACATTAAGCTGTGTGATGTCTGAAAAATCATTAAAAACAATCGACATTACAGCCAATAAACGCTATAATAGATATATTAGGATAAATGTACTGGGACTTGTATAATCCACAGCCATCATGAGGTACGGCTGTTGCGGATAGCGTCAGGCCCCGGGAAGGGGAATCATATGCAGGATAAAAAGCAAAAAAAGGCAAAAATACAGGTTATATTTCTAATTCTTATTTCCACGCTGGTTCTTTTGGCGGATTTTTATGCGATAATTAATTATCCAAAGGAATACATGCTCATTGCAGCAATCACAGTTATCTTTATGATTTGCTTGTGGGGAGTAATAAGTGGATTTTTCTCACTGAATGCGCTAAAGGAGGACAGGAGAGAGGAACAGTATGACAGTATTTTCAAGTCTGAAAAGGCATCTTATCTCATGCTCAGGAAGTACTTTGATGAGATAGAGGAAAAGATTGAGATGCTGCAGAAGGAGTCAAGGATTCCGACTGAGGATATTATCAATGCGCAGAAGGCAATCGCAAAGGTTGTCATCAACAGGAATAAGGAAAATGCTGATGCGATTATGAGCTCTAATGAACAGCTTGTGGAGACATTTGAGCAGCTTGAGAACAGGCTCAAGGAGAGCAATGATTTTATTATTGAGAGCCAGAAAAATGTGATTTATGAGAACCTCAAGGATATTATGGAAAAACAGCAGGCTCTATCTGACAGCATAAAGGATATGGAAATCCGTCTGAGCCAGGCAATCACAGCAAATCCTATTCAGTTTACGGCAAATGTTGAGGTGCCAAAGCAACCGACTGACGCACCACAAGCAGCACCGGTCATGGAGCCGATACCCGAACCGGTCATGGAGGCCATACCTGAACCGGTCGTAGAGGAAGCTGCGACAGCTGAGCCTGAACCTGAGCCTGTTGCGGTAATCGAGCCGGAGCCGGTCATAGAGGCACCTGAACCGGAGCCTGTAGTAGAGCCAAGCCCTGCGGCAGAAGAAGCAGTTACAGAGCCTGTAGCAGAGGAAGCGCAGGTAGATTCCGGCAGCAGTGACCCGAACCGTCAGCTGAGTGCAGATGAGATAGCAGCCCTTTTTGCAAGTGCAAACGGAGGTACCGGTGAAGCTGAATCAGAGCCGGCAGCAGAGGAAGCTGTTGCAGATACGACAAACAGTGACCCAAACCGCCAGCTGAGTGCAGATGAGATAGCCGCTCTTTTTGCAAGTGCAAATGCAGGTGAGGCTGAACCTGAATCAAAGCCGGCAGAGGAAACGATTACGGAACCGGTCACAGAGGCACCTCAGGCATCTGAGCCGGAGCCTGCAAGTGAACCGGAGCCTGCCAAGCCTCCGGTTGTAGATTTGAATAATACAAATCGTAATCTTACACCGGATGAGATAGCAGCTTTATTTAGCAGTATGTAGTATTTTGGTAACTATTAAGTAAAGAAATATGCGGTACCGCATATTTTGTAAAAAAATGAAGAAATAATATTTTGTAATTATCTCACAAATATGTTAAAGTGTGCATGTTATAAAAATATGCACACTTTATTTTTGAAAGGAAATATAAAAGAATATATGGAAACAATCAGATTTGATGAATTAGAACTAAACCCTAAAATTTTGCGAGGCATCAAGGACATGGGCTTTGAGGAGGCGACTCCAATACAGGCTCAGGGAATACCGGCAGTGCTTTCGGGCAGGGATGTAATCGGTCAGGCACAGACCGGAACCGGAAAGACAGCAGCCTTTGGTATTCCGGTGCTTGAGAGTGTCGATGCATCAAGCCACAAGACACAGGTTATCATCCTCTCTCCTACCAGGGAGCTTGCCATTCAGGTGGCAGATGAAATCAGGAAGCTTGCAAAATATATGCATGGAGTGAAGGTGCTTCCGGTATACGGAGGGCAGGATATCAGCCGCCAGATTAAGGCACTTAAGGGCGGTGTGCAGATTATCATCGGAACCCCGGGCCGTCTGATGGATCATCTCAGGAGAAAGACAATCAGGCCTGACCATGTAAAGACAATCGTGCTCGACGAGGCAGATGAGATGCTCAACATGGGCTTCAGGGAGGACATAGAGACCGTACTTGAATACCTGCCACAGGAGCATCAGACAGTGCTTTTCTCGGCAACTATGCCAAAGCCTATTTTGGAAATCACAAGAAAATATCAGCATGATGCTATCAACATCAAGATTGTGAAAAAAGAGCTGACAGTCGCAAATATCGACCAGTATTACTATGATGTGAAGCGCAAGGACAAGATAGATGTGCTCACGAGACTGTTGGATTACTATAATCCAAAGCTCTCACTTGTATTCTGCAACACCAAGAAGATGGTTGACGAGCTGGCATATGAGCTTTGCGGACGCGGCTACAGTGCAGAGGGACTGCATGGCGATATGAAGCAGGTGCAGAGGGATCGTGTCATGAAGAACTTCAGAAACGGAAAGACAGATATTCTTATTGCCACAGATGTTGCGGCGCGCGGAATTGATGTGGATGATGTGGAGGCTGTTTTCAACTATGATCTGCCTCAGGATGACGAGTATTATGTACATAGAATCGGTCGTACAGGAAGAGCCGGCCGCTGTGGAAAGGCATTCTCCTTTGTAAAGGGCAAGGAGGTATATAAGCTCAAGGATATCCAGCGCTACTGCAAGACAAAAATCTATGCACAGCCAATCCCTTCATCGGATGATGTTGCCAAAATCAGGGCAGAAAAGATCATGGACCAGATTTCTACCATTATAGATGAGGAAAATCTCACAAGTGTCATTGATATTATAGAGAATCAGATAAATGAGTCGGATTACACAGCAATGGATATTGCAGCGGCATTTTTATACCAGGCTATGGGCGCATCTGAGATATCCACAACTGAATCAAAGGACGATTATGATTTCCACAATACAGGAGCTGAGGATGGCATGGTCCGCCTGTTTATCAACGTCGGAAAGAAGGATAAGATAAAGCCGGGCGATATCTTAGGCGCCATTGCAGGCGAGTCAGGCATGCCCGGCAGGCTTGTCGGTGCAATCGACATGTACGATAAGTATACATTTGTTGAGGTGCCGGCTGAGTATGGCAAGGAAGTGCTCAATGCCATGAAGAATGCGAAGATAAAGGGGCGCTCTGTGAACATGGAGCCTGCAAATTCACGTTAGCAACGTCAGGCCTTTCTGATTACGCATCAGCTTTTCTTGTTCTCAGTGGTTATGAATAGTTACGATGGCTGTATAAAAAAATACCGGGACACAAAATGTGTTGCCCGGTATTTTTGATTACTTGTCGTCATCGATTCCCCAATGCTCTTTCATGTAATCCTTTCCCATTCCACCGCCGATATCATTTTGATTTCTGCGAAGATAATTTACAAATATTCCACCAACAACTGCAAAGATGATAAGTGCTGCAAGTACTACCATATGGTCTCCCTTCTGAAACATCTGTCAGTTTCAAAAAAACGTTGTAACTATTCGTTCGAAAATAAACGAAAAACAATTGGTTGTCATCATTATAGCAAAATTATCAGATAAGTCAATATACAAATCAACTATTGTTTACACTAAAGCGCGCCGGGTGTTATTGTTCAGACGCAAGCTTGATACTACGCTGTCAAGCTATGCGCCATAGTGCTAATTATTGAGTGATTACAGCCCCTGCCTCGTAGAGGCATTTTAAATGGGCTGTAATCGTTGCTGGTCACGAAATCACGCGTCAGCCAGCATCAGCACATGCTTCATGATTGATTTGATTATATTAACCGCAGTCTCCATGCCCTCCACTGATATGTGCTCAAATGGACCATGGAAGCCGTAGCCGCCGGTACCGAGGTTTGGACAAGGAAGTCCCATGAAGGATAAACGTGCACCGTCTGTACCGCCGCGGACCGGGCGTGAGAGCGGTTTTAGACCGTTTTCCTCTATAGCGGCCTTTGCCAGGTCGATAATGTACATATTGTCCTTTATGATTGAAAGCATATTCTCGTAAGAGTGAGTGATAGTGAGAGAAACAGTGCCCTCACCATATTTTTTGTTCATCTCTATCTCAAGAGAGCGGAGCGTATCAAGCTTTTTGGCAAAAAGAGCCTTGTCGTGGTCGCGCACGATGTATGACAGATGAGCCGAAGCCACATCACCGCTCATGTCGCACAGATGGTAAAAGCCCTCTCTGCCCTCGGTGGTGGCAGGAGTCTCGTTTGCAGGCAGTGCTGCGGCAATTTCACAGCCGACAAGAGCCGCATTGACCATGATATCCTTTGCCTCGCCCGGATGCACATTGACTCCCTTTATGGTAAACTCGGCGCTTGCGGCATTAAAGTTCTCATAGGCCACCTCGCCCTCGTAATCACCATCCACGGTGTAGGCAAAATCGGCCTCAAAATAGTCCAGATCAAACAAATCCGCACCTTTTCCGACCTCCTCGTCCGGGGTAAATCCAACCCAGATATCGCCGTGAGGTGTGCCCTCTGCAATAATCTGCTCTAAGGCAGTCATAATTTCAGCCACACCGGCCTTATCATCGGCACCAAGCAAGGTAGTGCCGTCTGTGGTGATGAGAGTGCGTCCGGCGAGGTCTTTAAGCTCAGGAAAATCGCTTACACGCAGATAATCGCCGGAGCCTCTAAGCAGCACATCGCTTCCGTCATAGTGGCGCAGAAGCTGTGGCTTGACATTTTCCCCGGAAAAATCAGGTGCGGTATCCATATGTGCAATAAATCCAACTGCCTTTTTATGCTCCATGCCGGCAGTGGCAGGCAGCAGACCATACACGTAGCAGTGGTCAGTAAGCACAACCTTAGATAAGCCAAGCTCCTTAAGCTCGGACTCAAGCTCCCTTGCGAGGGCAAATTCCCTGTCGCTGCTTGGTATATTATCACTGTCTTCATCTGATGTGGTGTGATAGCCCACATATTTTAATAATCTTTCTTCAACCTTCATTATCTGTAAATCCTTTCTGAGAGACCTTTAATGGAAAACGGGTACAAAAAGTCTCTTTATATAGAAAATAATATAGCTTAAAACGGTGTAAAATCAACTGTTTTACAAAAAATCTAAAAAAAATTTAAAAAAATTAAAAAAAAGTGTTGCATTTCTATAAACTATACTATATAATAAATTTCGCGTTAAGGAAAACGCAAACAAAATTAAAAAACGCGCCTCTAGCTCATTTGGTAGAGCACCTGACTCTTAATCAGGGTGTGCAGGGTTCGAGCCCCTGGAGGCGCACTCAAAGGTACCGGTTTTATGGACGTATGAGCCATAGGGTTGGTGCTTTTTTATTGCATAATTTTTAGGTGGTCTAATAGTACCATAAAAAGTGAAATTAATATTGAAATTTTGAAATAAAGAGTTTATACTGTTGAATAGGACAAAAGTAACATTCGGGAAGATGTTTTGGTCGGAGTAAAATATGATGAACACAGCAGACAAATATTCAACAGACAATATAGCAGACAACGAAATGATAATCGCAGTAGATTATGTGGTGAATAAGGATTATGACCGTGCGGTTGAGCGTATAAAGAAAGCACTTGTGCGCTTAAAGAGCACAGGCCACGTGGAAAAATATGCAGAGTATCTCAATATTCTGGGATTGGTCTATGAGCTGGAAAATGATGAGGCAAATGCCTTTGAATGTTATCTGGAGAGTCTTGCCACGGCGGAGCTTATCCGCTCGAGAGATCTTAAGGCTATGGTTTACAGCAATATAGGTTCAAGCTATAGCAAGATGGGAAGAGATGAGGAAGCGCAGAGATATTTCAATGATGCCAGAGACGAATATGACAGTTCTTCAGAAAAATCTGAAGAATGTCATAAAAGCTGGGTCATGTTTGACTATATAAATCATGCGATTAACGACAGATATGTCGCATTATCTTGAAGCAATAAGCTTGCAGATAGGGTTTCCGGCAGCAGAGAATTTCTCCTCGTATTCTGTCATGATGTTGCCCTCGTTCATCACAGCATCATGATGCAGGTCGCGTGTACTGGCGTCGAGATGCCATTTATCGGAGCCTTCAATCTCTTCCAGAGAGAAGGTGAAGAGATCCTGATTGTCAGTCTTGAACTCTATGCGACCGTCAGGTGCGAGAAACAAATCATATCTGGCCAGAAATTCGCTTGATGTGAGTCGTCTTCTTGCATGCCTGTCCTTCGGCCATGGATCGGAAAAGTTCAGGTAAATGCGGTCAACCTCATTACTGTCAAAAATATCCGGAAGAGTTGCGGCATCAATGCACAGGAAGTGCACGTTTGGCAGCTCGTCCTCCTGCATCTTTTGTACGGCACGAAGCAGTACACTGGTGTAGCGCTCGATGCCTACATAGTTAATCTCGGGATGAAGCCTTGCCAGATCCATCAGAAATCTGCCCTTTCCCATACCAACCTCTATATGAATCGGATTTTCGTTTCCTAAAAAATCATGCCATTTTCCTTTTAATTCTACAGGCTCCTTTATGCAATAAGGGCTATTGTCGATGACTTCACCAGCGCCCGGGATATTTCTAAGTCTCATGTGAATCTCCTTATAAAACGTAAAATTTTATATAGATAATACCCTACAATTGTGCGGGTGTCAAAATAAAATGGCAAAATACGTTGCACATGCCCTTGATAACATGTTTTTCATACATTATAATCATAAATGAGTGGCAAAATACCTTTTGACCCTCATATCATAGTATATTTTAGATTATGGTACTGAACAATTCCCCAATTTTAGAATCAACAGGAACAGATATGAAGCATAAAAATATAATTTTAAAAAAATCAGGAATACTAATAATGGCAGTGTTTGCTATGGTTACGACTCTTTGTACGAGACCGCTTGTGGCATTTGCAGATGGTGATGACACATACTGGCCGGAGGGACCGCAGATAAATTCACCGTGCGCAGTGGTGATGGAGGTAAATACAGGTACGGTGCTCTATGAGAAAAATTCACACGAAAAGCACTATCCTGCGAGCATCACAAAGATTCTCACCACATATCTGGCTATCCTCAACTGCAAGATGGATGAGAAGGTCACATTCTCAAAAGAGGCGGTGAAGGAGAGCAGCGACGGCTCATCGAGCATCAAGAGGGATGTGGGCGAGGAGATGACAATGGAGCAGACACTCTATGGAGTCATGCTTGAGTCGGCAAACGAGTGTGCATATGCCGCAGCAGAGCATACAGGCAAAAAGCTCGGAGGAGACTACAGCACATTTATTGATCTGATGAACAAGGAAGCCAAAAAATTAGGCTGTACAGATACACATTTCAACAATGCAAATGGTCTGCCGGATGAGAATCACTGGACAAGCGCATACGATATGGGGCTTATCTCATGTGCGGCATATAAGAATGATGAGTTTCGAAAGATTACAGGCACAAAGACCTATTTCATACCACCTACAAACAAGCACACCGAAGATACTCCGCTGTACAATCATCATGCGATGCTACATCCCTTTAAGTCGTATTCACAGTTTGTGAATCAGGATTGCACAGGCGGCAAGACCGGCTACACTTCAGTGGCCAACAGCACGCTTGTCACGTATGCGGAGAGGGATGGATTGACACTGTGCGCGGTCATTATGAATGCACAGTCACCTGACCAGTACGCAGACACAAACACACTGCTCAATTACTATTTCAGCAACTTCAAGGCACTTAGCATAGCTGAAAATGAAAACAGCGCAGCAGCTGATGACACACCGGATCTGGGTGTGATGAATGAGCACGGCATGTATGCAAAGGTATCGGAAAATTATGTTGTTTTGCCAAACAATGCAGATTTTTCAAGTGTTAAAAGGGAAGCAACAGACATGAAGTCTGACAACGCGGATGCTCTTGCTACTGTCGGATACAAGTACGGGGATCATGTGGTAGGCTGTGTGGATCTGCTGAAATCCGGAGCAAAGGTAGATCTGTCGTATTTTGATGAGGACAGCAGACAGAACAGGGACAGTGATATAATAAGGATAAAGCTGGTATATTTCCTCTGGGTGCTTATATTTATCGCAGTGGTTATTTTGAGCATTTTCATGCTTAGAAGAGTGTCAGACAATATCTACGTGCTGAAACACAGATGGAGCATGAAGAAGAAGCAGCGTGAGCGCTTCAGGGAGCACAAGCTTGAGAGAAAACGGCGCAGAAGGAGAGACAATCTGAAGTTCAGCGGACGACACAAATATTAGTATTTTTTTATGACATTATAGATGGAGGCAGAAATGAGTGATGAAAGATGCGCCCTCGTGCTTGAAGGCGGAGCCATGAGAGGCATGTACACAGCCGGAGTACTCGATTGTTTTATGGACCATGATATTAGCTTTGATGCTGTTATCGGGGTTTCGGCAGGGGCACTTTTTGGTGTGAATCTGCTGTCAAAGCAGCGCGGCAGGGTTATACGATATAATAAAAGGTTTAACAGTGACAAAAATTATATGGGTATAAGGCCACTGCTTCGTGAGAAAAACATAGTGAGCACGAAATATGCCTACGATACAGTACCAAGAGAGCTTGACCCGTTTGATGATGAGGAATACAAGAAGTCGGATATTCCTTTTTATGCGGTTGTGACGAATATCAGGACTGGTAAGCCTGAATATGTGCAGATAAAGAGCGTCTTTGAACAGATGGATGTGCTCAGGGCATCTGGCTCCATGCCTGTAGTGTCAAAGCCGGTGAAGCTGGGGCATGAGTGGTATCTGGATGGTGCGGTGACGGACAGCATCCCATATGAGCATATGCTTGATATGGGCTATGACAGAGTGGTTGTCGTGCTGACAAAGCCTGCCGACTATGTAAAAAAGCCTATGCCAAGGCTCTTTACATCTGTATACAAAAAGCGTTTTCCGAGGTTTTATGAGGCATTTTCAAACAGGCATATCATGTACAATTCCCAGCTTGAGCATCTTAAGGAGCTTGAAAAGCAGGGCATTGCCGAGGTGCTAAGGCCGTCGGAGCACATTAAAATAAGCAAGGTGGAAAAGGATCCAGAGAAGCTTGAGAGCCTGTACCAGCTTGGTATACGCGATGCCAAGAGTCTTTTGGCGGATAAGCATGGTGTGAAAATATAGAATAATGTGACACAAGGGATGGAGAAGCGGTAATGAATATACAACAGGTACAGGCTATCATAGCTGAAGCCATGGAAAAGCACAACGGAATAGTGAAAAAAGAAGAGCTTACAAGGCTTGGTATAGACTACAGACGTATTGATGCGCTTGTCAGGGAGAAAAAGCTTGTCCGCATCAGAAACGGCTATTACACAGACCGTGTGAAGGGCTTTTCTGAGGACGCGCTCGTCGCAGCGCTCTTTCCGGATGCAATGCTTTGCATGGAAAGTGCACTATATGCCTATGGCTATATAAAGGAAAAGCCTTACGGATGGACGATTGCTGTGGACAAAAATACATCAAAATCACGCTTTAAGATGGACTATCCGAGAGTTATCCCGTTTTATACGGAGCCGGATGCGCTTATGCTTGGTGCCTCAACCATTGAGCTTGGCGGTAATACCTTTGGCATTTATGATAAGGAGCGTGTGATATGCGATTGCTTAAAGTATGAGACGAGGATGGACCGCAATGATTTCAAGGCAGCCATACAGTCGTACATAGCTGATCCTGATAAGGATATTTCCGTGCTCATGGATTACGCAAGGGCGAGGCGTGTAGTGAAGAAGGTGCAAAGCTTCATAGGAGTATGGTTGTAGTGAGGGTAGATTTAAGACATATAAGCAATGAGAAAAAAATACCGTACAGCGATGTGTTATGGCAGTACGTGAGACAGGATTTTCTCTGGCGCATAAATAATGCCGGTCTGGGAAAGGTGCTGTGGCTTCAAAAGCCGTATTTTGCAACAGGAGAAAAGCTCGCATTTTATTATGTGTATGGCAGCTCAAGCGGCAGGGCAGAGGACAACGGTACACCGTTTGATGTACTGCGCAATATCATCATAGGCAACGCAGGGCTTAACAGCCACAGTGATGTGGTATGGACGGATGCAGCAGCATCTAAGCAGGCAGCAGCGCTATCAGGTAATGCACCGGGCAGCAGTGATATACAGCCGCTTATACACACGTGGAATCTAAGCGCTATGTGTGATGGTGAGGAAGTGCCGTTTGCAGTGAGGCTGGAGCGGTTAAATGAAGCGGATGCAGGAGTTCCCACGACTAAAAATATTGTTTTTATGAACAGCTTCTACGGAGATGCCGATATCTGCATTTTTTCCCCTGAGTCCAGGCTCGGAGAACAGCTGTTTGAGATAATGGACAGACTTGAGCTGGTTAGTGACATGAAATCGTTTGGAGTTGCATATGAGATACTTAAGAGGTATTCTGTCAGTGGAAGGCAGATAATTGATATTTTTAAGGCAAAGGCGGAAAAAAAGCCGAAAGCAGTGAGCATGCACAGGCTTGAGCAGGTGTATGGCTATCGCAGCTATGCGTATATGAAAAAGCGCTGGGAGCAGTATTGTAAGAGGCTGACAGGACATCAGAAAGAATATGTGAATGCCGGCTGGGAGGAGACGCTTGATTTGATACTCGATTTCCTTACGCCGGTCTGGAGCGCGTTCTGCAATGATGAAATATTTTATGACGACTGGATGCCGGAGCTTGGAAGATTTCTGGGCTAAACATCCTAGTTACAAAAAGAATATATAGGAATTTATATGGAAAAAGAACTGATAAATAATTCACAATCAAATATTTATCCATTCCACATGCCGGGGCATAAGCGCCGCGGCAGTGATATAGGTGCAGGGCTGGACCCGTATGCTATTGATATTACAGAGATAGATAATTTTGACAATCTGCACCACGCTGATGGCATTATAAAGGATGCACAGGCTGAGGCAGCGGCACTTTACGGTGCAAAGCGTGCATATTTTCTCATAAACGGAAGCACCTGCGGCATACTGGCGGCAATCTCTGCGGCCACAAAAAGGGGAGACAAGGTGCTTGTAGCGAGGAATTGTCACAAGGCAGTGTATCATGCACTTTACTTAAGACAGCTTCACCCGGTGTTTACATATCCTGAAATTACAAGGACAGGGCTGCAGGGGCAGATAACCGAGGCACAGATAAGGGAGGCTTTTAATGAAAATCCCGATATAAAGGCGGTCGTGATAACCTCACCTACATACGATGGTGTGGTTTCAGATGTGGCGGCAATCGCCTCTGTGGCACATTCACATGGCGCTTTGCTCATAGTTGACGAGGCACATGGCGCACACTTTGGCTTTTGGGGAGGCTTTCCTCAAAATGCTATAGCGCTCGGGGCAGATGCGGTCATAGTGAGCCTGCACAAGACGCTTCCGGCATTTACACAGACGGCGCTTTTGCTGCTGGGTGGGATGCGAGAAGCTGCAGTGGAGAAATTTCTCGGCATTTATGAGACAAGCTCACCGTCATATGTGCTTATGACAGGCATAGAGCGCTGCATACACTATGTGCGCGATAACAAAGAGACAGCCTTTGCACAGCTTAGGAGCAGGCTTGACAGATTTTATCAGAAGGTCAGCGGACTTTCGCATCTGAGCGTGGTCAGAAAAAGTGATTTTTCTGCTGACGAGGCATATGATTTTGACGAGTCAAAGATTATTATATTTACAAAAGAGGCTATGAACGGACATACGCTGCTTGAGCTTCTGCTTAAAAAATATGAGCTGCAGCTTGAGATGGCGGCAGGCAATTATGTACTGGCTCTGGCATCTGTCATGGATACGGATGAGGGCTTTGACAGACTTGCGGATGCTTTACTTGAAATAGACAGCCGGCTCGAAAAATATAAGTCTGATTTTGAAGAGTTTTATGATATATTAAAGAAAGAGGGCATAGTACATCAATTTTACCTGCCGGTCAAAATGGACACAGATATATATCAAAAGCTGCCTGCTGTAATGGAAATGTATGATGCATATGATGCAGACCATCAGGCGGTCTATGCCTTTAAGGCAAGCGGAAAGGTGAGCGGCGCCTTTATAAATATATATCCGCCGGGGATACCGCTTGTGGTGCCGGGAGAGATAATGAACGACAAGCTCATAGATGATGTCATAAAGGCTGTAAATTCAGCTCTTGAAGTGGATGGTCTGTACTTTGATCCGGATGCTCATATGTGGAAGTTTGTTGCGGTGCTGTAAGCAGGTGATAATCTGCCCGGTAGAGGCGTGCTAAATGGGCTGTAATCGTTGCGGGTCACACTGTTATGAGTGAACTGTAACGAATAGTCACGCAGCATTACAAGCAACAGTTTGACATAGCAAACAATCATATTTATACTAATTACAATATAAGAGGTTTACAGATGGGTAAGATTTTCTGCGTGATGGGAAAAAGCGCATCAGGTAAGGACACTATATACAACAAAATACTGCAGGATGATTCCCTCATGCTTAGCAGGATTATCCCGTATACCACTCGCCCGATAAGGGACGGAGAGACACAGGATAAGGACTATCATTTCTGCAATGAAGAGGATGTAAAAAGGCTCAGTGCACAGGGGCGCATCATAGAGCTTCGCGAGTACAATACGGTGTACGGTGTGTGGAAGTATTTCACGGTAAACGATGATGATATAGACCTTCGCTGCAAAAGCTATCTGACGGTCGGAACACTCGAGTCCTACACAAAGATACGCGATTATTTTGGAAGTGACAAGGTGCTGCCAATCTATGTGGAGGTGGAGGACGGCGACCGTCTGATACGCGCCATTCACCGGGAAAAGGGGCAGCAGGTGCCTAAATATGAGGAGATGTGCCGCCGCTTTCTGGCAGACGCGGCAGATTTTTCCGAGGAGAAGCTGCATGAGGCGGGTATTACACGACGCTTCATAAATGATGATATGGACACGGTGCTTGCCGAGATTTCAGCATACATACGACAGAACTCTTAATTGCAGCGCTCATAATTGCAGCGTGGCAGGCAACGAATAAGGAGGCAGCCTCATGGCAGTCAGAGTAAATGAAGTAAATCAGGTGACGCAGGTCCCTGATGCACAAAAAACACAGGCCGGAGACGGCTCGTTCAAATTCACACTGGCCAGCGCCATAACAGACGCTGATCTCCAGGCAAAGGTAGATGCACTGATGCAGGATATCACAGCACAGGGCAATAGAATAGCCGAGCATATGGACATCAGGGATATGAAGAGATATCGCGGGCTCATAAAGGATTTTTTGAATGAGGTGGTCTACAGATCCCATAAATTTTCCAGAGAAAATTTCCTCGACAGGAGAGGAAGGCACAGAGTTTATGGTATAATAAGACTGATAGACAGCAATCTGGACGAGCTGGCATCAGAGCTGGTGGAGGATGAGAAGGATCATCTGTCCATACTTGCAAGAATAGGAGAGATACGTGGACTGTTGCTTGATATACTCACGTAGGAGATAAAAGCTATAACAGTTCATTTAAAGACTAAAACGGAGGCAGCAGCTATGGCAGGATTTAAGGATATAGTAGGAAATGAGCAGATAATAGAGCATCTGCAAAATGCCATATCAATGGGAAAGGTCTCACATGCATATATAATAAACGGACCACAGTTGTCCGGCAAAATGATGATAGCCGAGGCATTTGCCAGGGCGCTGCAGTGTGAGAGTAAGGGCACAGACGGTTGTGGAGAGTGCAAATCGTGCCGTCAGGCAGACGACCACAATCATCCAGATATCATATACGTCAGTCATGAAAAGCCCAACAACATATCGGTTGACGACATCAGGACACAGCTCAACAATGATATAGTGATAAAGCCGTACAGCAGCAAATACAAGATTTACATTGTTGATGAGGCTGAAAAAATGAACCAGCAGGCGCAGAACGCGCTTTTAAAGACAATCGAGGAGCCGCCGGCATATGCGGTCATCATGCTTCTTACCACCAATGCAGACAGATTTCTGCAGACCATCAGGTCGCGCTGCATCACGCTCAATATGAAGTCGGTAAAGGACGAGGTGATAAAGGCATATCTGATGAACGAAAAGCATATTCCGGATTATCAGGCAGACATCAGTGCAGCATTTGCACAGGGCATCGTTGGAAAGGCTGTTAAGCTCGCCTCATCAGACGAGTTCAACGAGCTAAAGGAGTCGGCACTGTCGCTCATAAAGCGTCTCGATGACATAGATCTCTACGAGCTGGGCGCAGCAGTAAAGCAGATAGCTGAGTACAAGCTTAAGGTGCAGGATTATTTTGACCTGATTATGGTGTGGTACAGAGATGTGCTGTATATGAAGGCAACAAACGATGTTAACGGACTCATATTCAAGGATGAGGTCTATGATATAAAGAAACAGGCAGCAAAGCATTCCTATCAGGGAATCGAGGCAATACTTGAGGCGCTTGAGAAGGCGAAGATACGAATTAACGCAAACGTCAATTTTGACCTCGTAATTGAGCTGCTGCTTATGACCATAAAGGAGAACTAATCACATGACAAAAATAGTTGGTATAAGATTCAGGACAGCAGGCAAAATATATTATTTTGACCCGGCTGATTTCGACCTCGACATGGCAATGCATGTTATCGTGGAGACAGCAAGAGGCATAGAGATGGGAACTGTCCTCATTCCACCGAAGGAGGTGGAGGATGATAAGGTGGTTTCACCGCTTAAGCCTGTCATCAGAGTGGCAACCGACGAGGATGAGAAAACGGTTGAGAGAAATAAGGAAAAGGAAAAAGAGGCATTTGCCATCTGCAAGGAGAAAATCATCAAGCACGGCCTTGAGATGAAGCTGGTGGATGCAGAGTATACCTTTGACGGAAACAAGCTGCTGTTTTACTTTACAGCGGACGGCAGAATTGACTTCCGTGAGCTGGTAAAGGACCTGGCAGCGGTATTCCGCACGAGAATCGAGCTGCGTCAGATTGGTGTCAGGGATGAGACCAAGATGATGGGCGGCATCGGAATCTGCGGCAGACCGCTCTGCTGTCATTCCTATATGGCAGATTTTGTGCCGGTTTCCATCAAGATGGCAAAGGAGCAGAATCTCTCCCTCAATCCGACCAAGATATCCGGAGTGTGCGGAAGGCTCATGTGCTGTCTCAAGTATGAGCAGGATACATATGAGTATCTGAACAGCAGAATGCCGTCGGTAGGAGAAAAGGTCAAGACACCTGAGGGAATCATCGGAGAGGTCAAGTCGGTCAGCGTGCTCAGACAGCTTGTGCGTGTTGTTATAGACAATGGTGAGGAGAAGGAGCTTCGTGAGTATACTGTGGATGACCTGCGATTAAAGCCACGCCAGAAAAAGGATGTAAAGCTCACCGAGGAGGAGCTTCGCGAGCTTAAGGATCTCGAGGATAACGGAGACGAGACGATGGAGGACGAGCCGCAGGAGAAGCCACAGAGAAACCGTGGACGCCGCGACAACCGTGATAACAGGGACAACAAAAATGAATATCGCGAGCGCCGTGATAAGCGTGACAACAGAGAAAGACGTCCGTACAGGGCGGACATAGAGGCAGCGGAAGCTTCTGCAAGTGAAGCAAATGAAGCAAATGAAGCGAATGCCACAAATGCCGGCAGAGAAAATAAGGACGGCTATAAAAAGCCGTACAAGGGCGGCAAGAACAGACAAAACAAGCAGAAATACAACCGAAACAAGGATTACAAGAACAAAAACTATAACAAAGATTACAACAGGAACAAAGACCATGGAAGCACTGATACACAGTAATGAGCGCCTCGACGATTTGTGCCGCAAGGGCTACAGGCTTATACAGGATCCAAAGCTGTTCTGCTTCGGAATAGACGCCGTGCTTTTATCTGACTATGCAAAGGTAAAGCGCGGCGAGCGTGCTGTGGATTTGTGCACAGGAAACGGTGTGATTCCGATACTTCTTGAGGCAAAGAATAGCGGAGAGCATTATAGCGGGCTCGAGCTTCAGCCGCAGTGCGCAGACCTCGCAAGAAGAAGTGTGAAATATAACCATCTCGAGGACAAGGTGACCATAGAAGAGGGCGATGTGTGCAATGCATCGGAGATTTTCGGGCGCGAGTCCGTGGAGGTGGTGACGGTAAATCCACCGTATATGATAGGCCAGCACGGCATCAAAAATGCAGACGATGCCATGACTATAGCGCGCCACGAGGTCAGGTGTACACTGGATGACATAGTCAGGGAGAGTGCGAAAATGCTCAAATTCAACGGGCGTTTTTACATGGTTCACAGACCGTTCAGGCTTGCAGAGATTTTTGGCACGATGATGAAATATCATATCGAGCCAAAGCGCATGCGCCTTGTACATCCTTACGTGGACAGAGAGCCGAACATGGTGCTTATAGAGGGACTCAAGGGCGGCAAAAGCCGTATCACCATAGAAAAACCGTTAGTTGTATACAAGGAGCCTAATGTATACACGGATGAGATATATGAGATATACGGAGATAAGCCCCGGAATAACGGAAAATAACAGGAGAATCATATGACAGGAACACTGTATCTGTGCGCAACTCCGATAGGAAATCTGGAGGACATCACATTCCGTGTGCTGCGCACACTTAAGGAGGTAGACCTCATCGCAGCGGAGGATACGAGAAACTCCATAAAGCTGCTCAATCATTTTGAGATAAAGACACCCATGACGAGCTATCATGAGTTTAACAAGATAGATAAAGCCTACCAGCTTGTGGCAAAGCTTAAGGAGGGCAAAAATATAGCTCTCATCACTGATGCCGGAACACCCGGCATTTCCGATCCGGGTGAGGATATAGTGCGCATCTGCTACGAACAGGGTGTGCCTGTCACCTCGCTTCCGGGGGCGGCAGCGTGCATCACAGCGCTCACCATGTCAGGCAGACCGACCAGACGATTTGCCTTTGAGGCATTTTTGCCGAGGGATAAAAAGGAGCGCGCACGCGTCATTGAGGAGCTAAAAAACGAGACTCGTACAATCATTATCTACGAGGCACCTCATCATCTTGTAAAGACAGTCACAGAGCTTTACAATGCGCTTGGGGACAGAGAGCTTACCGTGTGCAGGGAGCTTACAAAAAAGCACGAGGAAAAGGTTCAGACCACATTTTCGGAGCTTTTGGAGCGTTCAAGGACACAGGAGCCAAGAGGCGAGTATGTGCTTGTAATCTGTGGCAGAAATGTGGCTGAAATAGCAAAGGAGCAGCAGGAAAGCTGGGAAGCCATGCCACTTGAAGAGCATATGGCACACTATGAGTCACAGGGCATCGACAGGAAGGAAGCCATGAAGCTCGTGGCAAAGGACAGAGGTGTCAGCAAGAGGGACATATACAAGCAGCTTCTGTAGGCTGACAATAATACTCTCTGCAGCACATAGTTAGGATTGGACATGAACGATATAAAACAGGACATAAAAAAACGACATAAAAACCTGACAGAGTTCAGATACATCGCAGTTGGCTTTTTTCTGATAATATTATCGGGGGCTATAATGCTCAGCCTTCCGTTTTCTTCAAGAGACGGGCAGTGGACCAATTTTCTGGACTCATTTTTTACGGCAACAAGCGCAACCTGCGTGACAGGTCTTGTTGTGTTTGACACCTTCACACACTGGAGCATCATAGGACAGCTCGTGATTCTCGTGCTGATACAGATAGGCGGCATGGGCTTCATCTCAATCGGTGTGGCATTTTCCATGCTTCTGCACAAAAAAATCGGACTCAGACAGAGGGATTTGATGCAGGAGAGCATCAATGCACTCGAGATTGGCGGAATAGTAAGGCTTTTCAGGATAATAATAGGCGGAACCTTCCTTATAGAGGGTATAGGAGCAGTGCTTTTAGCAATCCGCTTTATACCGGATTTTGGCATATTAAGAGGCATATATTTCTCGGTGTTCCACTCTATATCCGCATTTTGCAACGCAGGCTTTGATTTGATGGGCATAAACGAGGAGTACTCATCGTTTACAAAATATGCCGCAGACCCATTGGTAAATATCACGATCATGCTGCTTATCATCATAGGCGGTATCGGTTTTACTGTATGGAATGAGGTCAGAACCAAAAAGCTTAAGCTTAGCAGATACTCGCTGCATGCCAAGATAGTAATATCAACCACGCTGATACTCGTCTTCGGCGGTGCACTGTTTATGTATATTTTTGAAAAAAATAATACCATAGCAGGCATGGACACACCGGGTGCCATATTTGCATCGTTATTCGGCTCGGTCACGGCGAGAACGGCAGGCTTCAATACAGTAGACACAGGAGCGCTGACACCGGCGGGCAAGCTTTTGACCATAGTGCTCATGTTCATCGGAGGAAGCCCGGGCTCTACAGCCGGCGGAATCAAAACCACCACCATGGCGGTCATGATAATCTATATTTTCTCATATCTGAGAGGAAGCAACGGCTGCAATGTGTTTGGCAGGAAAATAAGCAGTGAGGTAATCAAAAAGGCCGGAATGGTGCTTATCATCAATCTGGTGCTTGGTCTTACAGCGGTGATTGCCATACTTGCCACATCCAATTTGAAGATGGACGATGTGTTGTTTGAGGTATACTCTGCAATCAGTACAGTCGGCATGACAACAGGCATCACAAGGGATTTGAATACAGCAGGACGCATAATTATCATAATTATGATGTATTGTGGAAGAATCGGAAGCATGACCTTTGTGCTTTCGTTTGTGCATAGACCGGAAAAAGCCAATATAGAGCTTCCGGAGGAAAAAGTTATCATTGGATAAGGAGAAACGCAATGAAATCAATTTTAATTATTGGAATGGGTAAATTCGGACACCATCTGTGTGCGGATTTGATAAAAAACGGAAATGACATTATGGTGATGGACAAGGACGAGGCCAAGGTCAGAGACTTAATCTATGACGTGACCAAGGTTCAGATAGGTGACTGTACCGACCCACAGGTCGTAAAGGCACTCGGAATCAACAATTTCGATTTGATTTTTGTATGCATCGGCACCAATTTCCAGAGCTCACTTGAGATAACGAGTCTCGTGAAGGAGATGGGCGGAAAATATGTCATCAGCAAGGCAAACAGGGATGTGCATGCCAAGTTCCTGCTTCGAAACGGTGCGGATGAGGTTATCTATCCTGACCGCGACATGGCAGAACGCGTGGCAAAGAAATACAGCGCCAACCATGTACTCGACTATGTGGCATTAAATGACGATTACTCAATTTACGAGATAAATCCACCTGAAGACTGGGTAGGAAAGAGCATCAGGGAAAATGATGTGCGTCAGAAATACAATGTAAATATCGTTACAGTAAAAGAAGCCGGAAAGAAGCGCGTGCTTCCGTTACCGGACTATGTGTTCAAGGCAGACGATGCAGTGATGGTGCTCGGACTTAATGCAGACGTGGACAAGCTGGTGCGAAAGCTATAAATATAAGTTGACCATTCAGAAATACTGAGAATAGAAAATTATGAGTCAGCTTGCAAGTGCGCTGCAGTTTTGTCCTGAAGATGGCTCAAATAATAATTGGCAGCAATTAAAATTAAAAGAAGAAAGGATGGACACATATGGGAAACAGTGACAGCAGTGTAGAAACATTTTTACAGTGGATAAAGGCTTCGGACAATATCGTATTCTTCGGCGGAGCAGGTGTATCAACCGAGAGCGGCATACCTGATTTTAGAAGCGTGGACGGACTCTATAATCAGAAATATGACTACCCGCCCGAGACCATCCTGAGCCATACATTTTACAGGAAGCATCCGCAGGAGTTTTACCGCTTCTACCGTGACAAGATGCTATGCCTTGATGCAGAGCCAAACATCACACATTACAAGCTTGCAGAGCTTGAAAAAGCAGGAAAGCTTAAGGGTGTTGTGACGCAGAACATAGACGGACTGCACCAGAAGGCCGGCAGCAAAAATGTAATGGAGCTGCACGGCAGCGTGCTGAGAAACTACTGTGAGAGATGCTTGCAGTTTGTCAGTGCAGAGGAAATCCTCCACTCGACAGGCGTGCCAAAATGCCCGAAGTGCGGCGGCCCGGTAAAGCCGGATGTCGTATTGTACGAGGAGGGCTTAAATCAGAAAACACTAGAGGATGCAATCTACTACATCAGTCATGCAGATGTGCTCATAGTGGGAGGAACCTCCCTTGCAGTATACCCGGCAGCAGGCCTCATAGACTATTACAACGGAAACAAGCTTGTGCTCATCAACAAGTCCACCACACCGATGGACGCAAGAGCCGACCTTCTGATACAGCAGGGACTGGGCTCGGTATTTGAGCAGATAGAGGTGTAAACAGAGGATGTTTTTATAGCATATTAAATGGCAAGCATAGGTAGAAATGGAATATAGAAGGAATATAGAATGGATAAATACGCAGTAGGAGATATCGTAAAACTGAAAAAACCGCATCCGTGCGGCAGCAGCGAGTGGGAAATCATGCGTGTCGGCGCTGACTTCCGCCTGAAATGTATGGGCTGCGGACACCAGGTTATGGTGCCGAGAAAGCTGGTCGAGAAAAATGACCGCGGCCTCACGTCCCGACCTAAAAGAAATTAAAGAAAAATTGCAAAAACCCCTTGAAAAGTGCCACGATTCATGTTATTATCTAGACTCGTGATATAAAATTCCTTGCTCATAATCAGATTTATGAGCCAGAGACCAAAAGGAGGTAACATTCGCATGAACAAATATGAATTAGCACTCGTCGTTAGTGCAAAGATCGAGGATGATGCGAGAACAGCAGTAGTCGAGAAGGCAAAAGAGTACATCACACGTGCCGGCGGTACTGTTACAGAAGTTGAGGAGGCTGGTAAGAAGAGATTAGCTTACGAGATTCAGCACATGACTGAGGCCTTTTATTACTTCATCCAGTTCGATGCTGAGGGAACAGTCCCAGCAGAAATCGAGCAGGACGTTCGTATCATGGACAATGTTCTTCGTTTCTTATGCGTTAGAAAAGACGAGGCATAGTATAAGAAAATAGGAGATTGTATTATGAACAAAGTAATACTTATGGGTAGATTAACCAGAGACGCAGAAATCCGCTATGCCCAGGGGGATAACTCACTTGCAATAGCAAGATTTTCACTTGCGGTAGACAGACGCTATAGCAAGAATGCAGAGGAGCAGTCAACGGATTTCATCAACTGCGTAGCTTTTGGAAAGATAGCAGAATTTTTTGAGAGATTTGGCCGTAAAGGAACAAAATTTGTTGTTGAGGGTCGAATCCAGACCGGCAGCTATACAAACAAGGACGGACAGAAGGTATACACCACTGACGTCGTGGTTGAGAACGCAGAGTTTGCAGAGTCCAAATCAGCCGCATCAGGAAATGCAGGCGGATTTGCACCGGCAGACAGACCTGCACCAAGCCAGGCTGCTGGGGATGGCTTCATGAACATTCCGGACGGAATCGACGAGGAGCTTCCATTCAATTAGTAGTGTCCACAAGGACAAATATTCAAGGAGGTAACAAAAATGGCTTACAATAAATCAGCTGATGGTTCATCAATGAAGAGAAGACCAATGCGTAGAAGAAAAAAAGTCTGCGTATTCTGTGGAAAAGACAATGTCATTGATTACAAAGATACAAACAAATTAAAGAGATACATCTCTGAGAGAGGAAAAATCCTTCCACGCCGTATCACAGGAAACTGTGCAAAGCACCAGAGAGCTCTTACAGTAGCAATCAAGAGAGCACGTCATCTTGCTCTTATGCCATACGTTTGCGAATAAGATAAATGTATGATAAATCCCGACTACCGGATGGTGGTCGGGATTTTTTAGGTTAAAAATGTTTTATGTTTAAAAAATTAATATTTGTTGCATAATCAAATTACATAGTATAAAATGAATATAAAACAAATACTAATAAAAAGGGAGGGTTCAAATGGATACATACATTGTTTTCTGGTTGGCAGCCACCGTAGTTTTTGTTTTAGTTGAGCTTATGACAGTAGGGCTTACATCCATATGGTTTGCGGCAGGCTCATTTGTAGCGTTTATAATCGCACTGCTTGGCGGCAATGTCGTGGTTCAGGGAATTGCATTTATACTCGTTTCAGTCGTGCTTTTAGCTCTCACAAAGCCATGGGCCGGGAAGTACATCAATTCCAGGACAGTGAAGACAAACGTGGACAGTCTGGTCGGAGAAAGAGCTGTGCTCACCGAGGATGCTGACAGCATGAAGCAGACGGGAAAAGCCGTTGTAAACGGTCAGGAGTGGACAGTCAGACCGCAGGACGAGACCCAGGTCATAAGAAAAGGCGAGCTTATCGAGGTAGTGAAGATAAGCGGAGTAAAACTAATTGTAAAAAGGGTAAAGGAGGCTTAACCGGAAATGGAAGGATTAATAGCACTTGCAGTGTTACTCGTAATCGTACTTATAGTACTGGTAAACTGCATCAAAATCGTGCCACAGGCACATGCAATGGTAATTGAGCGTTTGGGAGGATATCTCACTACATGGAGCGTAGGACTTCACCTCAAGGTGCCATTTATCGACAGAATAGCAAAGAGAGTCATCTTAAAGGAGCAGGTGGTAGATTTCCCACCACAGCCTGTAATTACAAAGGATAATGTAACAATGCAGATAGACACTGTAGTATATTTCCAGATTACAGATCCAAAGCTCTATGCATACGGTGTAGAGAATCCAATCATGGCAATTGAAAATCTCACAGCCACAACACTTCGTAACATCATCGGAGACTTGGAGCTTGATGAGACACTCACCAGCCGTGAGACCATCAACACCAAGATGCGCGCAACACTCGATGTGGCAACAGACCCATGGGGCATCAAGGTAAACCGTGTCGAGCTCAAGAACATCATACCTCCAAAGGCCATCCAGGATGCCATGGAGAAGCAGATGAAGGCAGAGCGTGAGAGACGAGAGGCCATTCTTCGTGCAGAGGGTGAGAAAAAGTCAACAATCCTTGTTGCAGAGGGAAATAAAGAGTCAGTCATCCTCGATGCCGAGGCAGAAAAGCAGGCAGCCATCCTTCGCGCAGAGGCAAAGAAGGAGGCAACAATCCAGGAGGCAGCAGGTCAGGCAGAGGCTATCCTCAAGATACAGCAGGCCAACGCAGATGGACTGCGCATGTTAAAGGAAGCAAATCCGGATAACGCAGTGCTCCAGATAAAGAGCTTAGAGGCATTTGCCAAGGCAGCAGACGGCAAGGCTACAAAGATAATCATCCCTTCAGAGATTCAGGGAATAGCAGGTCTTACAAAGTCGATTGCAGAGATAGCTGCGGATAAGACTGAGAAGTAATTAGAAGTAATTAGAATTAATTAAATCAATACCAAAAGATGAGAGCACACGAAAAGCATCGCATGTATATGTAATAGATATATGCGGTGCTTTTTAAATTACCTTCCATAAGCACAACTGATAAATATAGTACTAGGAATAATCCTCACAAAGTGGTATACTCTCTAGTAGGTATATCAATCGATACGGGTTGCACAAGGGTGCGGCCGGTAACTATTAATTTGTAGTACATTCTCGAAACCGCAACCGTTGCACCGGCAGCATCAGCGCAACGCACCGGGGATAAGGAGAGTAAAATGAAGAAAAAAATAAAATTCAAGGGCAGGCTGAAAAGCTACATGTGCTGGCCGCTATATCTGACGTTTGTGTGGATATGTGCTGACGGAATAGCACTGCGCTATGACAGAAGGCTTGGCTATGGCATGGTAGGCTTTACAGTGTTTTACTTTGCGCTCGTGCTGTTTTTGTATGTCAGAAGCAAGTCAGTCGTTGCAAATGAGCTGATAAGCTTTGCAACACAGTATTCATCGGTGCAGAAGAGGCTGCTTAATGAGTTTGAGGTGCCGTATGCCCTGCTTGAGTACTCCGGCAAGATACTATGGGTAAATGACAAATTCGCAGAGCTCATGGGAGTAGATAAAAACTATCACAAATCCATCACGACACTTTTCCCGACAGTGACAAGAGAGCTTCTCACCAAGAGTGATGCGCCGACAGACTTCAAGATAGTAAATGAGGAGGAGGACAGCATAGTCCGTCTGTCCGTCAAGCGAATATATTTCAACTCTATCGCAGAGGAAAATGAGATAATCGACACAAATGAAGCAGACCAGTTTTTGACGGCGCTGTACGTATTTGATGAGTCGGAGCTTTATCACTGCAAGAAGGAAATCACAGAGCAGAAGCAGGTCTCAGCGCTTGTTTATATTGATAACTATGATGAGGCGCTCGACAGCATAGAGGACGTAAAGAGGTCACTGCTCGTTGCACTTATCGACAGGCGTGTAAACCAGTATTTTGCCAAGTATGACGGACTTGTCAGAAAGATAGAAAACGACAAATACTTCGTGGTGTTCAAGTACAAGTACCTTGACAGCATGAAGGAGGACAAGTTCAAGGTGCTCGACGAGGTCAAGGCTATAAAGGTCGGCAACGAGATGGCGGTCACACTCAGTATCGGAATCGGTATAAAGAGCGATAAGTACAATGAAAACTACGTATATGCGCGAAATGCCATAGACCTGGCCCTCGGACGAGGCGGTGATCAGGTAGTTATAAAGGATCACGACGATATCCTGTACTTTGGCGGCAAGTCAAAGCAGGTGGAGAGCAAGACAAGGGTAAAGGCGAGAGTCAAGGCACAGGCGCTTCAGGAAATCATTGAGACCTGTGAGAACGTGCTTATCATGGGACACAGCATCACAGATGTAGACTCGCTTGGAGCAGGCATAGGTATATACTGTGCAGCCAAGAATCTCGACAAAAAGGCACAGATAGTAATAAATGACCCGACAAGCTCAGTCAGACCTCTTATGGAGACATTTTCAGAGGCAAAGGGCTACCCGGCGGATATGTTTATAAACAGCGAAGAGGCTCTTGAGATGGTGAGCAGGGATACGCTTGTCATGGTGGTGGACACCAACAGGCCAAGCTACACAGAGTGTCCTGAGCTCCTCAGAAAGACAGGAAAGATAGTCGTATTTGACCATCACAGACAAAGCAGCGAGATAATAGAGAATCCTATACTCTCATATATCGAGCCGTATGCATCAAGTGCGTGTGAGATGGTCGCAGAGGTGCTGCAGTACTATAACGACGGAGTCAAGATCAATGCAACAGAGGCCGACTGCATCTACGCAGGCATCCTCATTGACACCAACAACTTTATGACGAAGACAGGCGTGCGTACATTTGAGGCGGCAGCCTTTTTGAAGCGCTCAGGCGCAGAGGTAACACGCGTCAGAAAGATGCTTAGAAATGACATGGCATGCTACAAGGCAAGAGCCGAGGCAGTACGCCACGCAGAGGTATACAGGGGCTCGTTTGCCATATCTGTATGCCCTAGCGAGAATGTGGAGAGCCCGACAATCGTCGGTGCACAGGCGGCAAATGAGCTGCTCAACATAATAGGAATCAAGGCATCATTTGTGCTCACGGAGTACAATGACAAGATTTATATCAGCTCTCGTTCAATCGACGAGATAAATGTCCAGATAATCATGGAGAAGCTGGGCGGTGGCGGACACTTAAATGTGGCAGGAGCACAGCTTGAGGGCGTCACTATCGTGCAGGCAAAGCGCATGATACAGGATACACTGGATGAAATGCTAAAAGAAGGAGACATAGAAGAATGAAAGTAATCTTATTACAGGACGTAAAACCATTAGGCAAAAAAGGCGAGATAGTAAACGTAAGTGACGGCTACGCCAGAAACAATATCATACCTAAAAAGCTCGGAGTAGAGGCTACTCCAAAGAACTTAAATGACTTAAAGCTTCAGAACCAGCACGCTGACAAGGTGGCACAGGAAAACTACGAGAGTGCACTTGCACTCGCAAAGGTAGTAGAGAACACAAAGGTAGTAGTAAAGCTACGCTCAGGAGAGGGCGGCAGAACCTTCGGCTCCATCTCCACCAAGGAGATTTCGGCTGCGGCAAAGGAGCAGCATGGCTTAGAGCTCGACAAGAAAAAGATGCAGCTTAACGAGTCAATCAAGGCACTCGGAAACTATGAGGTGCCTGTCAAGCTTCATCCAAAGGTAACAGCAAACCTCACAGTATCAGTAGTTGAAGGATAGGAGGAATCCCCTTGGAAGAAGCATTAATCAAACGAATAATGCCAAACAGCCTTGAGGCAGAGCAGTCCGTGGTCGGCTCCATGATTATGAGCAAGGATGCCATAGTGACCGCCAGCGAGATGCTCCTTAAGGAGGATTTTTATCATCAGCAGTACGGCATCATATTTGAGACCATGGTTGAGCTCTTTACAGAGGGTCAGCCTGTAGATCTCGTCACACTCCAGAACCGTTTAAAGGAAAAGGATGTGCCGCAGGAAATACAAAGCCTTGACTTTGTGCGAACTCTCGTCACCAGTGTGCCGACCTCTGCCAACATCAAGTACTATGCCAATATCGTAAAAGAAAATGCCATAAAGCGAAAGCTCATCCATGTAACAGAGGACATAGAGAACGAGTGCTACGCCGGCAAGGAATCGCTCGAGAGCGTGCTCGACAAGACAGAGCACGATGTATTTGAGCTGCTTTCCACAAGGCAGACAGGTGACTACGTGCCAATCCGTACGGTAGTCATGAATGCCCTCGAGAAAATCGAAAAAGCAGCACAGCAGGAGGGCACCGTAACAGGAATCCCGACAGGCTTCATAGACCTTGACTACAGGACAGCGGGACTTCAGCCATCAGATCTCGTGCTCGTGGCAGCACGTCCGTCAATGGGAAAGACAGCCTTCGTCCTCAACATAGCACAGCATGTGGCATTTCACGCACATCTGTGTACAGCCATATTCTCACTCGAGATGTCGAAGGAGCAGCTCGTAAACCGTCTGTTCTCACTCGAATCAAAGGTAGATGCGCAGGCACTGCGTACAGGAAATCTGTCTGATGCCGACTGGGAAAAGCTGGTCGAGGGAGCCGGAATCATTGGAGACTCCGAGCTCATCATAGACGACACTCCGGGTATCAGCATCTCAGAGCTTCGAAGCAAGTGCCGTAAATACAAGCTCGAACACGACTTAAAGCTCGTCATCATCGATTACCTGCAGCTCATGACAGGCTCAGGACGAGGCTCGGAATCGCGTCAGCAGGAAATCTCAGACATATCACGTTCACTTAAGGCACTCGCCAGAGAGCTTTCAGTCCCTGTAGTGGCGCTCTCCCAGCTATCACGAGCCGTAGAGCAGCGACCGGACCACAGACCGATGCTTTCCGATCTTCGAGAGTCAGGAGCCATCGAGCAGGATGCCGACGTCGTTATGTTCATCTATCGTGATGACTACTACAACAAGGACACCGAGCTCAAGGGTATCTCAGAGATCATCATAGCTAAACAGCGTAACGGTCCAATCGGCACCGTAAACCTTGCATGGCTGCCTGAGTACACGAAGTTTGCAAATCTGGAGCATTAAAATTAAATTAAAAATAAATTGCAAAGAGCATAAAGAAACAACCCATCCCGGCTCACGTCATAGGATATAGTTAAGTATCCTGACGTGAGCCGGGATTTTTCAAAATCTCTTTATACTTAAAAAGAGAAGAAAGCTATAAACTTTCCCGCAATTCATCCGATATATTCCTTAGAATAGGGTAAGAACAACAGTCAATTGCAACATATTTTCACACGGAGGTGTTAGAGATGGCAATAGAGGCAATCAAAGGTGCAGGAATGGTCTATCAGGGAAGTACATCAACTGCACAGATAAAGGAACAGGCACAGGGCAGGACAGAGGTGTCAAGCGAGGACAATCAGGTCGTGTCTGATAGCATCGCAAGGAATATCCAGGCGATGAATACAAAGGAAGCAAGCGGTGAATCAGCCGGAGATGCCGGTGCGCAGGGACAGGCACAGCTTGCTGCACAAAAGCAGAACGAGAAGAACATGCAGCTTAAAAAGGCGGTGGATGACATCAACAAAAGAGCCGTAGATGACCAGTCGGAGGCAGTGTTCGGCATCCATGACAAGACCAACCGCATCACAATAAAGATAATAGACAAAAAGACAAAAGAAGTCATCAAAGAGTTCCCGCCGGAGAAGACGCTCGACATGATAGCAAAGGTCTGGGAGATGGCAGGACTCATGGTAGATGAGAAGAGATAGGAGGACATCATGGCAATCAGATTATCGGGAATGAATTCGGGCCTCGATACGGATTCAATTGTCAAAGCACTTGTATCAGGCTATACAACCAAGAAAGAAAAATACGAAAAAGCACAGACAAAGCTTGGCTGGAAGCAGGAATCCTGGAAGTCACTGAATACCAAGGTGTACAGTCTGTACAGCAACATATCAAACCTGAGATTTTCAAGCGCCTACAACCTTAAAAAGACATCGGTTTCAGATACGACAAAGGCCACAGTCACAGCATCGTCAACAGCACCAAATGGCACACAGTCGCTTAAGATAAAGGAGACCGCAAAGGCAGGTTCGCTCACAGGAGCGCAGATAAATGCCACAAGCTCAAAGACCACACTGGCTCAGCTTGGCTATACAGGTGGAGATGCACAGATAAATGTAAATACAGGCGGCACCACAAAGACTATCACACTGAGCGCTACATCCACAATGTCAGACGTGGAGAAGCAGCTCAAGGAGGCAGGACTTAACGCCAGCTATGATAGCAACTACAAGCGTTTTTACATAAGCTCAAAGGACACAGGAGTGGAGAATGACTTCACACTAACAGGAGCAAATGCTGCAGGAGCGAGCGCACTCTATAAGCTCGGAATTGCAGTGGGAGCATCGGCAGACGGAACCAGACCAAACCCATATGGAGAGTATGCAAGTCTGTCCGGTAAGAACAGTGGCAGCACAAAAACCACACAGCAGAATATAGAAGACGCCAGAAGTGCATATGTCACAGCGTCAGACAATGTCGCAAAGTACAATGCGCAGAGCAGCAACCTGCTCAATGCCATAACATATGGCAATGCATATGCGGATGTTCAGGACTTTTATGCAGCGCACAGCAGTGCAGACAAGACAAAGCTTGAAACACTTGCAAAGCTTGGCTCAGGAAGAGACTCAGCTGTCATAATGAAAAACAGTGATGACAGCTATACCACATACAGCCTGACAACAGCAAAAGATGCAAAGGGCAATGCGGTATACAAATCAGCAGACGGCAAGTACATCTCAGCAGAAGAGACATATATGGCAGACGGCAAAACTTACAAGAAGGATTCCGATGGCAATTATATTAATGTAGCTGATGAAACAGATAAATACAGCGGAGATACAGCGAAGCTGACCAAAAACGTGGCATATCATGAGGTTACAGAAAAAATATCCTACACATCCACAACAGGAGAGGGTGATGATGCCAAGGAAGTGTCATACACAAAGGTCGGAGACACCGATGAAAAGCTTCAGGATGCAGACGGAAAAGTATATACCAAGCGTGCAGACGGCAAATATTATGCAGATGGTGAACCGGATGATTCGAAAAACGGCATAACAATCACATCAAAAGCAGATTACACATCCAATAGAGAGTCGCTTACAAATGCGGAGGCAGCAAACACAGCCTATACAGCTCTCACAAATGGTATATCAGAGGCGGATCTGAACACATACACAGCCAACCTGTCAACAGTCACAGCCTTTGAATCATCAGAGGATACAGTGCTGAAGGCTTATGATGATTACACCATAAGTAAGCTCACAGAGGCTGTTCACAGTGCATATGCAAACAACGGCGGAAAAGCCGGAGTGCAGGCACTTATATCAGGAACCGGCGCCTATGCAGCAGGCAGTGATGCAGCAGACAATAGCTATGCAGGCAGAGTATCAGCGCTCACAACAGCAGCGCAGACGGCACAGGAGACAGTAGACAAAAACAGCATCGTAAAGGATCTTGCAGCAATAAAGGACACAAACTCAGAGGAGTACAAAGCAGCCCTTTCAAAGCTGGTAGATGAAGTGGATGCAGCATATGACCTTTCATCAAGCGCACAGTACAATACCGAGGCCAGCAAGATAGACGGAAAAGATGCCGAAATTGAGCTCAATGGTGTGAAATACACCGGAGCCAGCAACAGCTTCAACATCAACGGACTAAACATTACAGCGCTCTCAAAGACCTCCGGCAATGATGAAATCAGCATCACCACAGCCACAGATACACAGGGCATTTACGACAAGATAAAGGACTTCCTGACAGAGTACAACAACGTCATAAATGAAATGACCAAGCTCTACAACGCAGCATCAGCAGGCAGCTATGAGCCACTGACAGATGATGAAAAGGAAAAAATGTCTGACAAAGAGATTGAGAAGTGGGAGCAGAAAATCAAGGATTCCCTGCTCAAAAACGATACAACTCTCAGCGGCGTAATGACAGTCATGCAGTCAGCCATGTCATCAGCAGTGGAGATAAACGGAAAGAAATACTCATTCTCAAGCTTCGGAATCCATACGCTCGGTTATCTCAATGCCGCAGACAATGAGCAGAACGCATACCATATCGACGGAGATGAGGATGACACCAACACCTCAGGCAATACAGATAAGCTCATGGCGGCAATCAATAATGACCCTGACAGTGTCATGACATTTATGCAGCAAATCTCCAACAACCTCTACAAGGCAATCGGAGATAAGATGTCATCAACCACACTGAGCTCAGCATTTACCATATACAACGACAAGCAGATGAGCACAGAGTACAGCGATTACACAAAGCTTATCAAGGAGTGGGAGACTAAGATATCAGACAAAGAGGAATACTACTACAATAAGTTCTCCGCCATGGAGAGCTCACTTGCTAAGCTCAACAGTACACAGAGCTCACTCAGCAGCTATTTCTCATAAAATAGCCATATATGAGCCAAAAAGAGTGATGTATATTGAATATGTACATTTCAGCAAACAGTAAATGTACGAAATCAGGGAGGTAACAAATGTTACAAAGCAAAGGATACGCAGTATACGCAAACAGCAAGGTTCAGACAGCATCGCCTGCGGAACTGACACTTATGCTATACGAGGCTGCTATTAAGTTCTGCAACATAGCAGAGATGGCTATAGAGAAAAATGACATACAGAAGGCACATGATAATATCAAAAAGGTAGAGGCAATTATCGAAGAATTTCAGGCTACGCTGAATCATAAATATCCTGTGGCAAAGGATTTCGACAATGTATACAAATACCTCATGCAGAGACTTGTGGAGGCCAATATAAAGAAAGACACAAAGATACTGGATGAAGTGCTTGAGCACCTACGTACCATGAGGGATACGTGGAAAGAGGTCATGCGTGTTACCTGCAATGGAAGCAAGGTTGGCGTGTCATAAAATAAAAAATAAGAACGATAAAGGATGAAAGGCTATTGCAAAGTTATGGAGCTGGGCAATAGCCTTTTTGAAAGGAGAACACCATGGAACAGACATACATCGCAATAATGATACAAAGCCTGGAGAAAAAGGAACAGGTGCTTGACAAAATAATAGAGCTTGACACGGTACAAAAAAATCAGCTCGAGGATCCAAACCTCACACCGGACGACTTTGATGATGTTGTAGAGCAGAAATCAAAGCTTATAGAGCAGCTTGATAATCTGGACAGTGGCTTTGAAAAGCTTTTTGAGCGTGTAAAAGATGAACTTGAGTGCAACAAAGAGTTACACAAAGAAGAAATCCGCATTATGCAGGAGCATATAAGGGATATCACTGACAAGAGCATAAAGATTCAAAGTCAGGAAGCCAGAAACAAAGCCCTTATGACAAACAAATTCAACGGAATAAAAAAGCAGGCCAGAGAAGTGCGAAAGGGTGCAAATGTGGCAAGCAAATATTATCAGTCAATGACAAAGACCGGATATGTAGATCCGCAGTTCATGGACAATAAAAAGTGAAAATGGGTGAATGAAAAAGGAAATGAAGCAGAGAGAAGGGGATAATCCGCCAAAGGTGCTATGTGTGATATGCGGTATGAGTAATATGGCATATAAGAGACCGGATGGAGTGTATGTGGTGCCGATAACGACTTTGAAGCCGTGAGAGAGGAATGAGGAATAGAAAAAGGTTCTATGATAATCATTGAACAGCCTAAACTATAATAGAAACTGACCGATATATAATATAGAAATTCAAGATGAATTTAGATGGTGCATGGATGCAAATGGATATTATATAATTATAAAATATATTGTGCCATTCGAATTTTAAAAGTTCGAATGGCATTATTATTTATATGAGGATTAAAAATGAAGAATAAAATAAAAGAAGAAATCGAAAGTAATTTGCAGAATGGAAATTTACAAAAAAGTATTGATATTTTAAATGTATATGAACAGGAAAATCCTAAAGATAGAGATTTAAAGTTTTATAAATGCGTTTGTATGTTGCAAATTGGAGACATAGAGAAGGCGATAGAAATATCTGAAGAGTGTGTAAGAAAATTTCCTACAAGTTATGAAGCTTACTATTATAATGGCTGCTCATATCAGGCAGCAGGAATGGTAATGGAAGCATTAAAAGCGTACAAAATAGCAGATTATTTATATAATTATTTAAAAATTGTTGATTTGGATATGTATGAGGACATATGTAATCAAATTTCAATCTTGGAGGAGCAATATATTGAATTAGTGAATGAATATATAAATCGGAATGATGCAAATAATCTATTAAAGGCAGATTCATTTTTAAAGAGAATGAATTGTTTTTGGGGAAAAAATGAAAAGGCGCCTAGAGATAGTAGTAAACTAATAGTAGGGACTGAATATTGGGTTACAGACAACGATTTGAGATTTATAGGAATATATAGGAGCCCATTACAGGATTTTATTGGAAACGAAAACATGAATCTGATTAGAACACAAGCTGAATTCTTGAAGTATACTAATAAAGGTATAGAAACAAATGTTATTGGAAATGACAATGAATATTTAATTCCTATTGCAAGCACTGAGAATAATAATGTGTATGCGTTCAAAAATGAAGAAAATAAAAATATAATTGTACAAAGAGATGCTAAGCATTTTAACTATTATAGGGTAAAAAATGGAACATATATAATCTCAAAGCATAAAGCATATTATGGTTTTCCGATTCCACTAAAACATGATGCAAAACGAAAAAAACTTGTCTTGAGCTTTTTTGTTGATGGATTAGCACAGGAAGTTATTAATGGAGAAGATTTTAGAAGGCTTATGCCGAATACATACGCTTTTTTCAAAAAAGGTACAGTATGTACAAATACTTTTAGCTGTTCGGAATGGACATTTCCAAGTTTGGCAACATATGAAAGTGGATTAGATACACTTGGACATATGATGTTTCATAATACAATAGATGGTGAATTACCGCAAAGTGTTCCAACATTGACTGAATATATTAAAGAAAAAGGCTATTTTACAAGTAAATTAGATGGTGATTGGAGATGTATATATTCATACGGATTTGCAAGAGGGTGTGATCAGTATGTATATCAAATTCAATCAATGGGAGCAAGGGCAGAGCATGAGATCGTAAATGCTATCGAGCATATAGAAACATTTAAAGATACGGATCAGTATTTATGGATGACGGTTGGAGATTTACATGATATTGCAGATGGTTTTGATTTGTCACTTGCAGTACAAAAAAATCTAACGCTTGATGAACTGGAATATGAAGATGTTGGAAAGACATCTGTTAAACAAAACTATAGCTGGGGAAAAAGTCAGAGATATAAAAAAACTATTCAGTACTTTGATATGTTGTTTGGTTTTTTATATAACTACATAGAGAAGAATTATAAAGATGATGAAATTGTTATAAGCCTTTTTGCAGATCATGGACAGGGATATTTGGTTCCAAATAATAAACATTTTTTGTCAAAGGAGAGAACCAAGGTAGCTTTTATGTTTCGTGGAAGCAATGTGGATGAAAAAATGTCAGATGAAATTATTTCAACGGCTGATTATTTGCCTATAATGTGTAAATTGTGTGATATACCGGTTGATTATGAGAAAATAAATGGTAGGCTTCCACTTAGTTTCGGAGGTGAAAAAGAGAGAGAATATGCTATAACAGAAAGCATTCATCCAGGTGATAAATATTGTGCGGTAGCAAATGCCAATGACTATGAAATATACTTTGATAATCAGGCTTTAACTGACGAAGAGGGAAGATTTGAATTAAAAGATTACAAGGTGTATGGGTGCTATAAAGATGGTACAAATATCGAAGATAAGGCTTTATTGGATAAATATGAGAAGATTTTTCTGGAAAGAATAGCAGAGCATGTGATATATGACTAGATAAAGGAGGAATATTTATGCAGGCAATAATTCTTGCTGCCGGAATGGGAAAGCGATTAAAACATTTAACAGAAAATAATACTAAATGCATGGTGAAGGTTAATGGCATATCTATAATAGAGAGAACATTGAGAATACTGGATAGGAAAGCGTTAAATAAAATCGTAATTGTTGTGGGCTATGAAGGAAAAAAGCTTGTAAATTATATTGAATCATTAAATGTAGCTACACCGATTACATACATATGGAATAATGACTATGAAAAAACTAATAATATTTACTCTTTGTCATTAGCTAAAGAACATTTATGTGAAGATGATACAATTTTACTTGAATCAGATCTTGTATTTGATGAGGCTATTATAGATGGGGTATTGACAGATGAGAGAAAATCGCTAGCTGTTGTTGATAAGTTTGAAAGCTGGATGGATGGCAGTTGTATGATTATAGATGATGATGACAGAATAGTAGATTTTGTGCCGGGTAAATATTTTAATTTTAATGATAAAGAGAAATATTATAAGACGGTAAACATATATAAGCTATCGAAAGATTTTTCAAGTAACATATATGTACCTTTCCTGGCAGCCTATGAAAAGGCGATGGGTGAAAATGAGTATTACGAGTCTGTGATTAAGCTAATTGCTATGCTGGAGACTAATGAAATACGAGTTAAACGTATAAATGATCAGAAATGGTATGAAATTGATGATATTCAGGATTTGGATATAGCGGAATCACTGTTTACAGATGATCCGGCAGAAAGATATCGTAAAATAATGAGTAGATATGGGGGATTTTGGCGATATCCTCATATGACAGACTATTGTTATCTGGTAAATCCATATTTTCCACCGAAAAGGCTAATAGATGAGGTGGAGTCAAATTTTAAGACATTGCTCACGCAATATCCTTCTGGACAGAAGGTTGATTCAACGATATCTTCAAATATATTTGGAGTGAAAGATGAGTATATTATATTAGGTAATGGTGCGGCCGAATTAATAAAGGCTTTACTTGATATACAAACTAGGACAATGGGCATTATAGAGCCATCATTTAATGAATATAAGAACAGATATTCTGGGAACGTGGAAATATATCATCCGTATATAAATGAAAAAGGATATAACGCAGATGATGTGATAAATTATTTTGATGATAAAAGTATAGGCTCTTTGGTTTTGATAAATCCTGATAATCCAACAGGTAATTATATACCGATACATGATGTACTAAAGCTTATACAATGGGCTGAAAAGAAACAAATAAAGTTTATTTTAGATGAGAGCTTTGTCGATTTCGTCGATTTGCAGGAGAACGAGATTATTGAAGATGTTACGTTGATAAAAGACGATATATTGGAAAAACATACAAATTTATATATCATAAAAAGTATTTCCAAATCGTATGGTGTGCCGGGGGTTAGACTAGGGGTCTTGGCCTCAGCAGATAAGAAAGAAATGGGGTTGATAAGAAGCACACTGCCGATTTGGAATATAAATTCTTTCGGAGAGTTCTTTATGCAGATATTTAACAAATATAAAAAGAACTATATAGAAAGCATGGAAAAATTTAGAAATACAAGACGAAGGTTCTTGAGGGACTTGCAGGAGATAGCTTATCTAAAGGTATTGCCAACTCAGGCAAATTATGTAATGTGCGAGGTAGTTGGCATAGATAGCGAACAGTTGTGCATTAGATTGTTTGAAGAAGGCATATTAATAAAAGATGTTTCCGACAAGATATCCAATGGAAGGAGTTATATTAGAATAGCGGTTCGTACAGAGAAAGAAAACAATATATTGATTGGATATCTTAAAAAGGTTTATAATGATTTGCAAAATTTTTAAAAAAATTTTATTTTAGGTATAAAGTATCGGAAAACAAGTCCGATATAGATAATAAGTAAGCAAGATATTACTTATTAGTAGCAAGCCAAACGAAGCGTACGGTCGAGCGGCAAACTACAATGACAAAACAGATTGAAGCATGGACGCTTCACTTAATTCAAGGAGGAAACAATTATGGTAGTACAGCACAATATGTCAGCAATGAACGCTAACAGACAGTTAGGAGTAACAACAGGTACACTCAGCAAATCAACAGAAAAGTTATCTTCTGGATACAGAATCAACCGTGCAGCAGATGATGCAGCAGGTCTCTCAATTTCAGAGAAGATGAGAAGCCAGATCAGAGGACTTAACAAAGCTTCTTCAAATGCTCAGGATGGTATCTCAGCTATCCAGACAGCAGAGGGTGCTTTAAATGAGGCTCATTCAATTCTTCAGAGAATGAACGAGCTTGCAACACAGGCTGCAAACGACACAAATACATCAGCAGATAGAACAGCAGTTCAGAGTGAGGTTAATGCATTAACAAAGGAATTGGATAGAATTGCATCTACAACTCAGTTTAATACAAAGAATCTTCTTGATGGTACTTTCTCAGGAAAGAATCTTCAGGTTGGAGCTTTAGCAAACCAGTCAATTTCTATTTCAATAGGAACTATGAATGCTACAGCACTCAGTGTTAATGCTTTATGCGTTTCAACATTCACAAAGGCAGGCTCAGCAATGACTGCTGTGCAGAAAGCTATATCAAAAGTGTCAACACAGAGATCTAATCTTGGTGCTCTTCAGAATCGTCTTGAGCATACAGTAAACAATCTTGATAATGTTTCTGAGAATACTCAGACAGCAGAGTCACGTATTCGTGATACAGATATGGCTTCAGAGATGGTACAGTACTCAGCTACTTCTATCATCCAGCAGGCAGGTCAGTCTATGCTTGCCCAGGCAAACAGCCAGACACAGGGTGTACTTTCACTTCTTCAGTAGTTTGGAGTGTAATAGGACTATCATTGATAGAGCCACTCGTAAAGAGTGGCTCTATTTAGTATAAGGGATTTATCAATTATGGAAAATGAAATTTTAGAAGCAATTATGACAATAGATGATTATTCAAAGCTTTTATATACAAACTTTAATAATGGAATGTATAGGATAAATGATATAGTGAATATAATACAAATTTATATAGAAGCTTTTTTGAATAAAATAGACAAATATAATTCATTAGGAGAAAATATATCTACAGATGTGATAATAAATCAGTTAAATAATCTAATGAATGCAATTGAATATAAAGACCAGGTATTATTGATTGATACATTAAGATATGAGATAGAAGATACATTAAATTTATATAGAAAGCTGGTAATTAAATATGGAGAATAAAGAATTAGTTAAAAAGTGTTATTTAATATTACAAAATTATCCATATATAAAACCAGCTATTGATAAAATATTAGAAAAAGGTAACGAGCTTGAACTGCTAGTTGGCAAATCTGCAAATGATGAAATGATTTTTGCACAAGAAAAAAATGGACATTTGTACTATCTGAATAGCAGATATAATTGCATTAATGAAATTGATATATTGCTAAGTAATATAAAGGCATTAGAAAATCCATTTTCGCCTATTATTATTTTTGGAATGGGAAATGCAATGATTATTCATGAAGTGAGAAGACGATTTCCAGAAAACTATATTTATATACATGAACCGGATATAAAAGTTTTTAAAACAGTAATTGATAGTTATGAAAATATAGACTTTTTGTCAGATGACCATGTGATACTTACAGTAGGGCAAGAAAACCGTGGGGCAATGATAGAATTGTTACATGAAATGATAGATCAGAGTAATTTTAGTGTAACGGACATTATTTGTATGCCACAATATGAGATATTGTGGGAGAATGAATACCTCGATTTTTTAAAATTATTCTATGCCCGCTGTGAACAGATTATCATGCAAAAAAATACCGATATTATATTTAACGATGAACATATTATTAATTTTTGGGAAAACATTACTGATTTGATTAATCAATATAGTGTGGGAGATTTGATTGAGTTACTTAAGAATAAGCAAGAAAAGGCATACCCTGCATTTATAGTATCAGCAGGTCCGTCTTTGGATAAAAATATAGAGGAGTTAAAAAATATTAAAGGGCGAGGTATAATAATGGCAGTGGATACAGCCATAAAGCCATTGTTGAAACACGGTATAGTTCCAGATATTGTTGCATCAGTAGATCCTCATAAGCCATTATCACTATTTGAATATGAAGGTGTTGAAAAAATCCCAATGCTTGTAGATATTAATTATAATTCACAAATTGCAAATATTCATAAAGGCAAACGCTTTTATGCATGGAGCGGAGAACCATTTATAAAAGACTTTCTAGGAGAGATGAATATAAATCTTGGATTGATTGAAAGTGGAGGTTCGGTAGCCTGTAATTTGTTTTCTCTTGCGGTTTTTTGTGGATTTAAAACAATTATTTTAGTTGGACAGGATTTAGCATATCCTGATAAAAAGGGACATTCGTCAGCATCATATGATGATGAGAAAGAAATAGACTATTCCAGCAAGAAGTATTTTGAAGTGGAGGATATTAATGGTGGTAAGGTATTTACAGAAGGAAACATGAATGCGTATAGAAAATGGTTTGAAGCCTGTATATCTAGAAAACCAGATATTCACTATATTGATGCTACAGAGGGTGGAGCAAAGATATATGGAACAGAAATCTGTACACTAAAAATGGCAATAGAAGAATGCTGTGATGGCATGAGACCACAAAAGTGGATGGATATTATCAATTCCTGTAAACCATTGATGAATGAAGAACAAAAACAAATAAGTAAAAAGAGACTTTGCTCCTTACCTAAGAATATGAAGAAAATATCAGAATTATTAGATGAATCTGCTTCATATATAAAGGAGGCTAACCAATGTCTGACTAAGAATAATTATGATGGACTTATAGAGAATATGAAGAATATAATTGAAATAAATAATATGTTAGATGAAAGTCTGGAGGTTAAGTTGCTGAATCTTTATACACCTAATAGTGGATATGCGGTTTCTATGGCAGCATATAATATTGAAAAAAATAAAAGGGATGACATAAAGAATTTATTAAAGCTCTGTGATATATTAAATAAAGGCTATAAGGAGGCATTAAATAAATCCTGTAAAGATATTGACGAAAAAATAAAAGATATGAAAATGTTTTAATTAAAATATAAAGATATTTAGAAATAGGCCGATATACATCATAGAGATTCATGAAGAATCGTTAAGGTGCATGGAGGCATAAGTTTATATCGGATGAATTATTATGCCACTCGGACTATGTGCGTTCGAGTGGCTTTTTATTTATGAAGGTATTCCAAGCACTGATAGAAAATATCAGGAGGAAATATTTCATGCTAAATGGAAAGTCGATTTTGGTAACAGGGGGAACCGGTTCGTTTGGTCATCAGTTTGTTAGTTATGTATTGGAGCATTATGAGCCTAAGAAAATAATTATATACTCTAGAGATGAGTATAAGCAGTTTGTGATGCAGAATGAATATAAGAAACATCCACAGGCTGATAAGTTGCGATTTTTTATTGGAGATGTAAGGGATAAGGAGAGACTTTACAGAGCGTTTGATGGTGTGGATTATGTGGTACATGCTGCAGCATTAAAGCAGGTTCCATCATGTGAGTATAATCCTATGGAGGCTGTAAAGACAAATATCAATGGTGCAATGAATATAGTTGATGCAGCATTGGATTGTGGAGTGAAGCGTGTTGTTGCTCTTTCTACAGATAAGGCAGTAAATCCAATTAATCTTTATGGAGGCACTAAGCTGGTTTCAGATAAACTGTTTATTGCTGCTAATGCCTATGCGGGGGAAAAGGACGTCAATTTTTCAATCGTCAGATATGGTAATGTAGCAGGAAGCAGAGGCTCAGTTATTCCATTTTTCAGAAATATAGTTGCTAATGGTGGTACTTCTCTTCCGATAACAGACTATAGGATGACAAGATTCTGGATAAGCCTTGAGCAGGGGGTAGAGCTTGTGATTAAGGCATTATCAGAAGCTAAAGGCGGAGAGACTTTTATCTCGAAGATTCCTTCATTTAAGATAACAGATTTGGCACAGGCTATACTGCCGGGATGTGAGATGCCGGAGGTCGGTATTCGTGAAGGAGAAAAACTTCATGAAATAATGGTTACAAAAGAGGATTCTATGCTTACATATGAATATGACAAGCATTTTATAGTTTATCCACATTTTGACTGGTGGGATAAAGATAAGATACAGGCCGGTGGAAAAAAGGTGGAGCAAGGATTTGAGTATAGTTCAGGCACAAACACTCAATGGTTAACTGTAGAGCAAATTCAGGAATTACTTAAGAAAGTAGGGGAACATTAAAGTTTTATGAACATAGCAATTATTACTGCACGTGGTGGAAGTAAACGTATACCGCATAAAAACATAAAGAATTTTTGTGGAAGACCAATAATTGAATATTCAATAGAGGCAGCAAAAGAGGCAGGTATTTTCGACATTGTGATGGTTTCAACGGATGACAAAATGATTGCAGAAATTTCAACAAATGCAGGCGCAGAAGTACCTTTTATGAGAAGCATGGAAACTTCAAATGACTATGCAACAACAGCAGATGTAATAAAGGAAGTGCTGGAAACATATAAGGGAATGGGAACTAATTTTGATAATGTTTGTTGTATATATCCTACTGCTCCATTTGTGAATGGTGAGAAGTTAAAAAAAGCGGTTCTCTTATTACAGGAATCTGATTTTGATAGCGTGATGCCTGTAACAGCATTTTCTTTTCCGCCATTAAGAGGAATGGAATTGAAAAATAATAAATTACGGTATAAGTGGCCGGAACATGCAATGAAGAGATCACAGGATTTAGAGACGATTTATCATGATTGTGGACAGTTTTATGTGTTAAATGTTGATAAATTTTTGAAAAGTGGCAAGCTGGTGACAGATAACACAGGTGGTATCATAGTTTCAGAAATGGAAGTTCAAGACATTGATAATGAGATGGACTGGGAAATGGCAGAACTTAAATATAAGATGCTTAGGGAGAAAGGCAGAATATAGTATATGAGAATAGGAACACACGAAGTCGGAAATGGTGCATCGACATATGTTATTGCAGAAATGTCGGCAAATCATGCAGGAGATATTAATAGAGCAAAGGAAATTATACATGCTGCAAAAGAGGCAGGAGCAGATTGTATTAAGATTCAAACATATACACCGGATACTTTAACGATAGATTGTGATAATAAATATTTTCATATTTCTGATGGGACATGGAATGGAGAAAATTTGTATAAGCTATATGAAAAAGCGTATACTCCATGGGAATGGCAACAGGAATTATTTAATGAAGCAAAAAAGTGCGGAATAGATTTCTTCTCGACTCCTTTTGATAAAACAGCGGTAGATTTTTTAGAAAAGCTTGGCGTGGGTTTTTACAAGATTGCGTCATTTGAGATTGTGGATATCCCTTTAATTGAATATGTAGCATCAAAGGATAAGCCTATAATAATGTCGACTGGAATGGCAACACTGACCGAAATAGATGAGGCAGTTACCACCATAAGAAAATATGGTAATAATAATCTTATATTGCTAAGATGTGCTAGTGCATATCCGGCAATAACAGATCAAATGAATTTGAAAACAATGAAAAATATGGGAGAAACTTTTGGAGTGCCATATGGACTGTCAGATCATTCATTGGGGGCTGTTGGAGCTGTTACGGCAGTTGCTTTAGGCGCAAGTGTTATAGAAAAACATTTTTGCCTCGATAGGTCAATAGAAAATCCTGATTCTTCCTTTTCAATGAATCCACAAGAATTTAAACAGATGGTATGTGATATAAGGCAAGCAGAAAAGGCAATTGGAATTGTAAAATATGGAATTTCAGAACAGGAAAAGTCAAGTCGGATATTCAGAAAATCTATATTTGTCGTTAAAGATATAAAAAAAGGTGAACTCTTAACAGAAAATAACATAAGGGTAATACGACCAGGGTTTGGCCTCGAACCGAAATATTATAGGCAGGTATTAGGTAATATTGCACTTTGTGATTTGGAAAGGGGAACACCATTAAGCTTTGAAGTTGTAGGAGGAAGCCTGTATTGAATAATTTAAAAATTATTTATTTAACAAATAATTTTAATTCGTTAGAGTTGGCAGAGTGGCTTAAAAAATATGGAACAGTTATAGATATAAGAGACAGATTAACACTTGAGATGGTTAAGGTTGAAAAACCAGATTTTATAATAAGCTACAATTATGGTTTCATAATTACAAAAGATATAATAGATTATATGGACGGAAAAATATATAATCTACATATTTCATATCTGCCATGGAATAGAGGAGCTTCACCGAATTTTTGGAGTTTTATTGATGATACACCGAAAGGGGTCACAATTCATCAGGTAGATTATGGTTTGGATACAGGTAAAATACTATTTCAAAAAAAATGTTTTTTTGATGAAACTAAAGAAACGTTTATGAGTACATATAATACTTTGCAAAGAGAGATAATAAATCTTTTTAAAGAAAACTGGGAGAATATAATAAATCAATCATATATACTTAAAGAGCAGTTAGGGGGTGGAAGTTACCATAAAGTTAATGACTTGAAAGAGATAAAGAAAAAATGTCCATTTGTGTGGACTGATAATATAGATCAATATAAAAAGCGATATAATAATTGTGTAGGAAAAAACTAGTATGATAGCAATTAGAGTAGATATGAATAATATAATTGCAACGGGACATGTTATGAGATGCATTGCAATTGCAGAAGCGATTCGGATGCAAGGTGAAAATGTTATATTTATAATTGCGGATAATCATGCAATTGATATTTTAAACAAAAATAACTTAAAGTATATAATATTACATACTGAATGGAATAAAATGGAAGCGGAGCTTTCCACACTTATAAGTGTTATCCGAGAATATAATATAACTAAAATGTTGATAGATAGTTATCAGGTTACTTATAAGTATTTAGAGGAATTAAGTAAATGGGTCCATACGATATATATTGATGATTTGGGCGCATTTGATTATCCGGTGAATACAGTGGTTTGTTATGCAAATTATTGGGAAAAACTGGGATATAGTCATAGTAGTTTGAAACCCAGATATTTACTGGGAATACAATATGTACCTTTGAGGAAAGAGTTTTGGAATACAAAACCTAAAGTGATATCTGAAAATGCGAAAAAACTTTTGATATTGACAGGGGGAAGTGATCCATATAATATTTCTCAAAAAATATTGGAGGCTTTAGATAGAAGATACTACCAAAAAATAGATGTTATATGTGGAAAATATAATGTCTATTATGATGAATTAATTCAAATATATGGAAACGAAAAAAATATAAAATTCCATAGAAATGTTAATGATTTAGAAAAATATATGATGGAGACGGATTTGGCAATTTCAGCAGGTGGAACAACGTTATATGAGCTATGTGCATGTGGAACACCTACATTATCATATACTTTTGTTGATAATCAAATTGATAATGCAATACAATTTGATGAAGAGGGAATTATAAAATATGTAGGCGATATACGAACGACAGATATTGTTAAGAATATGAAAAAGTACATCCATAAAATTATGGATGATGCACAAAAAAGATATGATATTTCTAAGCTCATGAGAATGAAAATTGATGGAAGAGGAGCCGAAAGATTGGCGAAAGCACTGATTGATATTTAGAAAGTAAATATAGAATATGAATACTAAAATAGAGAATTTGATTGAAAAAGGTGAATATGATAATTTGTTAGAACAAATACAAGTATATGAAAATGTTTGTAATGATGCTGACATTAATACATATAAGTTTATGTATTATTATGCTATTGGACAATATCAGAGGGGATTAATTTATGCAAAAAAAGCAGTTGTTATGCAGCCATATATAGCGGACGTGCATTATAATTGTGGATACGCTTATGAATTAAATGGATATTTGTATGAGGCATATGAGCAATACAGAATAACATCTGAAATAATATCAGCAGGTAATAAAAGTAGTGTTGAATTGGAAGTTGTACTTGAAAATGCTCAAACAGTATTAAAAAGAATATTAGAAAACGTTGAGAACAATGATTTTGTAAATGACATTCAAAATCATTATTGGTTACAATATATTGTAAATAAAAATAAATATAAGTTCGGAATTAGATGCCCTGAATTTCATTCAGGAAGTGATATAATTGGTTCTGAATATTATGATTATCCGTTTTTAAATAGAATGTACATTGGAGTTACAGGATTAAGAAGCGTGTTTAATTTGCATTGTGGATATTTAAAAACGGATACAATTAACGAGAAGGCTGAATTACAAAGGGTTGACGAATTAAGAAACCGTATATGTGTTGAATGTAATACAGATAGTTTTATTCCAATAATAATGTCTAATAAGGGAAAACTCATTTTTAATATGAATGATGAAAAGAAAGAAGTTATTTATAGTTCACCATACCATTATATTAACTATAGAGTGCCTAAAGGAAAATTTATAATATCATCAGATAATGAATTTAGAATAGGAGAGTTAGTTCCAATAAATCATGGAAAAAATAGAAAAAAATTGGTACTTAACATCTTTGTAGATGGATTGTCGCAAACGGTATTAGAAAAAGATTTTGAAAAACTAATGCCTCATACCTATAAATTTTTTAGAAATGGAATTGAATGTACTAATGTGCATACAGCAGGAGATTGGACATTTCCATCTATTGCTTCAATTACAACGGGGCAAACGTTGGCAAGACACAAAATGTTACATTCCAAAATATTAAGGAAGATAGATGAGGAAACACCTATTTTGTTTGAATATTTTAAAAATGCAGGATACAATACAACAAAAATTGGTGGAAATTGGAGAATTGCACCTAATTATGGATATGCAAGGGGAATGAATCGAGTAAAATATCAACATATGTACGCAGGATATTCGGTTGAGCAGGTTGTTGCAGATGTTGAAGAGCAAATACATAGTATGGTTGATACAGATCAGTTTATATGGATGGAGATTGGTGAATTACATCTTATTGCAGATGAAATTAATATGGCACCATTGCAATCGGAATTAATGGTGTGGGAAAACGAAGAGTATAGTGGTAAAGTAAATTCGGTAAAGCAAAAATATGATGAAACAAAGATAAAGTATTATAAAAAGCAGATAGAGTATATTGATAGACGATTGGCAAGTTTATATCAGTATATAGAGGATAATTATAAAGATGAAGATGTTGTGGTAAGCCTATTTGCAGATCATGGACAGGGATATTTGGTTAAGCCGGAAGAGGACTTCTTATGCGATGAGAGAAGTAATATAGCATTTATGTTTAGGGGCGGAAACGTAAATGGAAAGTCAAAGGAAATTATTTCTTCTTGCGATTATTCGGGAATTATGTGTAAGTTGGCAGGAATAGATTATGATTATTCTAAGACAGATGCATTTTTACCTGTTACGTTTGGTGGTTCAAAAGAGAGAGAATTTTGCGTGACTGAAAGTATACATGTAGGTGATCCATATGAGATTTTATTGAATGGAAAAGACTTTAAATTTTATTTAAAAGGAAAAGAAAATGTTACGTCAGAGTGTAGGATCCCATTAGATGAGTTTGAGACGAGATTATTAGGTTCAGATGGGAATGAAATTAATGATAATGATAGGATAAAACGTTATACAAAGTGGTGTCTAGAGCATATAAGCTCGTGTAGGATCTTTAATAATTAGTAGAAGAAACAAAAAGGGAGTGCATTTTGGAAAAAGGAATTTTATATTGGATTACAGGATTATCGGGGGCGGGTAAAACAACAATAGGAAATGCTCTTTATTATGAATTACGTGAAACAAAGGACAATATTGTAATTTTGGATGGAGATATTTTGAAGAAGTTGGTTGGAGATTCTTTGGGATACACAAAGGAGGATCGTAAGAAGAGAGCTTATTATTATTCTAATTTGTGTAAAACATTGACTGATCAAGGAATTTCAGTTGTAATATGTACTATTGCAATGTATGATGAGGTACGTGAGTGGAACCGTAATAATATAGAAAAATATATTGAAGTTTTTTTGAAAGTAAAAAAAGAAACACTGATAAAAAGAGACAGAAAAGGATTATACTCAGCTCAGGCATTAGGAAAAGTGAACAATATTGTTGGAATTGATCAAGATGTTGAGTTTCCAAAAAATCCGGATATTATTATTGAAAATGACGGATTAATTCCAGTAGTGGAAATAGTAAGAAAAATTGTGAATTATTCTCCAAAGATAAGAGATTCATTTGATAGGGATACAGAATATTGGAATTCATATTACAGTAATGACTTAACAGAGTTACAAAGGCCAAGTTACTTTGCACTTTTTGTAAAGGAGTATATAAAGTCTGGAAAGAAGATAATGGATATTGGTTGTGGAAATGGAAGAGATAGTTTGTTATTTGCTAAAATGGGACTTAAGGTTGTGGGAGTAGATGCCTCAAAGATAGCCATTGACAGATTAAATTCTGTTCAGCATGAAAATATGCCTATGTTTGTATGTGATGATTTTGTAACATGTAAAGCTTTATATCAAGCACAATATGATTATTTTTATAGTAGATGGACGATGCATGCGATATCTGAAAGGCAAGAAGATGAACTATTACGTAATATATCAAGTTCTATAAAAAAGGATGGGTTATTGTTTATAGAAGCAAGAAGTATTCATGATGATTTGTATGGTGTGGGCGAAAAGATTTCAGAGAATGAATACATATATAATGATCATTATCGTAGGTTCATGGATAAAAAAATATTTATAAGTAAATTAAAAAAATTGGGGTATGAAATAGTTTTTGAAGTTGAAGGAAATACATTGTCAAAGACAAAAAAATCAGATCCGACCTTGATAAGGATTGTAGCAAAGTATATAGGATAATTATTTTATATTCGGGAAAAAGGGAATTTATAATGAAAGAGAAAAATAGAATAAAATTGATTTGTGTTATAATTACAGCATCAACTAGTGTTGCCAGTGCATTTGTAGGGGGAAAAAAAGAACATATTACTATAAATAACAACATCAAATCCGCTACAAGTGATGTAAACAATGTGGATGATTTGATAAAAAAATATGAAAATGCTATGGAAAGCAATTCTAAATTAGCAGAACAAAATAAAAATTTAAAAGAAGAAAATGATAATCTGCAATCTGATATATCTGATTCTATAACGGCTGAAGTGAAATCACCAAGTATTATTGTTGATGGGATGAAATCGAGCCAAAATTGGAATAAATCCATTGCAATAGTTAATAATTCCAATTACTATTCAGAAAATTTACTGAATAGCTTGGTTGAAGGAAAATTTTCTTATGATATTAGCCAAAATAGTTTATTTTACAACGAAGAAGACCAGATGATTAATAAGGTAACCAAGATTAATGCATTATCAACAAATGTTATATATGAAGGTATAGGATACGATGTTGTAAAATCCTCTGACGGAAAAGAGATATTAATGGGAAGTCAGTCATACACGGAAGGATTGGTTGTTTGGGATGACGAATCTCTCTTTGGAGGAGGCAATGGATATGCATTATTTGATTTGCAAGGAAAGTATTCTAAACTAGAATTTGATGTAGGTAGAACAAATGAGTATGAAAAGGAAAATGTAGAATTAAAAGTATATTTAGATGGTGAATGTAGAGAGATATATCAATTGGATGCAGAAACTCCACCTAAGCATTTTGAAGTTACATTAAATTATGCTAATAGCATGAAATTAGAAATAAGTGGAGGAACTAGAGTTAAGTATGGTTTTGTTAACATGATTTTATATTACTGATTATGGTATGTTAACATATGAGACTTTTAGCAAATATAAAAAAAGTTGAAAATACTAAACCGCATTAAACAAACATAAAAAGATTTGTCTAACTTAAAATGGTTTGCGATGTAACTATAAATTAGTATTATATGTAGCTATAATCATATTTAATAAATTGCAGAGTAAATAAAGAAAAGAGTGAAATTATGATACCATACGGAAAACAAACAATAGAACAAGATGACATTCAGGCAGTTATAGATGTCCTCAAATCAGATTTCCTTACAACAGGACCCAAAATTGCAGAATTTGAGCAGACGGTGGCTGATTATGTTGGGGCTAAATATGCAGTTGCCATTTCAAACGGCACATCTGCTCTTCATGCAGCTTGCTTTGCGGCAGGGATTGGACCGGGAGATGAGGCTATTACCACACCGCTTACGTTTGCAGCATCTGCAAACTGTGTACTGTATTGTGGCGGTACGCCTGTATTTGCTGATGTTGACCCGAAGACTTATAATATAGACCCGGAGGATATTCGAAGAAAGATTACTGACAGGACAAAGGCAATCATAGCTGTTCATTTAGCTGGTCAGCCTTGTGATATGGATGCTATACACAGCATTGCGCGTGAGCATGGGCTTATTGTAATCGAGGACGGAGCGCATGCGCTTGGCTCTGTTTACAAGGGCAAGAAGATAGGTAGACTGTCTGATATGACTACATTCAGCTTCCATCCGGTTAAGCCGATTACCACGGGCGAGGGTGGCATGATTGTTACTGACAATGAGGAATTTTATAAAAAGATGGCACTTTTCCGCAGTCATGGCATTACAAGAGATGCTTCTATGATGACAAGGAATGACGGACCGTGGTTTTATCAGCAGTTTGATTTGGGATACAATTACAGGATAACTGATATACAGTGTGCCTTAGGCTGTAGTCAGATGAAGAAGCTGGACAGATTTTTAGCACGCCGAAAGGAAATTGTTGCACGTTATAATGAGGCATTTGCGGAATGTGACAATATTATCACACCTTATCAGCTTTCGGATACGGAAAGTGGTTGGCATCTGTACATAGTTCAGGTGAAAAACTGTGATAGGAGACAGGTTTTTGAGGCTATGCGTGAAAAGGGAATTGGAGTGAATGTACATTATATTCCTGTTTATATGCATCCGTATTATCAGGAACATGGATATGAGAATGTGCATTGTGCTAATGCGGAGGAGATTTATTCTCATATTATTAGTCTGCCTTTGTATCCGGGACTGACATCTGAGCAGCAGGATTATGTTATTGATACATTGAAGAGTTTGTGCGGGGAGTAGAATGATGGATATAAAGTTATTCTTTAATAACCAGCAGAGTATTAAGCTTTCCTATGATATAGCCGAGAGCTTCAGAAAACAGAATTTCTACATTGCAACAAGCAAGCTGACAAAACTGCTTGGGTATTTAGATACTGTTGCCGGATATATATTTTCACAAGAAGATTATAAGTCATTGGCAGATGAGCTACAGCTTATTTTACCGGCATTACTTGACGCACAGGATAATTGTGATTATGTTTTACAGGCGGATATTATAGAAGGCGATTTGCTGCCTTTATTACAGAAGCTTCAGATTGCTTTTCAGGAACGTGACTTGGTTCAGGTTCCTGATTTTTTTAAGCAAAATATAAACTCTCTGAAAGAATATGACTTTGGTTTGTATAAGCTGTTGAATAACGAAAATTTGATTGAGGGAAAGAACTCTTTGTTGTCTGATAAGCTTACATTAAGTCTGGCAATTAACGGACAGCCTACCGCTCAGGCTTTTGCAAATGGACAGTCGTTTTATCTCCACAGCTCTGTTAATCCTGAGAGGGAAGCAAGGCTTTTGGCAGATAGTTTAAAGCAGGCAGAGGATTATATGGTTTTTGGAATGGAGCTTGGATATCATGTGCTGGAGCTTTTGAACATACATCAGTCGGCAAGAGTGTGTGTATTTGAAAGTAATATCTATATGCTTCATATGGCATTTACATATATTGATTGGACAACGTATATTGCAAACGGCAGGATACGAGTGGTTTATAACGATGACCCGAAGCCGCTTGTAAGTGAGCTTAGCAGGCAATTTGCAGAAATGAAGAATGCACAGTTATTAGTACATTATCCTGCTATCAAAATGATTGAAGACGCACAAACCAGACAGTTGCTTGAAGATTTCTTTGTTACAACGAGCAGCATGAGAGAACAGGGAAGCTTGCTTGATTCCAATTTTGAGGTGATTTCCAAATTGAATTTACCGGAGTGTGGTGAATTGAAGGATATATTCAAAGATAAAGAGGTGGTTATAGTGGGAGCAGGTCCTTCTGTGGATTCTCAATTGGATAGGTTGAGAAAATATCGCGATAAAATAACTGTTTTTGCAACAGGACATATTACAAGAAAGTTGGTTAATGAAGGAATTACGCCTGATGCAGTTATCATAACAGATCCACAGCCTCTTATGTATAAACAAATTGATGGAGTGAACATGAAGGATATTCCTATGATTTTACTTTCAACGGCTTCATCATCAATAGTTGAGTATTATAATGGTCCAATCTATGTGGCATACCAAAGTGGATATGCTCCTGCGGAGATAAAAGCTGGGAAAATTGGTTCAACACTTTTTGAGACAGGTGGTTCTGTGACTACCACGGCATTGGACATTGCGCTGCGTTTTGGAGCAGGGAAAATTATCTTCGTGGGTGTTGATTTAGCCTATACTGGCGGTTATTCTCATGCTTTGGGCGAAGGACGTAAGGTAGAGAATACAGATGGATTGCGTCAGGTCAGAAGCAATACAGGTGGTATGGTGTATACTAGCAAAAATTTGGACATTTACAGGAAATGGATAGAGCGAAGGCTTGAAGGAGTTAGGTATACAGAAGTTTATAACACAGGAGATGGAGCTGAGATTAAGGGAACTGTTTGGGTGGCGGATTTTATGAGATTGAGATTGTGATGGAAAAAGGTAGTGATTCTTACTTTAGAATTAAATTTTTAGTTTGCGACTATCTCGAATTCTTTTGACAGAATTTTCGGATTATATATAATCTGGTCACCATCAAGAATAATGGCATTCTCAATATGCTTGAAAGTACCAGTAAAAACAATGTTTCTGCCGTAGGAACAGAAAAAGTGTTACTGGTCACACCTAACAGTGTGACCAGTAACGAAAAAGTTTCAAAATATGCTAAAAAATTTTATGAGAAAAGTTGTAAAGTGGTGTTTTGAAGTATAAACCCTGACGAGGTAGAACAGGCAATCGCAATTGAGGCAGATATGCAGAAGCTTGTAAATAATCTTGCCTCCAGATAACCGCTAGTATTTCACCTCAATATCCCCAAGCCCCGAGTCAATAATCAGGTGCTTTTTGGCATGCTCATTTACCTCATACTCATCATCATAGTCATTGCCGTTGATTGTGATATCGCCTATACCTGAGTCCAGGTCCATCATGTAGCCGTCAAGTGACTGTGAGGAGGTCACAGTGATGTCACCTGTACCGCCATCGATATCCATCTCGTCAAAGGCACAGTTTTCAAAGCTAAGGTTGCCGGTTCCGCCATCCACATCACATGTGGCGAAGCTGCAGTCGGTGATATATAAATCGCCTACGCCTGTGTCAAATTCAGCATCAGCTGCAGTCAGAGCATCGAGGGTCACTTCGCCTACGCCGGTATCAAAGGAGAGCTTGTTCAATGCTGCGCCAAAAGGAATGGTAACAGTGATTTCACTCGTTGTGTTCCTTTTGTAGTTGGTTCTTCCGCTCTGTGATATCGTGAGGGTATCGCCGGAGCTCTTGATTTTTGGAACAAGCCGCTCGTTACATTTGTATGAGACCATGTAGCTGTCACCGGTTGTTACGTTGATATTCAGTACGGCTGTATCAAATATTAGGTTTGAAAATTCATCGACTGAAAGCTCCTTTGTGCATACATTTCCGGGAGACTTGTCTGAGTGAGGAATCAGATTGTCAAACAGACTAAGGGCAAAGCCACCGATATGGTAGAGGCTCCCGGCGATGATGCAGACCACGGTAATTATTGTAATTATTATCAGATATATATTCTTTTTCATGACTTATCTCCATTTCTGAATTATCTTGTTGCATAATTTGTTTTATGATTATTCAAAATATGCTACACACATTTTTGACTGTGTTGGTTTCCATTAATTTCCATGTTTATCGCCGAGCAGGTTTTCCACCAGCGAATTGATGATTGCGGCTATTGGCCAGATAATCCATGTGATACCCCAGTCAAAGGTAATAAAGCTCCAGCACAGATAAATACAGGTGACTGTTGACCAGTAGACTGACATGATTGCAGCCACAACAGGGTTTTCATAGTGCACCTTGCCATCGTGTGAATTGGCAAAATTACCGCCCACAGTTTTGGCACCGTTTAGTGAAAGAAGCTTTTCAAAGCCGGATTTCTTCATGTTCGTAAATACTATCATGAATACTCCGATTGCTATAAACACGAGCACGAGTCCACCTGAAAGTGAATCTGCAAAGGTGCTTTTGGTGTTCAGTGAGCTGATGATGATTGCAGGTACTGCGCAGAGTATACAGAGCATGATACCCACCGTTAAAAGTATCGCATGTGTGGAGCGGTAGCTTTCCTTGCGCTCATTAATCCAGTTCGCTGTTTCAAAGTCTATGCAGTAAGGTTCTCTTTTCAGGTAGCTCCATTTAGATGAGAGAGAACCTGAAAAAATGAAGAAGCCGACTGCCACAGCGATACAAACGAACAGGAAGGTAATGCCGATTGCATCAGATGCGTCCGGTGAAGCGAGTGAACGCGGAATGCATTCGCTGAATATCGGTCCAAGACTTGCGATTATGCAAAGCAGCACTCCAAATGCTGTGAGATATGCCTGTTTTGCTGAATCCCTGAGGAATGCGGCAGCAGTCTCGCGGGAGAGTGTTTTGGCAGCAGGCATTGCCTGACTGGGATTCACGAAGCTCTTGATACCGAGTGAGTCGGCGAGCTCGTCAAGGTTTCCAAACTCGGATATGACGATTCCTATGGCCTCGTTATCGGATTTGCCCTCGGATATCAGTTCGTTGTATTTATCCTCCATCATTTGATAGAGCTCATATTTGGCTTTTAGCACCTCGGGAGTATTCGGCAGGTGCGAAAACATATTTTCCAGATAATTCTTTATAGTTTCCATAAAATGTCTCCTTTAAAATCGTATGAATTTGCTTACTACATCAAGCGTCAGCTTCCATTCCTCACATTTCATCCTGTAATATTCTCTGCCGGCATCGGTAATCTGATAGTAGGTCCGGCGCTTTCCGCTTGCATTGTCGCTCGAAGAGAATGATGTGATATAACCGTTTTTCTCCAGACGGGTAAAGGCAGAGTACAGGGTTGTTTCTTTGATGACGTATTTTCCCTCGGATATCTGCTTTATCTGCTTTGAAATCTCGTAGCCGTAGGACGGTTTGTCGAGAAGCAGATAAAGGATGATGGTATCGTTGTATCCTCGGATGACATCGCTGCTTATATTGAGCATTATTCACCTCCTGTTTCAAGTGTTTAATTTCATCATGATGTTTATATTTTATTAATTTAAGACCGGAGTATGACTTAATTGATCGTGAATCCGGAAACTCACCGGGCACACCGGATACACAGATGAAAGCTTGTACATCGGGTGTGTTAAAGTTAATCAATACTACGTGTAACGTACTACGAGTGTCATACTATGTCTGTCGTAGTAAACATATCACATGTTGTTTTTTATGTCAACCATGATTCTAAAATAATTTATTCTGCATAATTTGTTCTGAAAAATTTATTCTGTAAAAAATTGTTCCGGGGCGTTATGATTATTTAATGAGTTAGCCACTCCGTACAAAAATTAGCGATGAAATACGTTGACATACACCATATCTTTTGCTATAGTCTTTAAAAACAAAGGCGATTAATTAAATACACACTACCTCTGAGGGAGTAGTTCGCGTATTCTTAAATATACGTGGTTTGTCAACAGACCGGTCAACAGACCTGGCAAACATTAAAGAATGAGACTCAAGTATGCAGCACACAATAAAGCTATAAAAGTCATATAATTATAGCTTTATAAAGTCTCGTGTCTGCATGCGAGGGTCTCATTTTTTAATATGCATATTGCAGAAGTAATTGCAAAATCAGAGGCAGCCCGGTACAAACGAAAATTAATCGTCGCACACTAGGCAAAAGGGAGAAAAATATGGTACTATTTATTGAAATCCTGCTTATAGGAGTAGGTTTGTCAATGGACGCCTTCGCAGTATCCATCTGCAAGGGACTTGGAATGACAAAGGTAAACAGAAAGCAGGCGCTGACAATCGGCTTGTATTTCGGAGGCTTTCAGGCACTCATGCCCTTTATCGGATATATGCTTGGTATCCGCTTTGAGAAGTACATCACAAGCATTGACCACTGGATAGCATTTATTCTGTTAGGATTTATCGGTGGCAAGATGGTTTATGAGGCAGTAAAGGAAAAGGATGATGACGCGGTCGTGGAAAAAGACCTGGCGCTCAATCAGGGAGAGATGCTTCTGCTTGCAATTGCGACAAGCATCGATGCGCTTGCAGTCGGAATCATGTTTGCATTTACCTATGACAGCTTAAACATCTACTGGGCTATTGCAATCATCGGACTTACAACCTTCGTGCTTTCAATCATCGGAGTCGTAGTCGGAAACTTTTTCGGCAATAAATATAAAAAGAAATCAGAGATAGCCGGAGGAATCATTCTCATACTCATTGGAGTGAAGATATTGCTTGAGCACCTGGGAATAATAAGCTTTTAATAAAATAAAAAATGGAGGAATCAACATGGAAAATTTCATCAATAATGCACCGTTTATAGTGGTGCTGCTCTGCCTCATAGTGGGCTTTGTGTTTCTGGTAAAGGGAGCAGACCTGTTCGTGGAGGGCAGCTCAAGCGTGGCAAAGCGCTTCAAGGTGCCGTCGCTTATCATTGGACTGACAATTGTTGCGATGGGAACCTCGCTTCCTGAAACAGCAGTCAGTGTGGCTGCATCCATAGCACACAACAATACGCTTGCAGTCAGCAACGTGACAGGCTCAAACATATTTAACCTCATGGTAGTAATCGGCGTGTGCGCTTTGATGACACCGGTAGTGGTGGACGGAGCATCCTTAAAAAGGGATTTCCCATTTTCGATGATATGTGCCATTTTACTTCTTGTCATGGGAACAATCGGCATGACACTCGGCAGGGTGGACGGAATAATACTGCTCGGCTGCTTTGCAGGATACATTTTCTACCTTATCAGACACACATTAAAGCAGAACAGGCAGTCATCAGATGATGAGGTCGATGAGATACCACTTATATCAATGCCAAAAGCAGTGATTTTCATCCTGATCGGAGCTGTCGGCATCGCAGTAGGCGGAGATGTCGTAGTAGACAGTGCAAGCCGCATAGCGATTGACCTTGGAATGAGCCAGACACTCGTCGGACTGACCATCGTATCTATCGGAACATCGCTTCCGGAGCTTGTGACATCAATAGTCGCAGCCAGAAAAAACGAGGTCGATATGGCACTCGGAAATGCAGTCGGCTCATGTATTTTCAACATACTCATGGTGCTCGGAATTGCATCAGCCATCAGCCCGATAGCATTCATACAGGAAAATATCATAGATATTATCGTGCTTGTGGTATTTTCACTCATCGTGTGGATTATGGCATGGACAAAGCGTGAGATAAAAAGAGGCGAGGGCATCATCATGCTGCTAATGTATGCGGCATATACAGCGTATATTATTATACGATAGGGTAAAATACCTTTTGAACCTTTAATGCATAATATTACTTAGAAAATGTGCAGATACTTATTGAGTATCTGCATATTTTTTAGTCAAATATATGCATAAAGGAGGAAAATATGCAACAAAACAGGAGGCAATAATTTGACATACGATGAGATAAAAAAGAATAAGGAGGTCTGTGAATGTTTAAAGAAAGGGAATGAAAACCTTGGAGTATTGGGCTTTACAGACCATTCGGCAGCTCATTGCACAATGGTAGCCAAAAGAGCAGCATATATATTAAAGAAATTCGGTTACAGCGAATCTGATATTAAAATGGTAAAAATCGCGGGATTTATGCATGATATCGGAAATGTGGTAAACAGAAGCCGTCATGCGGAATATGGTGCAATACTGGCAAACGAGATACTCAAAGAAACAGATATGAGTCTGAAGGATAGGATAACGGTTGTGTCTGCGATAGGACATCATGATGAGTCAACCGGAGGGGCAACGGATCCTATTTCAGCAGCACTCATCATAGCAGATAAAACCGATGTGCGTAGAAACCGTGTAAGGAACAAGGCAAAAGAAAATTTTGATATACACGACAGGGTAAATTATGCAGTAACAGATGCAGCTCTTAAAATAAATATGGATAAAAAAGTCATAGCGCTTAATCTGCAGATTGATACGAAAATCTGCTCTATGTATGAGTATTTTGAAATTTTCCTGGGTCGAATGATGATGTGCCGTGGCGCAGCAGAGGTGCTAGGTGCAACTTTTAAGCTTACGGCAAATGGTTCGAAGGTGTTATAGAAAATCGTGTCGTTTGTCGGATTTCAGAGGGATAGTTCATCCTTTTTGTGGATGAATTGATTCAAGGATTCAGAACAGGTATTATAACGGTGGCGGAATATATATCATTTTCGTGATTGATCACGCAGAAACCACCGCATGCCTCGGCTGAGTCCTTTACATTTTTCAGACCATATCCGTGAATAAAATCTATTTTTTCAAAATCATCAGGTGCCTTGTCAGGATCTGCAATCACATATGTGTTTGCAACGTGTATGGTAAAGGTGCCGTCTACAGTTCTTACCGCAACCTTGATATTTGCTCCGATTTGTCCACGGCAGGCATTAAGCGCATTATCAAGCAGATTTCCGAGAATGATAGTCAGGTGATAATCATTGACAGGAATAGTGGCTTTGTCAAATTTCAGATTGGTGTGCAGAGTGATACCTTGGGCTTTTGTCTGAAGCAGCAGGTTGCTTACAAAGGCATCTATAACGAGATTTCCTGTATTAATAGTACAATAGCGTGATTCGAGGTCGTGCATAATCTCTTTAGAATAAGGGATTATATCGTCATATTTTTTCTCAGTAACACAATTTTCAATATAAAACAGATGCTTTTTGGTGTCGTGCATAAAGCTACGTATATTTTTGTAGGCAGCACCCAGTTGCTCGTATTTGTTGCGCTGAAATTCAATCTGTTCTTTTTGGATGGTAAGCTGAAAGCGGAGCTCTTCGTTTTCGAGGACGTTGTAAAACAATATATAGTTCATAATATTTATAAACAATACAAAGGCTGCTAAAATGAAAAAGGCAGACGGAATATTTGTATTTAGATATAAAATTGGTTTTGATAGTAACAGGCACATAGAAAGTACCGGAATAACCAATAAAATTATTGTATAACTTAAAGAATGAACAAAAGCCTCCTTTTTCCAGATAAAATGAATCAGTATTGAAAAAATAAGGAAAAACATATTCGCCATAAGCGATATATTGGAGAATACTAAAAAATCCATAGTATCTTTTTCGACGCGATATGAGTAAATGCTTGTAATAATGTAATACGAAAAAGCTTCAAAGATAGAGCATAATATAGTAGTACTGATGGATATAAGTATTTTAGTTCGCAAATTGGCTGAATAAAGAAAACTTAGGCAGAAACAAAGTAAAGATGATAAGGTTAAACGTAAATAAACTGCCAGTGTCGATGTATTGCCAATTAAAATAGATGTAATGGCTGCATAAATAGTAAAGCTGCATACAAATATGAGAAGTATTATATAATATGGCAGTTGGGATTTCTTCTTTCCAAGAATTGTCTGAAAAAATATAAAGGCTGCTGCACCGGACATCATGCTGTCCAATAAATTCAACAATACTATTTTCATAAACTTGTCTCCTTAAATTTATAATATATTAATAATGTGCTGAGAGTAGATATTTTGTAATTCCTTGGATCTTCTCCGGCTGATTGGAAGTTCAAAGCCGTTATTCAGTAAAAGCCGCGTGGAAGTAATTGATCTGATCTGGTGTAAATTTACCAGAAATCCTCTTGAAGGTGAAACAAATCCGTGAGAAGAAAGTCGTTTTTCTGCTTCGGATAAAGTGCCTTTGGATATCAATGCTCTGTCAGTAAGTTGATATCTGAGATGTAACTTATTTTCTTTCATTGATGAAATATAAAGAAGATCGCTTAAAGGTACAAAATTTTTTTCACCATCAGTATCAATTATAACGATACTTTTTGAGTTTCGATATAATTTTTTGATAATATTGTTAAAAAGCTTGTATATAGCTGTATAGTCGACCGGTTTTGTTATGAATTGAAATGGCTGGACTTCAAAGCTTTCGTGCATATATTCCGGATAGGATGTTGTAAATATAATGAGCAGATCATCATCCATATCCCGGAGTTGTCTGGCAAGTTCCATACCATTTATGTCTGGCATTTCTATATCCAGAAGTACTATCTGATAGAGGTGATTCTTGTAGTCTGAAAGTATATCACTCGCTGAAAAATAAGATGATACGACAATGTTGTTATCAGTTTCTATTGTGTATTGTAAAATATTCTTTTTCATTATTGCGATATCGTTTGTATCATCGTCGCATATTGCTATATTAAGATTCATGATGCCTCCTTATATTTGAAATATATCCGGTATAAAGACCTGTTGCGCATATTATGAGACTTAAATCAATAAAAATTAAACCTTTATTCCAGTGTAACAAAAGTGACAGAATTGTAAATATGGAATTGAAGAAAAAAATAATATAGGTTTTTTTCCGGGCTGTCTTTTTAGCTGACTTACTAAATACTTTGTTAGGTGTGTCAACAGGTGAAACCACTAATATTAAAATCCAGCAAATAATATATATGGGTATCAAGACATATGCAGAAATCATAGGTATAGTGGCAATAGTTAAAAGATATATAGAAAATACAGTATATGATAGTATATAGCATGAAATACGTGTTTTGCAATGATACCCACCGGTTACAGCACGTAAAGATCCTGTAATGATAATATATATTGTAACGGCTATCGGATGGTGAAATAAAAAACCTAAAGTTAATAGTGATAAATTGTATAATATGAAATTAAACATGTAGTCAAAAATATAAGCATATGCATCACTAAAATGAGATTCAATAATTCCATTTAAAACATATTTTTCGGATAAGCATTTTCCAATAGATTTCATAGTTTGTCTCCTCGCATAAAATCATGAATAAATCTATTATATATTTTTTTATAAAGAAATTGTAATTTATGGATAAGTGGATGAAAACGAGGAGTGAGTGGTTGATAAGACCGCTCACTCCTCATTTTTGACTATTAAGAAGAAATACAGTTATATGAGAGAAAATGAGGTAATATGAAAGTGTCAATTGACAAGCATAATACGAAGGAGGAGGCATTAAAATTTGAAAGAACATAAGAAAAGTCAGACCAAAGAAAAGAATTTGTTATGCCGGTTAGCAGAAATCGTTGCACCGCAGGCATTAGAATTTTGCTGGGGGCTTTATTATCAGCCTAAGGAGCCTGACAAGATGAGAGAATTTGTAGCAGCAAGTAAAAGAAATGATATTTAGATTGGAGGTTAGTTTATTATGAAAAAAACAATAATGGCTTTATTCATGTCTGGAATAATAATGACAACGGGAATTCCTGTACTTGCGAATAATTGTCGTGATACCTACTTGCCTAGTAAAGTTGTTTCATTTAGCTATAGTACGTCTGCATATACAGAGCTAAGAGATAAGACTGATGCATCGTCACACTATATATATAATCAATCGGGATTTGATTTATGGGTGCAGTCTTTAACATCTGGAGATATCAACAAAACAGTTAATGGACGTGCAATTATTCCTAGTGGAACGCAAAGAAGAATAAGGAATACAATAAAAGAATCTGGATATTTACAGTGTAAACTTGGAATCACATCGGCAAAGTCTGGGGTTAGCGGAAGAGTAAGTGGAAAATGGAGTCCTGATTGTGCAGGGACATATCAGGCTGCTAATTAGAAAATAAAAATTATGAAGTACGTTTTATCATAAATATATTATAGTATGATAAAACGTACTTTGTGATATAAGGGCCAAAAGATATACTTAAAAATGCAAGCATCAAGGATACTTTTGGATTTTTCAATCATTTTATTGAATTATAAGTGGTAGGAGAAAATTTATGGATAAGAGAAAAATATTCACTGCAATCATGGCAATTTCAATGCTTATAACCACATTTTCAGGTTGCTCGTCAAATCAAAAACAAAGCTACGGCAACCTGGGTAAAGGTGATGAAAGCGATAGACCTGAGGTTGAGGATATAGTGATAGATAATGAAAGTGATATTTATAATATTGGAGATGAAATTCAGGTGAAAACCGTGGATTACGGCACAAATAGAGAATACGTTGCCAAAAGTTATATTGTAAATAGTGTAAAAATATATGATACTGCGGCTGAAATTGATGGTGTGCAGGATAAACTTCTAGAAACCGATTATTATATGGGAGCTGATCCCGAAAAGCCTGCGATACTGAAAAAGGATGAGGTGGCCTGTGGAAAGCTTCTGCTTTGCGATATATCTGTAAAAAATATCGAGGATGAAATATGCACTGTAGGGGATATTTCCCTGGTATATGATATTAATGGTGTCTGTCAGCTTTTAGGCTATCCGGTTTATTTTTCAAATGCAAAGGACAATGAGCATGGGATATATGATTATACACTGGTGCAGGGACAGTCGCTTGACGCTCAGATAGGATTTTGTGTAGATCCGGCATTGCTGCAGATTGATAATATGGACTTAAGCAAACTTTATCTGGCGGTGAATTTTAATGGTGATGAAGAGTACAGGCAGTTTATAGATCCCGGATTGGAGTAGCATATGAAAAATGTATTACAAATTGAGCTTAACAAGGCGATTAAGACTAGATATTTTGTCATATCCATAATCATAGGAACTATGATTGGCATAGTAGGGCTGGTTTATAATGTAAATCTTGTATACAACAGTCAGATATATGATGGTATCAATCCTTGTTATGAGGGATTTACGCTATTTAATCATTGGATTGGTGGTGAAGGCTTTTCGTTAGGGTCATCACTATACTTTTTTGTGTTTCCGCTGCTTATAGCATTGCCGTACGGCTGGTCATTTTGTGGAGAAAAAAACAGCGGATATATGCGTCAAATCCTGGTAAGAGCAGGAGAGAAAAGCTATCTGACAGCCAAATTTCTGGCAACATTTATTGCCGGTGGTCTTGCAATGGTAGTGCCGCTAATCATCAATTTTATGCTGACTGCGCTTTTTATTCCGGCGATAACACCTGTTCCTACATATGACACTATGTATGGTGTTTTTGGCAATTCTCTATTTTCAAGCCTATATTATACGCAGCCATTTGCTTATGTAGCGGTATATATGCTGGTTGATTTTATGTTTTGCGGAGCTTTGGCATGTATTACGATGCTGTCGGCACAGTTTATTAAATATAAATGGGTTAATTGTATTTTTCCGTTTGCTGTCTGCATGGTATTAAATGTACTTAATAATATGTTATTTTCAAATACTCCTGGTGCAGAAAATTATCAATTTTCACCATTTTATTTTACCAAGTGTGTACAGACCGGATATCCGGCAAAACTTTGGATCATAGTTTTAATGGCTATGTTAATGGCTGTTATAACAATAATAGTTAATGTGGTTTTGATACATAAAAAAGATGTAATGTGAGGATGCATATATGAAAATGTGGAAAATGTTATGTTATGACATAAAAAATGGCTGCATAAAAAACCTGAAATTATTATTGTTTCCGATTTTATTTGAAACGGCTGTACTGTTTATGCTGTGGCAGAAAATGAATTCGTATGCGCAGTATGGTATAAGTACACAAAAGCATATGGGAGATGTTCTTTTATACAATTTCGGAGGCATGGAAAAATATGAATTGTCTGTGGAAAATGTATTTCAATTCCCCGTTATATGGATGCTGCTTTTTGTAATGATACTTTTTGTGACTCTGAGTTATCCCATGAACAATTTATGCGGTTTTGGAAATAAGATTCTGGTAAAGGGAAAAAGCCGTGTGAAATGGTGGTTGTCAAAATGTATATGGAATCTGTTCTGCAATATTATTTTCTTCGGAATAATTTTTATATTAATTTTGTGTTTTTGCAGTATAAGCGGCATAAAGTCCGGATTGCAGGTAAATACAGATATGCAGATAGTTCTTTTTGATCTGGGGGCAGATACATCACTTAAGCCGCATGCAATAATGCCGGTTGGAGATATAGTAATGGTTTTTATGTTATCTGTAGCAATATGTCAGATACAAATGGCACTGGGACTTTGGCTTAAGCCGATATACAGTTTTATGGTAATGAGCATGGTTTTGCTGCTATCAGCATATTTTCAAAGCGTGTTTGTTATTGGAAATTATGCAATGCTGATAAGGCATTCGTGGATAAATGAGGATGGTATAGACTGCAAAGTTGGAATCCCTGTTATGTGTTTAATAATATTTATAACAGTTATAGTGGGTGTGATAAGGTTTAAAAAGTATAACATTATTCAGGAGGAAAACTAGAATGGCACATATAGAGGTAGAAAAACTTTGTAAAACAATCAATAAAAGCGTAGTGCTTGAAGACATAAATCTGGATATGTCATCAGGAAAAGTATATGGCTTTCAGGGAATAAACGGCTCGGGAAAGACTATGCTTATGAGAGCACTTATTGGATTGATACGTCCAACGAGCGGCAAAGTGTGTATTGATGGCAAAGAACTTGGAAAAGATATAGATTTTCCGGAGAGCATTGGATTTTTACTGGAAAATCCTGCGTTTCTGGATATGTATTCAGGACCGGATAATTTAAAGTTTCTTGCAAAAGTGGATAGTAATGTGGATAAAAAGAGCATGGAGGATGAAATCTGTGGATTAATTGATGACGTAGGACTCGGACTGGCGGGAAAGAAAAAATATAAAAAGTATTCACTTGGGATGAAACAGAGACTGGGGATTGCGGCAGCAGTTCTTGGAAATCCCGATATCGTAGTATTAGACGAGCCGACAAATGCCCTGGATGATGATGGAAAGGAAATGGTTAAATCAGTTGTGAGAAAACAGAAAGAGCGGGGAGCACTTGTGATCATTTCATGCCATGATATGCAGACATTGGAGGAATTATCTGATGAAATCGTAAAACTTAAGGAGGGCAGGATATGTGGGTGAGAAATAGAGTGCTTCTTGTTTGTGGATTGATCTTTCTCGTTTTATTTACAGTCCGTGTCATTGTGGTTAATAAAAATGCTGATAAAGTACCGACATACATATATGATGTGGGAGAAACTGTAGATTTTGGAAATGATTATGTGGATACTGTTGAAGAGTGCATCGACGGATATGCTGTACAGGTTCTGGGCTATGAGGTAGTAGATACAAAAGAACTTTATGAGCGTTATAATATGGGACAGGCAGATGAAGCAACAGTAAAAAATACTCCTTTTTATTGTCTGTTAAAGGTTCGTATCTATAATAAAGACTGCGACCTTGGAGAGGAAGGTGGGCTGATGCTGGATCGTTATAGTCTCACAGGGGATAATTATATGGCACTTGTAAGTGAGAATGTTTTTTGCACAATGTACCCTGATATGCCGGGAATAGCATTTTCACTCCGAAAGGGAACGAGCATGGAATTTGAGCTGCCTTATCCTATTACAAGGACTGAGGGCTGTACAAAAGAGGATATGCAGAAAAAAGCACCAATGCTGGAAATCTCTGAGTTTCCAAATAGAAAGCTATTGAAAGCAGGGTGAAAAGAAGCAAAAACAAGCAAATAGTAAATTTTGTAAAAACTTATTCTTGTTGACTTACAACAGTTGACAATTTAAAAGCCACATGCTACTCTAGAAATGTATGAGATAAAAGCGACGAAAAAGAGAGTACTTTTATGGCAGATTTACAGAGAAATCCCACACAGGCTGAGAGGGGATGACCTAAAGTAGGAGGAACATGGCTTTGGAGCAGCAGTATCGAACCATTGGCTAGATACTGACAGGAACCGCCTGTTATAGCGGAAAGAGGCGTAGCAGTGCCGGCAAAAGACGCCGGATGATTTTGATAGCTGCGTGAAGAGAAGTGGTACCACGATATAATCGTCTTCTTGGGAGTTTTCTCCTGAGGAGGCGTTTTTTAGCGTATAAAAGAAGTATGATGAGCATAAAGAACGCGCAAACTTGTTTGCATAAGTGCTTTATGCGAAATCAGACGGCATAACGGAGACCGAAAATTGTAGCTGCGAAGCAGCGGAGAAGCCTTGAAAAGGCGAATTTGAGGGTGGAGTTATGTATTTATACGCATTTTAAGAAAACCAGGAGGAAACTAAATTGGCAAACAAAGGTAAATATTACATGACAACAGCCATTGCGTACACATCAGGCAAGCCTCATATCGGAAACACATATGAGATCATCCTTGCAGACGCAATCGCCAGATACAAGAGAGCAGAGGGATACGACGTATATTTCCAGACAGGAACAGATGAGCACGGACAGAAGATCCAGGAAAAGGCTGAGGCAGCCGGAATTTCACCGAAGGAGTATGTAGATCAGATTTCAGGTGAGGTAAAGAGAATCTGGGATATGGTAAATTCATCATATGACAATTTTGTCCGCACAACAGATGATGACCATGAGAAATGTGTAAAGAAAATCTTCAAGAAGCTTTACGATCAGGGAGACATCTACAAAGGCTCATACGAGGGACTTTACTGTACACCATGTGAGTCCTTCTGGACAGAGTCACAGCTCGTGGACGGAAAATGCCCGGACTGCGGACGTGAGGTACAGCCTGCAAAGGAAGAGGCATACTTCTTCAAGATGAGCAAATATGCAGACAGACTCATCGACTACATCAATACACACCCTGATTTCATCCAGCCGGTTTCAAGGAAAAATGAGATGATGAACAACTTCCTGCTTCCGGGACTTCAGGATCTTTGCGTATCGAGAACATCATTCAGCTGGGGAATCCCGGTAGACTTCGATCCAAAGCATGTAGTGTATGTATGGCTTGATGCCCTCACAAACTATATCACCAAAATCGGCTACGATCCTGACGGATCATCAGAGCTTTTCAAGAAAAACTGGCCTGCAGATTTGCACCTTATCGGAAAAGATATCGTGCGTTTCCACACTATTTACTGGCCTATTTTCCTTATGGCACTTGACCTTCCGCTTCCAAAGCAGGTATTCGGACACCCATGGCTGCTTCAGGGCGGTGATAAGATGAGTAAGTCAAAAGGAAACGTTATCTACGCAGACGATATGGTCAGACTTTTCGGCGTAGATGCCACACGTTACTTTGTGCTCCATGAGATGCCATTCGAGAACGACGGAATCATCACATGGGATCTTGTAATCGAGAGATTCAACTCAGACCTTGCAAACATACTTGGAAACCTTGTAAACAGAACAGTTTCCATGAGCAATAAATATTTTGACGGCATCGTAAAGAGCACAGGTGCAACAGGCGATGCAGACCAGACTGCCATTGACGCAGATCTTAAGGCTGTAGTCACAGGAACAAGAGAAAAAGTGGCAAAGAAGATGGAGGGACTTCGTGTGGCAGATGCCATCACAGAGGTATTCGCACTTTTCCGCCGCTGCAACAAATACATCGACGAGACAACTCCTTGGGTGCTTGCAAAGGACGAGGCACAGCAGGATCGTCTTGCTGAGGTGCTTTACAACCTCACAGAGTCTATCGCAATCGGAGCAAGCCTGCTTCATTCATTCCTGCCTGAGACAGCAGAAAAGATTGTAGCACAGCTTAACACAACACTCCGCGATTTCGATGACCTTGACCAATTCGGTCTCTATGAGAGCGGCACAAAGGTTACAGACAAGCCTGAAATCCTCTTTGGCAGATTAAAGGCAGAGGATGTGATGCCTGAGGTAGAGAAAATCCAGGCAGCACAGAAAGCAGAGTTTGAGGCGGAGCAGGCTAAGCTTGCAGCAGTTGAGGGCAAGGCAGCGTGTGGATGTGGCGCAGGTGAAAATGCCACAGATCTTGAGCCTATGGATATTGAAGCAAAGGAAGAAATCACATTTGATGACTTTGAAAAGCTCCAGTTCCAGGTTGGCGAAATCGTAAAATGTGAGGCAGTTGCGAAGTCAAAGAAGCTTCTCTGCTCACAGGTAAAGATTGGAAACCAGACAAAGCAGATAGTATCAGGAATCAGAAAGTACTATTCTCCTGAGGAGATGGTAGGCAAGAAGGTAATGGTTCTCGTAAACTTAAAGCCTGCTAAGCTCGCAGGTGTTTTATCAGAGGGAATGCTGCTCTGTGCAGAGGATGCAGAGGGCAATCTCGCACTCCTGACACCGGAGAAACCAATGCCGGCAGGAGCACCTATCGAATAGGACGTAAGCGACAAGAAAGGAGTCTCATATGGAATATTTTGATATAGTGGACGAGCAGGGAAATCCAACAGGACAGACCGTAGAGCGCAAGCAGGCGCACAGAAACAATATACTTCATAGGACTGCGCATGTCTGGATAGTCAGACGCTGTGGAAACTCCATACAGATACTTTTACAGAAAAGGTGCATGGAAAAAGACTCCTTTCCGGGCTGCTACGACATATCAAGCGCGGGACACATACCGGCCGGTGTGGACTATATACCGTCTGCGCTCAGGGAGCTTAAGGAGGAGCTGGGCCTTACAATAGATCCGGCACAGCTTATCGACTGTGGACTGCACAGACACCATGCAGACGAGGTGTTTCACGGAGAAAGATTCCTGGACAATCAGATAAGCAAGGTGTTTCTGCTGTGGCTTGACGTGGACGAAGCGGATATCACCGTGCAGAAGGAGGAAATCGACTCTGTAAAGTGGTTTGACTACGCAGAGTGCAAGCAGGATGTAATAGACGGCGCGATTCCAAACTGCATAGATGTGGCGGAGCTTGAGATGCTTGAGCCGCACTTTGACGCGAACATATAATAAACAGAGGATAAACAGCACTCTAAATTATATGAATATGCCGGTTACCGGATTCACGGAAATGAGCTGTAACAAAGAATTGGGAGGAAACCATGAAATCAACAAAAGACTCTCTCTTAGAGGATATCAAGGCAGAATTTGCCGAGGTCAACGCCATGATGGAGGCACTCGAAGCAAAGGAGCCTGAGGATGAGGCGAGTGAAGCCTATGACAAGTGGATCGAGGAGTGTGAGCAGCTCGCCATCGAGTCAGAATCACTCATGACACTTATAGATTACAAGATGACACAGGGATTGTAGAGGATTATCCTGTACATATTATACAAAAATAAACACCCGGATATAGCTAAATTGCCGTATCCGGGTGTTTTTATAAAGAAAAATTACCGGAAAATGAAATTTAATATATTAAAAATTGTACAAACCGTGTTATACTCTATACGTTACACTAAATTTAACTAGGAGAAAAAGATGTTATCAGTAATAGAAAAAGTCAATGACGTAGTCAACAATTTTATCTGGGGCGTGCCTGCGATGATATGTATCATAGGCGTCGGGCTGCTTTTGAGCTTCAGAACGGGATTTATTCAGATTATAAAGTTTCCGTATGCGATGAAGGTTACACTTGGCAGGATGCTCAAAAAACGTGAAGCATCCGACGGAGCGCTCACACCGTTTCAGGCAGTGTGTACGGCACTTGCGGCGACTGTCGGCACAGGAAATGTGGCAGGAGTAGCGGGAGCCATCGCGATAGGTGGGCCGGGAGCGGTATTCTGGATGTGGATTTCAGCACTTCTTGGCATGTGCACCAAGTTCTCGGAGGTCACACTCGCTGTACATTTTCATGAGAGAAATGCAAACGGCGACCTGGTAGGCGGTCCTATGTACTATATTAAAAACGGTCTTAAAAAGCACTGGCACTGGCTTGCCTATCTGTTCTCAGCGTTTGGAGTGCTCACCGTGTTCGGTACCGGAAACGCTACACAGGTAAACACCATAACCACAGCGATTGATTCAGCTTTATATAATTACGATGTAATTTCAAGCGAGTCGGCATCAACGCTCAATCTCATAATAGGAATAGTGCTTGCCACACTTATAGCGCTTATTCTGCTTGGGGGAATCAAGCGCATAGGCCAGGTTACTGAAAAGCTTGTGCCGTTTATGGCAGTCATGTATATTCTGCTGGCACTTGGAGTAGTAATCGTCAACTTTAAAGCTATACCGGGTGTATTTGGAGCCATAATAGAGGGCGCTTTCAATCCGTCAGCAGTGACAGGCGGAGCGGTCGGAAGCTTCTTTATGAGCATGAAAAAGGGAGTTTCCAGGGGAATTTTTTCCAACGAAGCAGGTCTTGGAACAGGCTCTATCGCGCATGCTTGTGCAGACACAAAAAAGCCTGTAAAGCAGGGCTTCTTTGGTATATTTGAGGTGTTTGTGGATACTATCGTGATATGTACACTCACAGCACTTGTCATACTCTGCAGCGGAGTTTCTGTGGGCTATGGAGAAGCAGCAGGCGCAGAGCTTACCATCAGCGGATTTACATCCACCTACGGCGGCTGGGTATCAATCTTTACAGCGGTTGCCATGTGCTGTTTTGCATTTTCTACCATCATAGGCTGGGGACTTTATGGAACCAGATGCATAGAGTTCTTATTCGGAACCAAGGCAAATAAGCCGTTCATGGTAGTATATTCGCTTGTTGCGATAGTCGGTGCGACAATGAACCTTGGATTGATGTGGAGCATAGCGGAGACCTTTAATGGTCTTATGGTCATACCAAACCTTATTGCGGTATTTTTGCTTTCGGGTGTAGTTGTAAAGCTGGTGAAGGAATATTTTGCCGGCGAGGGAGCTTCATCTACCGTGAAGAATAAAGAATAGCCGGGAAAAGGTGAAAAGAACATTTTTATAGAATATGAGGGTATAAGTCATTATGGAAAATAAAATTGATTCATCGTTTGAAAGAAGCCTGCTATTCAGAGTAGTTGCAATTATAGTGTGTATAATTATTGCTGGTATTTCATTTTTTGGACTTGCAAAAAGCTATTCATCGCCTGAGTCAAAAATAAACAAAGAAACTATAAAGTATCTCGATGAAAAGAAAACAACTGCGCTGGAGCTGAGCGCAAGTGCTACAGCAGTTTCAACACTTATTACATTAGCACCGGGAGACGACGGAACTCCTGTTGCAAATAAATTAATGGATCTGGCAGGATATTTTTTGATTGTTGTATCAGCAATATATCTTGAAAAATATCTGCTGACTATTTTGGGCGCGCTTACCTTCAAATGGCTTATTCCGGTATCAATGCTGGCATTGGCAGTATATTTTGGAAGTAAAAAGGAGTTCTTTTGGAAAATAGGTGTCAAAATATTCATTTTTGGACTGGCAATATATGCGGTTATTCCGGTAAGTGTGCATGTTTCAAAAATGATTTACAGTACATACCAGGAGTCAATTAATGCGACGATTGATGAAGCAAATGATTTAGCAGATGAATCAGAAGCATCAAAGGATGATGATAAGGATAGCAAGAAGAGTAAGGATACTGAAAGCAGCTTTATAGATAAGGCGAAGGATGCAGTAAACAGTGTGAAAAATACATTGTCAGTTACGGCAAATAGTGTAAAGAACATGGTCAACAAGTTCATTGATGGACTGGCAGTGCTTATAGTTACAACGTGTCTTATTCCTGTACTTGTGATAGTATTTTTTATCTGGCTGGTGAAGCTTGTATTGGGAAGTGCAATATCATCGCCGGGAGCTGTAGCGATGAGAGGCGGGAAGGATAACAAACATGATAATAGATAGAGAACGAGTAAAAAACACATTCGCAGAATACACATCAGGGTACAACGCCACAGACCCAAAGATTAAGCTCAAAATAGACCATACCTATAGGGTAGCGGAGCTTTGCGAGCTGATAGCAAGTGATTTAAAGCTTGATGAATATGAGACAGATGTGGCATGGCTCACAGGGATGCTGCATGATGTCGGAAGATTTGAACAGATTAAGCGTTATAACACATTTAACGATGCACAGTCTGTTGATCATGCAAATTTTGGAGCAGACCTGTTGTTTAAGGAAGGACTTATCGACACATATGTGGATGGATTTCATGATGATAAATACGGCACAATTGTTGAAAATGCAATAAGAAATCACAGCGCTTTCAGGATAGATGAGAGGCTCGATGATTATACGGTTATGTTTTGCAATATACTAAGGGATGCTGATAAGGTAGATATTTTCAGGGTAAATGTAGATACTCCGGCAGAGGATATATATAATGTGACGACGGAGGAACTGAGAAATTCGCAGGTAAGTCCTGAGGTTATGGCAGCCTTTGATGAGAGACATGCGGTACTTCGTTCCTGTAAAAAGACCGTGGTAGACCATGTGGCAGGGCACATTGCACTGACATTTGAGCTGGTTTATCCTATCAGCCTTCAGATAGCAAAGGAGCGAGGATATCTTGACAAAATGATGGCATTTGAGTCGGATAATGAGGTTACAGGAAAGCAGTTTGAAGAGATAAGAGCGAAGCTAAACGAATACGTTGAGTCAGTCAGACCATTATAGTGACTAATGTAGGAGCGCGTGGCTGCAAGGCAATCATATTGGATTCGGGTATGCCTAGAAAAGCTGCACATGCATTTTATGAGAGGTATGGATTTGAGAAAAGCTGTTATGGGTTTGAGTTGTTTTTGGAATAGCAGGTAGCTGAAATATAAAAATATAATGACAAGCTTACTTCTCTGTGCTACAATCAACTCAAAGCATTATATTTCTGTAAATACGACACCACAGCATATTTTTCCGGTGCGTATCACTTTGAAGAGGGCAGACCACTTCGCATTTTTCGACAAAGACATGGAAATTTTCAATGCTTTATGTTACCAGTTAATAGCAGGAAAATTGAAATGTCAGATGTGAAAACATTGCAAGAAAAGCGGGGTGCGGGGATTTTGCCGGCTTTTATATAAGTGATTATTGTACACATCATATACGTGGAAAGCATAAGTATACAGTATTTTTATTCGACTTCAAATTTCCTGCTCACACAAGAAGAGGAGGTTAATTTGGGTACAAAGGATTCGAAGGCAAAGGAGTATTTGTCGGACAATACGAGGTTTAGTGAAATCTGTAATTATGTATTGTTTGACGGAGAGAAGGTTATCAAACCGGAGAATTTAAAGGAATGTGACACCACAGAGGTGTTATCTGTTTTCGGTATTGATAAGAAGCAGATTGTTAAGCAGAAATGGAGAGATTTGCTAAAGGGGGTGTCTGTAAAATATACAGAATCAGTATACATCGTACTGATGGGGATAGAGGCACAGACAGATGTTCATTATTCGATGCCGGTTAAGACTATGATTTATGATGCCATGAATTATGGAGAACAGGTCAACGAGGCGAAGAAGCATCATCAGAAAAACAAAGATTATAAATCATCAGATGAGTTTTTATCAGGGTTTACACTTGAGGATAGGCTGACACCGGTGATTACAATTACATTATATCTTGGAACAAAAAACTGGGATGGTCCAAGAAGTCTTGTTGAGATGATGCCTCATATGGACGAGAGATTTCGACCATTTATCAACGATTACAGGATTAATCTGTTGAATCCACTGGAGATTACGGATTTTTCCAAGTTCAAAACAGGACTGAGACCACTGTTTGAAGTGCTAAAAAATGCTTCAGATGAGGGGAAGCTGAATGATTTAATTACAAAAGACGAAACCTTTACAAGGGTTGACGTTGAGACAATTGCGGCTATCAATTTATTTGTAGGAACTGACATTAAGTATGATGAAAAGGAAGAGGTGGTAAATATGTGTAAGGCATGGGATGATCATAAAAAGCTTGGCATTCAGGAGGGTATGAAGCAAGGAAGATGTCTTGAAGTATATTCGCTTGTTCAAGATGGTATATTAGACCCAGAGGTGGGCGCAAGGAGAGTGAGTATGTCATTAGATGACTTCGCAGACGCAATGAAAAAAGCAGGTTATAAAATTCCCGAATTGGTGTAGTATAATAGATTAAAAGTATAACAGAAATTGCCCCAGCAGATGTGTGTTGGGGCATGATTTTTATATGACAGGGAAAGTAGATGTATATTGTATCTGCATATTTTGCCATGCAGATGCTTAATAGATATTTGCAGAAATTTATTTTGAATATAAAAAGGAATAATTGATGAATTATATAGGTACACAGAATTTTGAAACAAAACGATGCATTTTACGAAGAATCAAACTATCCGATTATACTATGATGTATGAAAATTGGGCTAAGTATGATGAAGTTTGCAGATACTATCCATTTAATCCTGTTGATGATATAGAAATATATAGGGACAAGGTAAAACATTGGATATCTAATTATGAGTCGGGTTCATATTTTCATTGGGTAGTTGAGTGGAAAGAAACGGGAGAATTGATAGGAACAATTAATTTGGGAAATGTGGAAGAAACATGTCATATGTGTGATACATGCTATATGCTGTCTCCCGGATTTTGGAATAAAGGCATTATGACAGAAGTATTGGAGGCTGTCTTAGATTATGCCTTTGATAGAGTTGGATTTAACAGAGTTCAGGCAGAAGTATTCTATGGAAATGATGCTTCCTCTGCGGTATTAAAGAAATGCGGCATGGTGTTAGAAGGCATTGCCAGACAAAAATATTATAAAAATGGTGAGTATATCGATACTGCTTTATGGGCAATTATTGCAGGTGATAGGTTATATTGAGACAGGAACTGACATTAAGGATAAAAAGGAAAAGGTGCTAAATATGTGTAAGGCATGTAACAAGGTATGCAACATAGATAGCTTGGATTGATTTTTACACAAAAAATACAAAAAAATACAATTTATCCGGTTGACCGAATGATACTTTTGTCATATAATCTAATCAAAAATAGTAATAATTACTAATTTATGTAGAGATTATTAGCAGGAGGTACCTATCATGGACAAGAAGATTACAGACAGCATTATTTACATCGGTGTGGACGACAAGGACATTGATTTATTTGAGAGCCAGTATGTTGTTCCAAACGGTGTTTCATACAACTCATATGTGATTATGGATGACAAAATTGCAATCATGGATACAGCAGATGCAAGAGTTACGGATAAATGGTTTGCCAATTTGAGAGAGGCGCTCGGTGACAGAAAGCCGGATTATCTCGTTGTTTCCCATTTGGAGCCGGATCATGCTTCTAATATCCAGAAGGCAGCAGAGGCATATCCTGATATGCAGATTGTCGGTAATGCAAAGACCTTTAACATGATGGGACAGTTTTTCGATATAGATTTAACTGACAGAAAGGTTGTTGTCGCAGAGGGAGATAAGCTTTCTCTTGGAAAGCATGAGCTTACATTCGTTATGGCTCCTATGGTTCACTGGCCGGAGGTTATGATGGAGTACGAGTCAACAGACAAGGTACTTTTCTCGGCAGATGGCTTTGGCAAGTTTGGTGCACTCGACACTGATGAGGACTGGACATGTGAGGCAAGACGCTATTACTTTAATATTGTTGGAAAGTATGGTGCTCAGGTGCAGGCAGTTCTCAAAAAGGCAGCAGGGCTTGACATTGAAAAAATTTGTCCTCTTCACGGACCGATTCTCACAGAGAACCTTGGCTTCTACATTGACAAATACAATACATGGAGCAGCTATCAGCCAGAGGATGAGGGAATCCTTGTGGCATGTGCTTCTATTCACGGCAATACAAAGAAGGCAGCAGAGCTTTTAGCAGAAAAGCTCAAGGCTACAGGCGTAAAGGTTGCATTTACAGACCTTTGCAGGGATGATATGGCAGAGGCTGTTGAGGATGCATTCAGATACGACAGACTTGTGCTCTGTGCATGCACCTATGATGGAGGCATTTTCCCACCAATGGAGGATTTCTTACATCATCTCAAGGCAAAGACTTATCAGAATCGTAAGATTGCTTTCGTGGAAAACGGTTCATGGGCTCCTACAGCAGCACGTCAGATGAAGGCTATTGTTGAGGGCTTCAAGAATATTGAGTGTGTTGAGCCGGTTGTTACAATTAAATCTACTCTCAATGATGCATCTGAAAAGCAGATGGAGGAGCTTGTTGCAGCACTTACTAGATAGAATAATTCAGGTGGCATGGATTAGATAACATGAATTAGATGGCATAGCTTAGACGACATAGTTTAATACGGCATAGTATATATGGATCAATGAAGACCCGGGCGTTTGTCCGGGTTTTTATGTTAATGTAATTGTATAAAAGTATATATAAATGTGCTATCATACAATCAAAGAAAAAGCCATAATAGTAAAATGTCAAATGAGGTAAAATATATGCAGCAGCGAATTACCATAAATCTTAACACAGATAGCAAAACAGCCGGCAACACCACCATTCTTGAATACTGCCGCAGTCACGGTGTCACGGAAATAGAAGCTCCGTGCGGAGGAAAAGGCACCTGCGGCAAGTGCAAGGTGACGGTGACAAAACCATACTATAAGGAAGTGTTGGCATGTCAAACAAAGATTTGTGACGGCATGGAAATTATTGTTGGGAGAAAAGAAAGCACCGGAACCAAAGAAGACAGCATGGTTGTTCTGACAAATGAAGGAAGCATATCTGAAAAATTTAATGAGCATGTGAAAAGGAATGCTGTCTTAAAGGAAGAAACTGCAAATGAACCCGAAAAAGTCGAATCAAATGCCGGCACTCTGGCGGCCTGTGATATCGGAACCACAACAGTAGTCTGCTATCTGATTGATAAAGAGACCGGACAGATTATCTCAACCAGAAGCGGTGCCAATCCACAGCGCAGCTTTGGAGCAGATGTGCTTTCCAGAATTGATGCGGCAGCGAGGGCGGATGATAACGATAAAGCGAATGGCGGCCTGCAGATGATGCAGACACAGATAGTGTCCCTGCTGAACGGCTTCATATCAGATATGCTCATGGAATGTGGCAGAACTGAGGTCTGCCTGTTTTCAGTTGCCGGAAATACGGTTATGTGTCATCTGCTTATGGGAATTTCACCGGAAAAGCTTGGCAGGGCACCGTTTATGCCGGATGAATATTTTGGCAGAGCATTTAATCCTTTGGATATAGGACTTGAGAATTGTCAAACCATGATTATATTTCCTGCGGTATCAGGCTTTGTAGGCGGAGATATAACAGCAGGCATGATGGAAACAGTCAACTGCAGAAAGCTGACACTTTATCTGGATATCGGAACAAACGGCGAGATGGCGCTTGGAAAAGGCGACAGATATGTGTGCTGTGCCACAGCGGCAGGACCTGCTTTTGAGGGTGCGCAGATTGAGATGGGCATGCCGGCGTCAAGGGGAGCAGTGGATAAGGTATGGCTGGAAGGACGTAGAATTAGGTATTCGGTTATCGGAAATGACAGACCTGTTGGACTGTGCGGTTCAGGGCTCATCGATGCGCTTGCCATTCTTCTGAAAGCCGGAATCATAGATGAAAACGGCACGATTTTAAGCGGACAGGAGCTTCCTATACTGTTTAGGTCGTATGTGTTTGAGGTGGAAGCGGAGGATGCCGCACAGAGCACAGAGTCCTCTCTTGCTGTTCATATTGCACCGGGAGTCTACATTACGCAGGAGGATATCAGGAAGCTGCAGCTTGCGAAGGGCGCGATAGCGGCAGGAATTGATATTCTTTTTAAGGAATATGGCTGTAAGCCCTGTGATTTGGATATACTTACATTTGCAGGAGGCTTTGGAAACTATATTGACAAGGCAAGTGCGGCAGCAATCGGACTGTTTCCACCGGAGCTTTTGGACAGAGCTAAAGAAGTGGGAAATGCGGCAGGAAACGGAGCTGTTTCGGCAGCATTATCGCAGGAAGCCTGGGAAAGTGCGCTTGATATCAGCGGGAAAATGAGATATATCGAGCTGGCATCGTATCCGCATTTCGATGAAATATATGTGGAGCATATGAATTTTTAAATAATAGTGTAGCTATTCAAAAAGGAAAGGAGCTTCTATGAGTATATTTGACATAATAGGACCGGTGATGGTCGGTCCGTCAAGCTCTCACACTGCGGGAGCTGTAAGGATTGGATATATATGCTGCAAGCTGATGGATGAGCCTGTAAGGAGCGTGAAAATCGGGCTGTACGGCTCGTTTCTGGCGACAGGAAAGGGGCATGGCACTGACAGGGCGCTGGTTGCAGGGCTTTTGGGTATGAAGCCGGATGATGGCAGAATCCCAAAAAGCTTTGAGATTGCCGCCAAAAAGGGAATGCAGTTTGAATTTTACGAGGCGAAGCTCACCGGGGCAAACCCCAACACGGCAGTTTTAAATATGACAGGAGAAAGTGGCAGAGAGCTGGAGATTGTTGCAGAGTCGATAGGCGGAGGCAGGATTAAAATCAGAAAAATAGACGGTCTTGATGCCAACTTTTCAGGAGATTATCCTACACTCGTGGTTCACAACGTGGATGAACCGGGGCATATTGCGATGATGACGGAAATCCTTCGTGAGCAGAAGGTGAATATTGCAACCATGCAGCTTTACAGGGAGTGCCCCGGAGGGATGGCGGTTACGGTCATAGAGTGTGACCAGAAGATTCCGAAGGCTGCACTTACGGGGCTTGAACAGGCTCATGGCATCATAAAGGTTACGTATTGTGACTGTGGCGATTAAGGAGGACACGCAATGGCATTTTCTTCAATGGCAGATATAGAAAAATATATGAGTGAGCACAATTGCCATTTTTACGAGGCAATACTGCACGAGGAGGCGAGGGATTCGCTGACTGATGAGCAGAGTATCTTTGATAAAATGACGTCGATGTACAGAGTGATGAAGGCGGCTGACAGTGACTATGACGAGAAGCTTAAGTCGCACAGTGGCCTCTCCGGCGGCAATGGAGCCAAAATGCAAAAATATGCCGATGATTTTAGCCTTGACCGGAAAAATGGGGCACTGTGCGGTGAGTTTGGTTCACATGTCATGGCAACGGCGATCAAGATGGCGGAGAGCAATGCCTGCATGAAGAGGATAGTAGCTTCTCCTACGGCAGGCTCATGCGGCGTGGTTCCGGCAGTGCTCATTAACTATGAGAACTTTTACGAAAAAACAGATGATTTTATATCTGATAATGGTGGAAAAAGAACTGAAAAGCGCATGACAGAAGCACTCTTAGTTGCAGCAGGCATAGGCAATGTCATAGCGCAAAGAGCCAGTATTTCAGGTGCAGCCGGAGGCTGTCAGGCGGAGATAGGCACATCGAGTGCTATGGCGGCCGGAGCTTTGGCATATCTGCGCGGCGGTGATGAATATATTTCAGATGCCGCGGCGCTTGCACTTAAAAATATGCTTGGCCTTGCATGTGACCCGGTTGCAGGGCTTGTCGAGGTGCCCTGTGTCAAGAGAAATGCATCCGGAGCCATGAATGCGCTCTGTGCGGCAGATATGGCTCTTGCAGGCATAAAGAGCTTCATATCCGCGGATGAGGTATTTGATGCGATGAGGGAAATTGGAGAGCTCATGAGCAGGGAGCTCAAGGAAACCGGAAAGGGTGGACTGGCCGTCACACCGACAGCATGCCGCCTGAAGCTGTAAAATAATTGAAAAATATATATTTTTACTTTATTGTTGAAGAAAATTGTCATATAATGACTTCGGGTGAGATTATATTTTATAAAGAAAAGCTGATAGGGTGATCAGCATCAGGAGGAATATCAATGCGTAAAACAAAAATTATCTGTACTATTGGACCGGCCAGTGAACATGAGGATGTCCTCACCAGGATGATAAAGGCAGGTATGGATGTTGCCAGATTGAACTTTTCTCATGGCTCACATGAGGAGCATCAGGGCAAAATAGATTTAATCAAGAAGGTAAGACAGAAGCTTCATCTGCCAATAGCAATCATGCTTGACACAAAGGGACCTGAGTATCGTATCAAGACCTTTGAGAATGGCAAAATAGAGCTCAAGGATGGAGATACCTTCACACTTACCACTGATGATATCGTAGGAAATCAGGAGCGAGTATCAGTAAACTACGAGAATCTGATCAAGGATTTAAAGGTTGGTGACCGCGTGCTTGTTGCGAACGGTATTATCATTCTGCAGGTCAGAGAGCTTAAAGGAAACAATGCAATCTGTGATGTTATCGCAGGTGGTACACTTTCTGACAGAAAGAGCATGAACTTCCCGAACAAGGTCATGAAGCATGCATATTTAAGTGAGCAGGACAAGGATGATCTGCTTTTTGGTATAAAAAACGAGGTGGATTATGTTGCCGCATCATTTGTTTCTACAAAGCAGGATGTAGCGGATCTTAGAAGCTTTTTGGATGAAAACGGTGGGGAGGACATCGAAATCATCGCAAAGATTGAGAACCGCTCAGGTGTAGATCATGTGGAGGAAATCTGCGAGATAGCAAACGGAATCATGATAGCCAGAGGTGATCTCGGTGTTGAGATTCCGGGAGTTGAGGTACCGGCAATACAGAAGTACCTTATCAACAAGTGCCGTATGCTTGGTACACGCGTAATCACAGCGACAGAGATGCTTGAGTCCATGATTCACAATCCGCGTCCTACAAGAGCAGAGCTTTCGGATGTAGCCAATGCGGTATACGACGGCTCATCGGCTATCATGCTTTCGGGAGAGTCTGCAGCAGGTAAATACCCTGTAGAGGCTGTCAAAAATATGGCAGAGACAGCAGAGTATACAGAAAAGCAGATAAACTACGGCAAGAGATTTGCCAATGCCGAATTCCAGACAAAAAGCATAGTTGACGCCATTTCACACGCTACATGCGCTATGGCGATAGATGTAGATGCAAAATGTATCGTTGTCAGCTCTCTGACAGGCCGCACAGTGCGCATGGTCAGCCGTTTCCGCTGCCCTGTTGATATAATAGGTATGACAACCTCTGAAAAGGCATGGCGCAAGCTGAACCTGAGCTGGGGTGTAAAGCCGGTTCTGTGCGAGGAATACAACTCAATGGAGGTTATGTTCTACAATGCGATGAACGAGGCAAAGAGTGTCATGAAGCTCAAAAAGGGTGATCATATAGTGCTCACAGGAGGTCTTATCAACGGTAAGACAGGCAACACAAATGTGATCAAGGTTGAGACAGTTTAGTGCATTTGTACTATTGATTAAATGATATTTTTGTCATATAATCCTTAACGGTTAATAAAAATAATAAATTTAACATAAACAATTTCGAGATGAAGTTTGCAGGAAAACGGCAGCGATTTTACATTATCAAAGCCTACCGAAGGAGTAAAACTCTCAGGTGCCGCAGCAGGCGGTGCAACTGTAAATGGATCGACTCTCTGGAGACACCCGCTTGGCGGGGGCCGAAGGTGCAACGTACGAATAGGAAGCAGTATATTATGGCACATGCTGCTTCTCGTACGAATCTCTCAGGCAACAGGACGGAGAAGATATTGGACAGATATTCTTAAGATAATCTTCTTAATCCCATGTATCAGACTGTATATATGCAGCGTATATGGGGTTTTTTATTTCAATTCACGTAATTGCTACAAAGCCTGCTTTTTCAATTGTTTCCGGATGAATTATTTATATCATTAGTATTTGCTCAAAACACAAAGACCTTGTGTTTAGATAAAAAAGAGAGGCAGGAGTATTTCAATGTGGAACACAATCAACAATTTCCTTAGTGCAGTGGACAATTTCGTCTGGGGAGTGCCGCTCATGGTGCTCATCATGGCAGGAGGTATACTGCTCACAGTGCGTCTGGGGCTTCTTCAGATAAGAAAGCTTCCTCTGGCACTTAAGTGGATGGTCAAAAATGAAGAGGGCGGCGATGGCGAGATTACGAGCTTTGGCGCACTTTGTACTGCGCTTAGCGCAACAATCGGAACCGGTAATATAGTCGGTGTGGCAACAGCGGTCGGTGCAGGAGGACCGGGAGCGCTTTTCTGGATGGTGCTTGCAGCCTTTTTTGGCATGGCAACAAAGTATTCAGAGGGACTTTTGGCTGTAAAATACCGTGTCATTGGTAAGGACGGACACAGTCTTGGCGGACCGTTCTATTACATAGAGCAGGGAATGGGTATAAAATGGAAATGGCTTGCAAAGATATTTGCATTTTTCGGCGTATGCGTTGGCCTTTTTGGAATAGGAACCTTCAGTCAGGTAAACGGAATATCAAGCGCAGTAAACAATTTCTTTGATCCAAACAACCAGCATACAGTAAAGGTTTTACCATTCCTGGGTGAGTATTCATGGTCAGTTATCATTGCTTCACTTGTACTGGCATTCTGCGTGGCAGCAGTGCTTATCGGCGGAGTAAAGCGTATTGCAAGTGTCAGCCAGGTAATAGTTCCTTTTATGGCTGTTATTTATATAGTATTTGTGCTCGTGCTTGTGGTATGCAATATCACAGCGGTTCCGGCAGCGTTTGCTACAATAGTAAAGGCAGCGTTTTCACCGAAGGCCATAACAGGCGGTGCCGTGGGAAGCTTTCTTGTTGCAATGCAAAAGGGTGTTGCCAGAGGAATCTTTTCAAACGAGGCAGGACTTGGTAGTGCCCCGATTGCAGCGGCAGCAGCCCAGACAAAGGAGCCTGTACGTCAGGGACTTGTCAGCATGACAGGAACCTTCATTGATACAATAGTTATATGTACACTTACAGGACTTTCCATCGTGCTCACAGGCGCATGGCAGGTTGACGGACTCGAGGGCGTGCAGGTTACTACATATGCATTCCAGAATGGTCTTCCTTTCCCGAAAGAACTATCAGCATTTGTACTTATGCTGTGTCTTGTATTTTTTGCCTTTACAACTATACTCGGTTGGGATTATTATAGTGAGCGGTGCTTAGAATATTTGAGCGGCGGCAGGATGAAATATGTAAAGGTTTATCGTTGGATATATATCCTTGCTGTTTTCATCGGACCTTATATGACGGTAAGTGCGGTGTGGACCATCGCTGATATCTTCAACGGTCTCATGGCTCTGCCAAATATGATAGCGCTGTTTGCTCTTAGCAGTGTTGTTGTTAAGGAGACAAAGCATTTCTTCGAGCGACACAAAAATGGAGAAATCGAGGATTAATTATGTTTTATATTTTGCGACATGGAAGAACAGATTGGAATGAGGAGCACAGACTGCAGGGTGAGGTGGATATCCCACTCAATGAAACCGGCAGGCAGATGGCTTACGATGCCGCAGAAAAATATAAGGATATAGACTTTGACATATGCTACTGCTCCCCTCTTAAGAGAGCTCAGGAGACGGCAAGGATTTTTCTTGCAGACAGAAACCCGGCAGTAGAGATTATCACTGACAACAGGCTTCACGAGATGAGCTTCGGTGATTATGAGGGAGTAAAGAACATCAGGCAAAAGCCCGAATGCCCTGTCTACCTGCTCTTTGAGGAGCCGGAAAAATATGTGGCAAAGGACGGCGCAGAGAGCTTTGAGGAGCTGTATCACAGAACAGGAGAATTTATTGAGCAGGTGCTAAGGCCACAGCTTGCGGCAGGAAAAAATGTGCTTGTCGTGGGACACGGGGCCATGAACTGCAGCATAGTCAATCAGTTTCGCGGCACACCTATAAAGGATTTCTGGAAGGATATGCAGGGGAACTGCGAGCTGCTTAGGGTTGAATAAATTTAGATTATAATAAATGGGGCATACCGGTTGTGGTGTGCCCTGTTGCTGTCAGAAACTAATTTTAATAACATTTATTTATAAGTAAATGAATATTATATTATAAGTAATACTAAATTGACCGTATAGCTTTATGCTCGTAAAATAATTTTGTAAAATTTTTATTAAATAAGAGTATAAATATTTGGAGGAACCAATGAAAAAGACAACAAACTCTTCACCTTACCAGTTTGAGGGCAGAATACCTCTGTCTCAGGCTATTCCGCTTGGACTGCAGCATGTTATGGCTATGTTCATCGGAAACCTTACACCTCTTATCATTGTTATGGGAGCGTGCGGACTCACAGCGGACGCAGGCTTTGCGGAGCTTAGAACAGCTCTCTTACAGAATGCAATGATTATCGCAGGTATTGTTACGTTAGTACAGATGTTTTCCATCGGACCGGTCGGCGGAAAGGTACCTATCGTTATGGGAACCTCTTCGGGCTTTCTTGGAGTATTAAATAATACAGTTGCAGCGTGTGGCGGCGGAGTTATAGCATATGGAGCTATTATGGGAGCCTGCCTTGTGGGAGGTATCTTCGAGGGTATACTCGGAGCCTTCTTAAAGCCTTTACGTAAGTTTTTCCCGGCAATCGTTACAGGCTCGGTTGTTATAGCAATCGGACTTTCACTCCTTGGAGTGGGAATCAACTATTTCTGCGGTGGAACAGGGAAAAATGATTACGGCTCACTGCCAAACCTTTTCCTTGGAATGGTTGTACTTATAGTAATCGTGCTTCTCAAGCATTTTGCACCATCACGCAGTATTTTTTCATCATCTGCCATCCTTTTTGGTATTCTGGCAGGATATGTTGTAGCAATCATTATGACACTTACCATGTCGCACACTGGTGTGACCGCTGACGGTGTCAAGTACACATACTCATGGGTTGTAAACTTTGACGAGGTTAAAAATGCTGCATGGATAGCAGTTCCAAGCTTTATAGGCTTTGGAAAGCTTTCAGATGTGGGAATCTCCTTCCATGCCAATGCAATCATCCCAATCGGTATCATGTTTATCGTTACTGCAATCGAGACTGTTGGCGATATCTCAGCCTGCGTGGAGGGTGGAATGGACAGAGAGGCTACAGATTCAGAGCTTTCAGGCGGTGTTATCTGTGATGGTCTTGGTTCATCCTTTGCAGCGCTTTTCGGAGTACTGCCAAATACCTCATTCTCACAGAATGTAGGTCTTGTTTCAATGACAAAGGTTGTCAATAGATTTGCTATTTCAATGGGAGCTATATTCCTTATTATTTGTGGCTTCTGCCCAAAGATTGGAGCTCTCATGTCAATAATGCCTCAGTCGGTGCTCGGCGGAGCTGCGGTTATGATGTTTGCCTCTATCCTGATTTCGGGAATTGAGCTCATCACAAAGGAGCCAATCGGCAGCCGTGAGATTACAATTATCTCAGTTGCAATCGGTTTAGGCTACGGACTTGGCGCTACAACCGGTGCTACATCGCATCTGCCATACTATGTACAGCTTATATTCGGCGGTTCAGGTATCGTACCTTGCTCGCTTTGCGCTATTCTTCTCAATATTATTTTGCCGAAGAAATCAAAGAGCGCACCATATATGTGGGATATGGAAGAGAAAGATGATGTGAAGCGTGTGGATGACTAACACGTAGGATTTTGAAGCCGTCCGGTGCATTAAGTACACCGGCGGCTTTATTGCTTGTGGAAAAGTATGGAAATATATGGAAAAAGTGATTTCAATAGTGGGCGCAGGTGGCAAGACCACACTCGTCCATAAGCTTGCAAGGGAATATCACAGGAGAGGAAAAGGTGTGCTTGTCACAACGACAACGCACATGTATGTCGAAGCTGACACTGACCTATCCTGCGATTTTTTTGCGTTAAGGGATAAAATAATAAAAGATGGATATTGCATGGCGGGGCAGAAAATATCAGGGCAGAACATATCAGAACAGTCAAAGCCAAAGATGTGTGGATTGCCGTATGATTTGCTTGATAAACTGATTAAAGACATGCCACAGGAGCTGGATTATGTTATAATCGAAGCAGATGGGGCAAAGCACCATTCCCTCAAATATCCGGCAGCGGATGAGCCTGTCATATATCCGGGTACCACAGATGTTATCATAGTGCTTGGCACATGGGAAAAGGGCAGGCTGTGTAAGGATGTTGTGTTCAGATATGAGCTTATGCAAAAGGAGCTTGGAACGGCGGAGGATGCAGTGGTTGATGATTCGGTTATAGACACGCTGCGTCAGGTCTATGTCAGAAAGCTTCGCGATAGCGGGTTTGAAGGACGAGTATCGTGCGTTTTTTCGAATGTGCGTGGTGATTTTGAATAGTTACAAGCATGGAAAGAATAAGGTGACAGGGTAATTAATTATATGAGCGTGAATCAGAGCAATAATCAGATAATAAAGAATAATTTGTTAATCATATGCCGAGGTGCGGGAGACCTTGCGACCGGCATCATCCACAGACTGCACCGTGCAGGGCATCGGGTGATAGCGCTTGAGACAGACTATCCGGCTGCCATACGGCGCCAGGTGTCCTTTTGTGAGGCGGTGTATGATGGGAGCGCAGCTGTAGAGGGTGTGACAGCCAGACTTGTTCCTGCCTTGACTGATGTAGAGACTTATACAGAGATAGATGCAGAAATTGATGCAGAGATTGATACAGAGACATATTCAGGGATAAATGACACATCGGCAGCTCATATTGCATCAGAAAAGTGGAGCCGCTCGGATATCGAAGCTGTGCTTGAGGCCGGAGAGGTTCCGCTTCTTATAGACCCCGAAGGAGAGTCAATTGCACATTTAAAGCCGGATGTTGTGGTAGATGCCATAATAGCAAAGAAAAATCTGGGTACCACAATCGATATGGCACCGCTTGTGATAGGAGTAGGCCCGGGCTTTACGGCAGGGCATGACGTGCATCTGGTGATTGAGTCCATGCGTGGGCACAATCTGGCGCGCATCATCACCGATGGCATGGCACAGCCAAACACAGGTGTTCCGGGAAATATCGCCGGCTTCACAAGTGAGCGTGTGATTCACGCTCCGGCAGCAGGCTATATTCATGATGTCAGAAAAATCGGAGACATTGTGCAAAAGGGTGATGAGATAGCGAGGATATATCCGGATAAAGGAAGCTTTGACAATGAATTGTCTGAATATGTCCCGGTAAATGCTACAATTACAGGTATCATACGAGGTCTTATCCGTGAGGGGTATTATTTTAAGGAAGGCTTCAAAATAGCAGATATCGACCCGCGCGAGAGCGAGCTAACAAACTGCTTTACAATATCTGACAAGGCAAGGAGTATAGCAGGCAGTGTGCTTGAGGCGGTATCAGCATTTGAGCACGGCGTGAAGCTTTATTAAATAATAAATGAGGGTAATTATTAAGGTGTTTTCAGATAGTTACAGTGAGGAAATCTAGATTGACGCAGGTAAACGAATTAGAAATCAATAATCAGGAACAAAATACAGAAAAGCTCACACACTTTAATGAGGCCGGGGAGGCTCACATGGTGGATGTGCACGCAAAGGAGGACACCTACCGCGTGGCGAAGGCCTGCGGCACGATAAAGGTAAATGACGCTGTATACAGGGCAGTATCTACGGGCACAGCTAAAAAGGGTGATGTGCTTGGAGTGGCGAGAATTGCAGGAATCATGGGAGCAAAGAACAATTCCATGCTTATTCCGCTCTGCCATCCCATTGCCATGACAAAGTGTGATGTTGAGTTTGAGCTGGATGAAAAAACAAGCAGTATCACGGCACTTTGCACGACAGCCTGTGTGGGCAAAACAGGTGTAGAGATGGAGGCCATGACAGGCGTCAGTGTGGCGCTCCTTACCATATATGATATGTGTAAGGCACTGGACCGTGGCATGGAGATCGGGCAGATACATCTGCTTGAAAAATCCGGCGGCAAGAGCGGGCATTACGTTACTGATCACACCTAACAGTGTGACCGGAGGCGATTACAGCCCATTTAAAATGCTGAATAGGTAAATACACAATTGATCAAGGGTAACAGGGTGATGTAATGTATACTGTAGGGATTATAACGATAAGCGATAAAGGCGCAGCAGGCCGGCGCGAGGATAAAAGCGGCCCGAAAATAAGACAGCTACTTCCCAAAGATAAGTATGAGGTGGTTTCATATAAAATCATACCGGATGAGAGAGCACAGATAGCAGACGAGCTTGTAAGGCTGTGTGATAATGTGAAATGCAATCTGGTGCTTACAACCGGCGGCACCGGTTTTTCACCGAGAGATATCACACCGGAAGCTACAATGGATGTTGCAGAGCGCAATGCACCGGGGATCGCCGAGGCACTGAGAGCGTACAGCATGAGTCTTACACCGCGTGCCATGCTTGGCAGAGGCGTTTCCGTCATCAGGAAAAACACTTTAATAGTCAATCTGCCCGGCAGTGTGAAGGCAGTATCGGAGAGTATGGATTTTCTGATGGGAAATATAGAGCATGGGCTTGATATTTTACTGCAGTACGACAGTGAGTGCGGCCGGTGACGAAAAATGCACGTGGTGTGGTTTAGGAATAGTTACTATTTATAAAAAATTGGAGTGTGGGATTATATGAAGCTTATGAAGACAACTGAGGCAGTCGGACAGGTGCTCTGCCACGATATCACACAGATTATTCCCGGCGTGAAAAAGGATGCGGTTTTTCGCAAGGGGCATATCATAACAAAAGAGGACATACCGGTGCTGCTTAGCGTTGGAAAAGACACCATATATATATGGGAAAATGATGAGACCATGATGCACGAGAATGAGGCAGCGCAGGTGCTTTATAGCATGTGCGCATGCGGCACCGCAAGTAAAATGCATCCGTCCTCTGTAAAGGAAGGCAAGATTGAGGTAATCGCAGACTGTGACGGACTGCTTAAGGTGGACAGCGAAAAGCTGAAAAAGGTCAACTCCTTTGGTGAAATGATGATAGCAACGAGGCACGGCAATACCACTGTGAAAAAGGGTGATAAGCTCGCCGGAACAAGAATCATACCGCTTGTTATAAAAAAGGATAAGCTAGAGGCGGCCTCGCACATATGCGATGACGGACCGATTCTTGACATAAAGCCGTTTGTGGTCAGAAAAGCAGCAATAATCACAACCGGAAACGAAGTGTACCATGGCAGGATACAGGATGCGTTTACTCCTGTTATCGAGAAAAAAATAGCAGAGTTTGGTGCACAGATGATGTTTCATGAGGTGTTTGATGATGATGACAAAAAAATCACAGACGGATGCTTACGCGCAATAGAAGCCGGAGCGGAAATTGTCTTCTGCACAGGAGGAATGAGCGTGGATCCTGATGACAAAACACCGCTTGCCATCAAAAATACAGGCGCACGGATTGTGTCATACGGCTCTCCGGTGCTGCCGGGAGCTATGTTTTTGCTGTCGTACTATGATGCAGGCGACAGGCTTGTGCCGATATGCGGACTGCCGGGCTGCGCCATGTACAATAAGCGGACAATATTTGATATTGTGTTGCCTAGGCTTATGGCACGTGATATGATTTTAGCAGATGAGCTTGCCGGACTTGGAGAAGGCGGACTCTGCCTGAATTGTGATGTCTGCACGTTTCCTAACTGCGGTTTTGGAAAGGGCTTTTAATATGCGCGATGGATTTGGCAGAGAGATTGACTATATGCGCATATCGGTGATAGATAGCTGTAATTTAAACTGCTATTACTGTAATCCTTGTAACAATAATGAGCACTGTCATGCGGTAAATATGCTTAGCGTAAAAAAGGTGCTTTGCATAGTCCGCGCAGCCACAAGGGTTGGAATCACGCATTTTCGTCTGACGGGAGGCGAGCCACTTTTGCATCCGCAGCTTGATGAAATGGTCTCACAAATCAAAAAGCTGCCTGGTGTCAGCAGCGTATCGCTCACTACAAACGCAGTACTGCTTGCGCAGCGCACAAAGCGGCTTAAGGAAGCCGGCATAGACAGCATAAATGTGAGTCTGGACACGATAGATGCGTCAGAATATGAATGCATCACACAAAAACCGCTGCTTAAGGAAGTGGAGGATGGAATCGAAGCCGCCATAGAGTGTGGAATAGGAGTGAAAATCAATGCGGTGCTCACACCGCAGACTGATGTGGTGGCTCTCACACGATATGCCGCAAAAAAAGGCACAGATATCCGCTTTATAGAGATGATGCCGGTAGGCGAAGGACATACCAACGGAGTCGAGCCGTATGAGAAGGTGATTGGCACACTTTCAGAAGTGTATGGAGAGCCTTGCTGTGTTAATACTGAAAATAGAAAAGAAATTAAATTAGAACACAAGAATCCGGATAACGGTCCTGCAGAGTATTACATTTTCCCGGGACTTGGTATCAGAGTAGGGCTGATTCAGGCAATCCATGGGAAGTTCTGCGACAGCTGCAATCGCATACGTGTTACGGCTGACGGCAGGCTTATGCCATGCCTGGGAAGCAGTGTGACGATGGATTTGCTGCCTGACTCATGTGATTTAACAGATGATTTAACAGATGATCTGGAAAAAGATTCTGTGATAGCTCAGGCACTAAAGGCTGCCATAAAGGCAAAGCCAAAATGTCATAATTTTAGTGATGAAGAGGTGCTGCAGCCGGAGTCAGTGATGTATAATACAAACAAAAATAATGAATCAGAAAATGCAGTTACATATAAGAAAACGACAGAGATAAAGACTACCGAAATAAAAGCTGCGGATGTAAATGCAGCAAGAAATATGAGCCGGATAGGAGGCTGATAGAAAATCATGGGAAAGCTTCTTGCAATCAATATAAGCAAAGAGAGAGGAACTGAAAAGAGAGAGGTGCCACAGGCGGAGCTTGTTGCAGACTATGGTATCATGGGAGATGCACATGCCGGAAAGTGGCATAGACAGGTCAGCCTGCTTTCCGCGGAGAAAATAGATGCCTTCAGGGCAAGAGGGGCACAGATAGACAACGGTGCCTTTGGTGAAAATTTAATTATATCAGGATTTGATTTTAAGAATCTGCCGCTTGGAACACGCTTTTGCATAGGAGATGCCATTCTTGAGATGACACAGATAGGCAAGCAGTGCCACTCACATTGTGCCATATACAAGAGGATGGGCGAGTGCATTATGCCAAAGGAGGGCGTGTTTGCAGTAGTCATAAGAGGTGGTCAGATTCATGCGGGTGACGAGGTGGAGCTGATTCCGGCCAACATATATGCTTCGATAAAGGACAGACCGGCGGACAGCCGCTGTGAGCTTTTGACAGTCATAGAAGGAGCATATGCCGGTGAAAAGGCACTCTATATAGATGGCAGAATAAGAGTGGCATGTGGCAGTGTGTGGGCAGATGAAATAAATGACAATGATAATTCCCTTGTGATGTTTAAACAGCAGATAGGCAGCAGACCACGCCTCATAATCTGCGGAGGAGGGCATGTGTCGGCGGCACTTGTACGCATGGCGTCACTTTTGGCGTTTGACATATGGGTGATAGAGGACCGACCGTTGTTTGCCGACAATGCAAAGCGCGCGGGAGCAGACCATGTGATTTGCGGCGATTATAAAAAAACTCTCTCAGAGCTTGTGCCGCAGCCTGATGATTACTATGTATGCATGACAAGAGGCCATCGCTTTGATATGGAGTGTCTTACAGAGATATTCAGAAAGCCATATGCCTACGTGGGTATGATGGGCTCAAAGAAAAGAGCTGTGATAGTGAAAAAAGACCTTGAAGAATCTGGATTTTCACAGGAAATTATATTAGGATTACATTCTCCGATAGGCCTTGCAATAGGTGGACAGACACCGGAGGAAATTGCTCTTTCGGTGATAAGTGAGATAGTGAAGTGTAAAAATGAGCGCACAAGCTGCACTCAGGTGGATAACGAAGTGCTTGATGCACTTATTGAGGCGGCTAAGCAGGAACAAAATGAGAAGTACATGCTGTGTACCATCATAAAAAAGAACGGCAGTGCACCGCGAGGAGTCGGCACACAGATGCTTGTGAGCTCAGACAACCGTATTGTCGGAACAATAGGCGGCGGCTGCGCGGAGGCTGAGGTTATAAGCCGTTGCAGGAGGCTCTTTCGTGAGCAGGGATTCAAATGCTCTGCGATTGATGTCAGCATGAACACTGACGATGCAGAGAAAGAGGGCATGGTGTGCGGAGGCAGTATTTCGGTGCTGCTGGAGCAGATCGGCTGAGTAGCAGCGGAGTGTAGACAAAGCGCAGGTATAGTAAGATCAAATGCATATTTAATTTAAATAAACGAAAAGAGAGGTTAATCGTATGAGTTTAAGAAGAACAAAATCCGGCACTGACGGATCAGTAAAGGAGCGCAAGGGCTTAAAGAGAAAATTTGCAGCATATGCAGGACTTGCGTTTGGACTTATTCTTACAGCAGGACTTTTTGCAGGCTGTGGAAAAAAGGATACAGCAGATGCAGAGGTGGATTTATCAATTTTTGCGGCGAAAAGCTTAAATGGTGTTATGGACGAAATTTGTGCAGCCTACACCAAGGAGCATCCAAATGTAAACTTCCAGAACAATTACGACAGCTCAGGAACTCTGATGGCACAGATTAAAGAGGGTGCGAAGTGCAACATCTTTTTCTCGGCAGGAGTGGCACAGATGGATGAGCTTCAAAATGGCTACGACGGAGGAAGCGTAGTGGACGGTACTCGTGTTGACCTTTTAAATAATCAGGTGTGCCTTGTTACATATAAGAATAGTGGCACAGCAGTAACAAGCCTTGCTGACATCTCAAAGGCGAAAAATATGGCGCTTGCTGACGGAACGGTTCCTGTAGGACAGTACACCAGAGTAGCGCTGGTAAATTCAAAAATGGTTGAAGGAGATGCCTCAAAGCCGCAGGATATTACAGATTCTGATATCTCAAAGGCTCTTGGAGGCCTGGAAATCAATAGCTGTGCCAATGTAGGTGCAGTTGCATCTGCCGTAGCTGAGGGCGCAAACGAGATAGGAACAGTTTACTACTCAGATACATTCGGATATGAGAACCAGCTTGATATTATAGAAAAGCTTCCAAACAGCTTAACAGGCGATGTTATCTATCCGATAGCGGCATTAAAGGGAGACAGCACCACAGCAGACGAGCTTGAAGCCGCAAAGGAATTTATCGCATACCTTCAGACAGATGAGGCGATGTCAGTATTTGAGAAATATCATTTTTCGGTAAATGAATAATGGGAACGATTGATTTTGCACCGCTTTGGATAACACTAAAAACAGGAATAGTAGCGTCGGTTTTTTCATTCTTTATAGGAATAGCCTTTGCTGAGCTTGTCATAAACACTAAGGGCAGAGTGAGGGCATTCTGGGATGGACTGCTGACACTTCCGATGGTGCTGCCGCCTACGGTGGCTGGATATATTCTGCTTAGGATTTTTAGCACAAGGCGTCCCTTTGGAAGCTTTTTAAGCCATAGCATGGGTATACAGGTAGTACACACGTGGCTTGGCTGTGTGGTGGCAGCGACCATCATTGCACTCCCTCTCATGTACAGAAATGCGAGAGCGGCATTTGAGCAGATAGACGAAAATGTCATATATGCGGCGCGCACTCTCGGAATAAATGAGTGGAAGATTTTCTGGAAGATACGCCTGCCGATGGCAAAGCCCGGCATCATATCGGGTGTCACGCTGGCCTTTGCCAGAGCTATCGGTGAGTACGGTGCCACATCGATGCTTGCCGGAAATATAGCAGGAAAAACCTCGACCATATCACAGCAGATTGCAATGGTCATCCAAAGCGGTGACTATGCCACAGCGGGCTTCTGGTGCATAGTAATCATAGCGATTTCGTTTGCGTGCCTTGTATCGATAAATATGATATGCGGCAAAAGCAAGGGCATAAAGAGAAAGAGAAAAAATAATGTCGCTCATAGTAAAAATAAAAAAACAGTTGGATAATTTCATGCTTTCGGTTGATATGGAGCTTACGGACGAGATTGTGTCCGTAATCGGTATGTCGGGCTCAGGAAAGAGCATGACATTAAAGTGCATAGCAGGGATTGAGACACCTGATTGCGGCTTTATATCATTAAACGGCCGAGTGCTGTACGATTCAAAAAATCGCATAAATCTGCACCCCGGTAAGCGCAGGGTAGGCTATCTGTTTCAGGACTATGCACTTTTTCCGACAATGACCGTGATGGAAAATATATGCATAGCAATGGGGCATCGCGATGAACAAAAGGTGAAGGTCTGGCTGAAGCGGTATGGGCTTGATGGCATGGCTGACACATATCCTGACCATCTCTCAGGAGGCCAGAGGCAGCGCGTGGCAATGCTTCGCATGCTTGCGGCTAAGCCTGAGTGCATACTGCTCGATGAGCCGTTTTCAGCGCTGGATGAGCATGTGAAAAGAAGCATGGAATCAGAGCTTATGGAGATGCTCACCGATTTTCACAATCCTGTTATTTTTGTGTCACACAACCGCGATGAGGTGTATCGCCTTGCCGAGCGTATCGGCAGCATGGAGAGCGGTGTGCTGAGTACAGTCCGCGACAAAAAAGATTTTTTCATGCGGCCTATGTCTGTGGAGCAGGCACTGCTTGTGGGCTGCAACAATATATCAGAACTGAAATGGCAGGATAAGCATCATGTGCTTGCAGTGGAATGGGACAGCGTATTTGAGGTCACTGATGAGCAGCTTGAACAGACTGCAATGGATATTGACGACATATCACACATAGGTGTTTTCCCACAGGATATAATAATATCTGCAGGCAAAGCAAAAACAGCACTTGCACATAATGATAAAAATATAATCAGGATTAAAGATTATAAAATGATTGAAGGATTGAAAAACTGGGAAGTATCGTGTAAATTAAATAACGATTCAATAATTTATGCAAGCCTTCCGAAGCATACAGAAGCAAATATGCTTAGCAAAAATATAAATGATGAGCTTTATATAAAGAATTTTTATCTGTTGGGATAAGAAGTAAATGAGGATATACTATGATTTACCTGGACAACGCTGCCACAACAATTAAAAAGCCGGATGCGGTATATGATGCTGTGCTTGATGCAATGAAGCACTGCGGCAATTCAGGGCGCGGAACATCAGATGCTTCGCTTGATGCGTCGAGGAAAATATATGAGGCCAGAATGTGCCTTACGGAATTTTTCGGCGGGGAGGATGCTGACAGACTTGTTTTTACGTCAAATGCCACAGAGGCACTAAATATTGCAATCCACGGACTGCTTGAGCCGGGTGAGCATGTGATTACTACACAGCTCGAGCACAATTCGGTGCTCAGACCTCTTTATATGCAAAGGGAGAGGGGAGTGTGTGTGGATATTGTGCCATGCAGTGATGAAGGAATAAAAAGAGGGATAATTTCTCCACAGGATATAGAAGCTGCAATTTGTCCGGGCACAAAAGCCATAGTCTGCACACATGCTTCAAACCTCACAGGCAATGTGGTGGATATTAAGTCGATAGGGCAAATCGCACGAAAGCATGACCTTCTATTTATAGTTGATGCATCGCAGACAGCCGGTGTGCTTACGATAAATATAAGAGACATGAATATTGATGTGCTCTGCTTTACAGGACACAAGGGGCTGATGGGTCCGCAGGGAACCGGAGGACTTTATGTGGGAGAAAGAGCAGATATAAAGCCGTTTAAAAGCGGTGGCACCGGCGTGCTCAGCTTTCTTGAGAACCAGCCTATGGAGCTTCCGACAAGACTTGAGGCCGGTACCTTAAATGGTCCGGGAATTGCGGGGCTTTTGGCAGGTGTAAAGGCTATAGAAGAAATTGGTTTGGATAACATATATGCCAAGGAGCATATGCTGATGAGGGCTTTTCTTGAGAAAATAAAGACTATCCCCGGAATCAGGATATACGGAGATTTCGATATGCTCTCCGATAAGAATCTGCACTGTGCGATTGTTTCGGTAAATATAGCTGATATGGACTCTGCGGAGGTATCGGATATACTTATGAATGAGTATGGCATTGCAACAAGAAGCGGCATACACTGCGCGCCACTGATGCATAAATTTTTTGGAACACAAAAACAGGGTATGGTGAGATTTTCATTTTCATATTATAATACAATTGATGAGGTAAATGAGGCCGCTGCAGCGCTTATGCAGATTGCAGCACTTTGATAAATATATTAAACAATTGAAAGGAGCAAAAATGCCACAGGAAATAGTGTTTTGCAAAGGCGGTGGCTGTACCGCAAAGCTTGGCCCGGATTTGTTAAGTCATGTTTTAGCAAAGCTGCCACGAGCTGAAAAAGACAGCAATCTGCTTGTCGGATATGATAGCTGCGATGATGCGGCAGTGTACAGAATCTCAGATGACACGGCGATAGTCCAGACTCTTGATTTTTTTCCGCCGATGGTTGATGATCCATATACGTTTGGGCAGATAGCGGCCGCAAATGCGCTCAGTGATATCTATGCGATGGGAGGCACAGTTAAGACTGCGCTGAACATAGTCTGCTTCCCTGAGAAAATGGATTTGAATATACTCGGTAAAATAATGCAGGGCGGCGCCGACAAGGTGATAGAGGCGGGCGGCACTCTTGCAGGCGGTCATTCTATAGCAGACAGCGATGTGAAATACGGACTTTCAGTCATGGGTACGGTTCATCCGGAGCATATCTACAGCAACAATACGGGGCAGCCGTCAGATGTGCTTATACTGACCAAGAAGCTCGGAGGGGGGCTTGTATGCAATGCAAACCGTGTCGGGGAAGCTCCGTTAGGTGCAATTGAGGATGCAGTAAGCTCCATGACCACACTGAATAAGGCAGCATCCGAAATCAGTCACAGCTTCGATGTACACGCATGCACAGATGTCACAGGCTTTAGCTTTTTAGGACATCTGAGTGAGATGTTAAATGATGATATAACAGCACTTATCGACTCGATTTCCATACCGGTCATTACCGGAGCACTGCGATGCGCAGATGAGTTTTTCCTCACGGCAGCAGCGCAGCGCAACAGAAACCATGTGGGTGATAAGGTGTGCTTTGCAAAAAATATACCTTTCTCAATGCAGGAGGTGCTTTTTGATCCGCAGACCTCCGGAGGCCTATTGTTTGCAGTAAAAGCCTCTGAGGCAGATGCTTTTTTGCACGAGCTTAAAGCAGCAGGGCTTCCGGCCGCAAAGGTGGGACGATTTGTTGAGCGGCGCGATGTGCCGATATATGTGAACTGATTTTGGTTATATAGCTTAAGCAAATTCGCTGACAGGCAACATGCCCGTTTTTTGAGGGCTGACGAGTTAAAATAATATAGTTAAATAATATAGTTAAAATAATATATGGAGGACGATAAATATGATAACAGTAAATGCAATAGGAGATACATGTCCAATTCCGGTTGTAAAGACAAAGAAGGCGATAGAGGCTCTCACACAGCCGGACACAGTGGAGACACTTGTGGACAATGAAATTGCAGTGGAAAATTTAAAGAAAATGGCTGCACAGAAGGGCTATAGCTGCGAAAGCAGTAAGCTCGACGACGGAAGCTACAGTGTAAAGCTGACAATTGAGGCTCTTAACACCGAAGCGCCTTCGGATACAGATGATGCTTCACAGTATACATGCACGCCGGCTGCAGATAACAGAGTTGTTGTAATCCGCTCTTCATATATGGGAGAGGGCAGCGAGGAGCTCGGAGGAGTGCTTATAAAGGGCTTTATCTATGCGCTTTCGCAGCAGGAAAATCCGCCTGAAACCATGCTTTTCTACAATGGAGGAGCGAAGCTGACCTGTGAGGGCTCAGAGTCACTTGAGGATTTAAAGGAGCTTAAGAATCGAGGCGTGAAAATCCTTACCTGTGGCACATGTCTGAATTACTATGAGCTGTCAGACAAGCTTGCAGTCGGAGAGGTGACGAACATGTATGATATCGCCGAGAAAATGGCAGGAGCATCTCTTATTGTAAGTCCTTAGAGTTATAAAAAGAGTGATGTAATGTTAAAAAAGTGTGATGTGATGGATAAGAATTTGGCAAGAGAAAAGAAAAAAAGGCTCATCATCACCTTCGAGAATACCACAGCGCCGTTAAAGCTGGACATCAAGGGCAAGGCATGTGGTATTCCGGGGCGCACGATTCCGCTTCCGTCTGTCATATCAGCAGGCTGCGGGCTGGCTTGGCGTGCAGAGCTTTCTGACAGGGAGAGCCTTATAGCCTTTATGAAGGAGCAGGACATACGGTGGGAAGCTATGTATGAGCTTGAAATGTATTGATATAGGAGAAAAATATGTTTTATTACAATCAGTATGTAAGGGCGCAAAGCCTTGATGAAGCCTATGAGCTTTATCAGAAAAAACCGAATTTTGTGCTGGGCGGCATGCTCTGGCTCAAAATGAAAAATAAGACACTTGGCACGGCAATTGACCTGTGCGACCTCGGGCTTGACCAAATTGATGAGGATGAAAACGAGTTTAGAATCGGTGCATATGCAACCCTCAGGCAGATAGAGACACATGAGGTCCTGAATGCATATACACACGGTGCGATTGCAGAGTCGGTCAGACATATCGTCGGGGTGCAGTTTAGAAATGTGGCGACTGTCGGAGGAAGCATCTGGGGCAGATTCGGCTTTTCAGATGTCATGACGATTTTCAGGGCACTGGGAGCAAAGGTGCAGCTTCACAAGGCAGGAATCATGGATTTGGACGAGTTTGCGGCACTTCCAAGAACCACGCGTGATGTGCTTGTGTCGGTAATAGTGCCGAAAAATGCAAAGGGCATAGTATACCTAAGCCAGAGAAACCAGTCAACGGACTTTCCGGTGCTCACATGTGCAGTTGCAAATAGAAGCGGCAGGTATGTGGCAGTTATCGGAGCATCGCCATATATGGCAGAGCCTGTGTGGGATGAGGATGGCATACTCGATGGCATAACAGGTGCAGAGACAGACGGTAATAAAGCTTTGACAGAAAACTCCGAAAACAATGAAAAGATAGAAAAATTTGCCGGATATGTTGCAGAGAATATCCGTTTTGGCAGCAATATAAGGGCAGGAGCCGAGTACAGAGAGATGATATGCAAGGTGCTTACACGCCGCGCTGTCAAACAATCGCTTGAAATATGCGATGATATAATGTAATCGCCACCGGATGCATGGAAGTTATGCACAGAACCTTGGAAGCTCTATTAGTGTGATGGCGTCAATGCACGAGCACTAAGTAAAAGCATTAAGCACGAGCATTATGTAGGAAGGAATTCATATATATGGATGTTAAAATAAAGTTAAATGGAAAGTTAATAACCGACTCGGTTGACCAGGATATGGTGCTTTTAGACTTCTGCCGCAAGCACAACTGCTTTTCTGTGAAGAGAGGCTGTGAGTCAGGCAACTGCGGTCTTTGTACAGTACTTTTAGATGGAAAGCCTGTGCTGTCATGCAGCACGCCGATAGGCAGGGCAGACGGCAGAGAGGTCTATACCCTTGAGGGACTTGAGGAGGAAGCTAAGCAGTTTACAGGATTTTTTGCTGCACAGGGAGCGGATCAGTGCGGCTTTTGTAATCCGGGTTATATAGTAAATATTGTGGCACTTCTGAGAGAAAATCCTGACCCGACTGATGAGGAAATTCTTGAATATCTTTCAGGAAACCTGTGCCGTTGTACCGGGTATCAGAGCCAGCTTCGTGCGCTCAGAAACTTTTTAAACAGCAAGAAGGAGGGAGCACCATTGAACCTCGAGGCTCCTGTTTACGGAGAGGATATCGGAAGGGAGTGGAAGAATGAGCACAAATCAAACTAACGATAACGGCTTTGAGCGCGCGAGAAAGGATTATCACGCAGTCGGAAAATGTATACCGAAGAAGGATTCAAGCCAGCTTTTACTCGGAAAGCCGGTATTTACCGATGATATCACACCGCGTGATGCGCTTGTCATAAAGCTTCTTAGAAGCCCATATGCAAATGCAATTGTCGAGGATGTAAAGACAGATATTGCTCTTAAGGTGCCGGGAATGGTCGCTGTATACACCTGGGAGGATGTTCCGAAGAAGCGTTTTGCCATAGCGGGACAGACATATCCGGAGCCGTCACCGTATGACAGGCTGATTCTTGACCGCCATGTCAGATGTGTCGATGACCCCGTAGCCATTGTGGTCGGAGAGACTGAGAAGGCAGTTGACAAGGCACTCAACATGATAAAGGTAAAATACACGGTGCTTGAGCCATTGTTGGATTTTAGAAATGCAATTGACAATGATGTGGTCGTGCACCCGGAGGATGACTGGTCATCAAGCATAAATACAGGTGATGTGAAGAGAAATCTGCTGCACCATGAGGAGGATGAGCATGGTGATGTGAAGGCTGTTCTGGCAGATTGTGATGAGATAATAGAGCATAAATGGCGCATGAAAGCAGCACAGCAGGCATATATGGAGACCTGCAGGGCATACTGTGAGATAGACAGATACGGCAGGCTTCACTGCATCAGCTCGACGCAGATTGTTTTCCACCTGCGCCGAATACTGGCCAATGCGCTCGATATTCCAAAGTCCATGGTGCGTGCTGAAAAGCCGCGTATCGGAGGTGGCTTCGGTGCCAAGCAGACCGCGGTTTGTGAGGTTTATCCGGCATTTGTCACCTGGAAGACAAAGCGTGCCAGCAAGCTGATTTACACAAGAAGAGAGTGTCAGACTATAGCATCACCGCGTCATGAGATGGAGGTTACAGTGCGTCTTGGCGCTATGAAGGACGGTCATATCAGAGCGATTGATCTGTATACACTTTCCAACACCGGTGCGTACGGAGAGCACGGCACCACAACAGTCGGCTTATCCGGACACAAGTCACTTCCATTATATACGGGTGGCTGTGAGGCAACCAGATTTTCGTGTGATGTTGTGTATACAAACGTGCAGGCGGCAGGAGCGTACAGAGGCTATGGCGCCACACAGGGTATTTTTGCGCTAGAGTCTGCGGTCAATGAGCTTGCTGAGAAGCTTCATATGGATCCGGTCGAGCTTCGGCTTAAAAATATCGTCCGCGAGGGCATGTTTATGCCGGCATATTTTGGCGAGACGGCCAATGCATGTGCACTCGACAGATGTATTATGCACTGCGCAGACAATTTCCACTGGGCAGAAAAGTATCCTGTCCGCGATATGGGAAATGGCAAGGTGCGTGCGGCAGGCATGGCGCTTGGAATGCAGGGCTCCTGCATATCCAATGTAGATGTCGGCTCGTGTACCTTAAAGCTTTCAGACTGTGGCACCTACAACATGATGATTGGCGCGGCAGACATGGGAACCGGCTGTGATACGATACTTGCGCAGATGGCGGCTGAGGTGCTCGACTGCGAGCCGGATGATATAGCAGTATTTGGAGCGGATACTGATGCTTCTCCTTATGACTCAGGTTCATACGCCTCATCAACCACCTACATCACAGGAATGGCCACACAGAATGCGGCACTTGAGCTTCGTGAAAATATAAAGAAAATCGGTGCACAGATGCTGGGCTGTGATGCTTCAGCGGTGGATTTTGACGGCAAAGAGGTGTATATCATAAATCCTGACGGTGCAGACAATGGGGCTGTTTCCGTAAGTCTTTCCGATATAGCAACAAAATCACAGGTCAACAACACAATCCCTGTAGATGTCACCGCCACATATTCGTCACCTGTCTCACCTCCTCCATACATGGTGGGAATGGTCGAGATAGAGCTTGATAAGGAGACAGGAGCAGTTAAAATACTTGATTATCAGGCGGTTGTGGACTGTGGAATCCCGGTCAATCCAAACCTTGCACGAGTGCAGGCTGAGGGCGGCATAGGACAGGGAATCGGCATGGCACTTTATGAGAATGTCACCTACAATGCCGGTGGAAAAATCGCAGAAAATGACCTCATGCAGTACAAGATACCGACACGTCAGGACGTGGGCAATATCAATGTCGAATTTGAGACCAGCTATGAGCCGTCAGGCCCATTCGGAGTTAAGTCAATCGGCGAGATAGTTATCAATACACCGGCTCCTGCGCTGGCACATGCCATTTATCGTGCAACAGGTGTATGGCACAGGACAGTTCCGTTCACACCTGAGAAAATACTTATGGGAATGGCAGACCCAAGCTGGCACGAAAAGGACCTTAGAGTGAAATGATTCATATCATATACATGGCGGCTGGAAACAGCCGCCGTTTTGGAAGTAACAAGCTGTTTTATGAGCTGGATGGAAAGCCTATGTACAGGCATCTACTTGATCGTTTGATAGAAATTAAAGACAGATATAATAATTTGGAAAATGCCGGAACTAACAAGCCTTTAGACAGCTATGAAATGGATGCTGATACTGTTATTGATACTTATATTGGCACAGACATCGATTTATCAAAAAAGGCTGAAAAAAAGACAAAAAATACAGAATCGAGTAGCACGCTCGTAGATATCACAGTTGTTACCCGCTACCGGGAAATATTGGACTACTGCTCATCTATCCCCGATTGCCATGCAGTCTTAAGTCCGGACAGCGAAAAAGGCATATCCTTCACCATAAAGGCAGGAATTATGGCAGTGCAGGAGCAGAAAAAGAAAAATGGTGTGCGGCAGAAAAAGCAGGAAAAAAGCAGTGGCGTGTCGCAAAATTCAGCCGAAACAGAGGAATACTACATGTTTGCAGTAGCCGACCAGCCATATTTAAAAAGTCAAAGCGTGATTAAATTAATAGATAAAGTACTTGAAAATACAGGAGGTGAGCAATTAGTATTTTCACTTTACTGTGGAGATGCTGTGGGCAACCCATGTGTATTTCATTCATCGCTTATCCCGCAGCTTTTATCACTGGAGGGTGATAAGGGTGGCAGAAGTGTGGCAAAGAAGTATGACTGTGTATATGTGGATATCGCAGATGAACGTGAGCTGATGGATATAGATATCTTATCAAATTCAAAACATACCGTGACATTATAAAAGCTATTATGAAAGCTATTATGAAAGAGCACTGTATCAGTGCATACCGAATGTATATTTTATTCAAATTCCCATATACTACCTCCAAAGCATGAATGCAAATGCAAAAAAGTAACCGGAGGACAATAAAGTGAAAATCACAGGATTGACCAGAAGAGTAGATTCCCTCGGCAGAATAGTCATACCAAAGGAGCTTCGCAGGATGCTGCATATAAAAGAGGGAAGCCCACTGGAAATATATATGGATGCGGACGAGACGATAGTGCTAAAGAAATATTCGCAGGTTGGAAGCCTGAAGAATATATCACAGGCATATGCACAGAGCCTGTCAAAGGTAACCGGAGCCACGGTATGTGTGGCGGACCGGGATGAGATAATAGCGGCAGCCGGCAAAAACCACAAAAATTATATAGGCAAGGCTTTGTCAAAAGAGCTCGAGAATATTATGGATAAGAGAAAAAGTGCATTGTACAGTAAAAAAGACGATACCCTGATACCTGTGGTAAATGACGATAAAGCTGACTGTGAAGCGCAGGCAATTGCAGTAATAGTGCATGATGGTGATAGTGCGGGAGCCGTTATACTGTGTGCTTACGATGAAAAAGCCGATAAGTCTGAGATTGCCGAAAAGCTGGCGGGTGCAGCAGCAGAATTTCTGGCTGACCAGCTTGGCTAGAGATAGCGAAAAGCATTGTAAAAAACTATTTACTTGACTACAACAGTAATAAAGATGTAAAATAGCGAGATAAAGGGAGCAGATGGCTTCCTTTTGTGCTATAAAGGTATAATAGAAAATTAAGCAATTATTAATTATCTGATGTAGAGGCATTGTAGTATAATAGACAGTACATATTGGATATAGTTGTCAATTATCTATAAAGTATGCCGATATACAATGGTATACCGATAGTTTGGAGGTAACGTTTAGAAATGGCAAAACAGAAAAAGAAAAAGAAGAAAAAGCAGCATCGCGTTTTCTGGTTTTTTATAAAGCTTCAGATTTTTCTGATGGTACTGATTCTCGGTGGATTATGCTTTTACTACTTTGGAGGATATGCAGACAAGGTTGCGAAGCTTCACTCAGAGGCGGTAGAGCTCGTGCAGAAATCTGACAAAAACACATTTTTACCGGCGCGGACGAGTACACTCTACGATACAAACGGTGACGAGATATCCGAGACAGCCACCACTAAAAAGGCTGACTATGTGAAGTATGAGGATATACCGCAGAACTTCGTAAACTGTATGGTCAGCATCGAGGACAAGAAGTTCTACAAGCACAATGGTGTGGATCTAAAGGCAATCGTGCGTGCCGCAAAGTCCATCATAAAGAACAAGAGAATTACCCAGGGTGGCAGTACCATCACGATGCAGCTCGCCCGAAATATTTATCTGGATACGAACAAGAACTGGCAGCGAAAAGTCAAGGAAATGTTCATAGCGATGGAGCTTGAAAGGAAATATTCGAAGAACGATATTATGGAGTTCTACCTGAATAATGTCTATTTCATGAACGGATATTATGGTATTCAGGCAGCGTGCCACGGCTATTTCAACTGTGAGCTGGCGGATCTTGATTTGTCGCAGACTGCCTTTTTGTGTGCGATTCCGAACAGCCCGACATACTATGACCCGATAAACAACAAGGATCACACACTGACACGTCGCAATCTCATATTGAAAAATCTAAAGGAAGACGGCAAAATCACACAGCAGGAGTATGAGTCCGCCATAAACGAGGAGATTACCCTCAACATGCCTGAGAAGGATGACACGGTCAAGTACAATTATGTGGATACCTATGCATATTACTGCGCTACGAGGGCGCTCATGGAGAATGAGGGCTTCAAGTTCAAGTATTACTTTGATTCCGACGAGGAAGAAAAGGAGTATGATGCTTCATATGATGAGATGTATTCATATTGTCAGAAAAAGCTTTACTCAGACGGTTACAAGATTTATACATCAATTGATCTGACCATGCAGCAGCAGCTTCAGGATTCAATTGACCTGACGCTTTTGGACTTTACAGACACGACCGATGATGGCACATTTAAGCTGCAGAGTGCAGCAACCTGTATAGACAACGACACAGGCGAGGTGGTTGCAATAGTTGGTGGACGAAGCCAGGATGCGGTCAGTCATACACTAAACCGTGCTTTCCAAAGCCATCGTCAGCCGGGAAGCTCAATCAAGCCGCTCATTGTGTATACACCATCATTTGAGCGTGGAAAGACACCGGATACCATCGTAAATGACCACAAGTTTGACGGAGGACCGTCTAACTCGGGTGATTCATATTACGGTGATGTGACTATCAGGTTTGCCGTTCAAAAGTCACTGAATACTGTAGCATGGCAGCTATATGATGAGCTCACGCCAAAGGTAGGCTTACAGTATCTCAAGGATATGAATTTTACCAATATTGTAAAGGATGACTATGTCACAGCAACAGCACTTGGAGGTTTTACAACAGGTGTATCCACACTGGAGATGGCATCTGCATATTCTACACTTGAGAACGATGGAATGTACAGGAATCCGACATGCATTAAGTCGATTGTGGATTCTGACAACAATATCATATATACATCATCGCAGAAGGATACCGTCATATATACAGAGACAGCGTCGCGTATGATGACTAATGTCATGACAGATGTTATGAAATCCGGAACTGGACGCAGTGCAAATCTGGACAATGGCATGCCTTGTGCCGGAAAAACCGGAACTACAAACGATAAGAAGGACGGCTGGTTCTGCGGCTTTACCAGATACTACACCACCTGTGTATGGGTAGGCTGCGATATGCCTGAGACAGTCAAAAAGCTGACAGGAAGCTCTTATCCGGCAGAAATATGGAAGACCTACATGGATCAGATACATGCCGATCTCACACCAATAGATTTCCTGCCATATGCCCAAATATCGGGTGATTATCAGGATAGTCAGGATACACCTGCCGATGACCAGACGCAGGATAATCCTACAGACCAGACAGTGACCACACCTGATGCAGGAACTACAACACCGGATCAGACTACGACAGACCCGAATAAGACAGATGCTGCCGGCGGTAACACAGGTGGAACAACCGGAGAAAATAACGGTGGCAACACAGGTGGAACAACCGGAGAAAATAACGGCGGCAACACAGGTGGAACAACCGGAGAAAACACCGGTGGTACCACAGGAGGAAATACCGGAGGAACGACAGGTGGAAATACCGGAGATAACACCGGTGGTAATACAGGTGGAAACACCGGGGACAGCACAGGTGGAGCTACCGGTGGTACCACCGGAGGCGGAGCAGCCCAGTAGATTTTTCCGGACCTTAGTGCAACAAAATAATTTTAATACTTCAAAAGTCATATTATGCATATTAAATTGACAAATTTGCACATGCAGACGTACTTTAAATAGAAAGAAGATAAAAATGTCATTATTTGTAACTTACAGTAAAACAGACGGAGTATATAACCTTACGCTGGCAGGTTTTACAGCACTCGTAATCATCATGATTGCGATACTGTTAGCCGGCTGTGCCGTATTTGGAAAGAACAAAAGAATAGGGGCAAGGCAGCTTGTATTTTCGGCGATGGCCATAGCACTTGCGACAGTCACATCATTTATCAAGCTTTTCAGCCTTCCGATGGGAGGCTCTGTGACACTGCTTTCCATGCTTTTTATCGTATTAATAGGATACTGGTACGGAGTGGGACCCGGACTTACGGCGGCTGTAGCCTACGGCATACTTCAGCTCGTGACCAATCCATACATAGTTAGCCTTCCGCAGATGCTTGTAGATTATATATTTGCATTTGGAGCGCTCGGAATGGCGGGCATGTTTACCAATAAGAAATATGGACTTATCAAGGGGTACATAGTGGCAGTCATAGGTAGATTTTTCTTTGCAGTGCTGTCGGGAGTTGTGTTCTTTGCAGCATATGCACCTGTCACGATAGGAAACAAGACGATAGATGCGCTCATATATTCAGTGACCTACAATGGTTCATACCTTGCTGCAGAGGGAATTATCACAATCATAGTGATATCAATCCCACCGGTTAAGAAGGCACTCGACTACGTGAAGCAGATGGCGAACAGCCGGTAGATAATCTATATCTAAACAATTAAATTATGTAAAAAGGAGCAGAATAGGTAGAAATACTTGTCCTGCTCTTTTTGTTATTCGAAAAAAGTAAAACAAAATACTCGAAAAACATAAAATTGCAATCTTACAGACGAAAATATAATGACAAATACGGTTCACTATGCTACAATCAAGCCAAAGCATTATATTTCTGTTGAGCGACACCACAGTACACATTTTCATCGGTGCGTATCACTTTGAAGAGGGTAGAACCACTTAGTATTTTTCGACAAAGACATGGAAATTTTCAATGCTTTAAGTTACCTATCAATAGCAGGGAAAATGGATATGTCGATTGAGAAAACCTTATGTGAATGAAGCGGACTGGGGTTGCGGATGCTTTATATTGATAAGCGATTTCGCATCATGCGATATTATATTCTCCCTGCTCACACAACTGAACAGGAGGAGAATAATGTCGGGAGAGACAAAAGAGGTTTTGGGCAGTAATTATGACCAGAACGATGTAATCATCAACGGATTGATTGACAAAATGACGCTGTTTGATGACAATCTGATGAGTCTTGTATTCGGGCAGAATATCGAGACAACGGAGCTGCTGCTTCGCGTAATAATGGAGCGTGATATTAAGGTTATAGACGTCAGGGGGCAGGATGAATTAAAAAACCCAATGATTGGCGGACGGTGTATTACCTTGGATGTGCATGCAATAGATGTCGATGGCAGGCATATTGATATCGAGGTGCAGATTAATGCGGAGGGCTCGCATGTCAGAAGAGCCAGATATCACAGCAGTATGATGGATGCGAGGATGCTGAAGGAAGGACAGGAGTTTAAGGAGATTAAGGATTCCTATGTGATTTTTATTTATGATCACGATAAGTTCAGAAAAGGACTGCCATTTTATCACATTCAAAGACGTGTTGATGAAACAGGCGAAGTCTTTGAGGACGGTTCACATATCATCTATGTAAATGGAAGGTATGAAGGTAATGATGATATAGGCCGTATGATGAGAGATTTTCATCAGTGCAGGCCGGAGCAGATAAAAAGTGAGATATTGTCAAAAGCAGTGGCTTATTATAAAGAAAAGGAAGGACGTGGTGCTATGAGTGAAGCTGTAAGAAAGTATGCAATGGAATATGCAAAAGAATATGGTGAGGAACAAAAACAGGAAGGCATTCAGACAGGGCGTCGTACAGAGATATATTTATCTGTACAGGATAGAGACTACTCTGTACAAAGAGGTGCTGAAAAAGCTGGATTATCGCTTGAAGAGTTCAAAAAATCAATGAGCGAAGCCGGATATAAGCTTCCGGAGCCGGTATAATGCATCATTGGTAAATCCATAACCATATAAACAAAATATAGAGCAGACTGTAAAATTGAGCTGACCACTCAAAATTACAGTCTGCTTTTTTATTGTATATTATTGTCACAGTGTGAGGGACTTGCGGGGCGGGTGAGGGACAGTGGCACAGCTTACAACGGTTGAATAGCGGAGTTGCTTAGATAATGTAGAATTATGCTTTGAAATACAGAAATGCCCCACCATGGACGGTGGGGCAAGGCGTTATGTGCCATGGATGGCGCATAAAAGCCGGTTTCGTCCGGCTACAAAAAACTATAAGCATAATTCGTACAGTATCTTAGCAGCGCAGCGTAAACCATTGTAAGCTGTGCCACTGTCCCTCACCCGCCCCACAAGTCCCGTACCATATAAAAAATGAAAAATAAAAAATACTTTGACTTGACAACTATTTAAAATGTGATATACTTTCACTGTCAAATGATTTGATAAGGAAAATATTTGACACGCAAACTAGTGCAAATATACCAGCACACAAAACCGAAAATAAACACAGAAAAAGGAGAACAGAAATATGTTGGAGAAAATCAAGGAAATCGTAGCAGATCAGTTAGGAATCGACGAGGATGATATCAAATTAGAGTCAAACTTCAAGGAGGATCTTGAGGCAGATTCATTAGATCTTTTCGAGCTTGTAATGGCACTCGAGGAGGAGTACGGAGTAGAAATCCCTTCAGAGGATTTAGAGAAAATCGCAACAGTAAACGACATCATTGAGTATCTTAAGAACAAAGGTGTAGAGGCTTAAAAGACATGGAGACAAGAATAACAAAGCTTCTTGGAATCAAATATCCGGTCATTCAGGGTGGCATGGCATGGGTAGCAACCCATGAGCTTGCCAGCGCTGTGTCCAATGCAGGCGGACTTGGCATTATCGGAGCAGGCGGAGCCCCGGCTTCATGGGTAAAGGAGCAGATAGTCGCTGCAAAGAAGGAGACAGATAAGCCGTTCGGAGTCAACCTCATGCTTATGAATCCGGAGGCAGATGAGATAGCAAAAATCATCGCCGAGGAAAAGGTAAAGGTAGTCACCACCGGCGCAGGAAATCCTGCAAAGTATATGGACATGTGGAAAGAAGCAGGCGTCATCGTAATCCCTGTAGTTGCAAGCGTAGCACTCGCAAAGCTCATGGAGAGAGGCGGGGCAGGCGCAGTGATCGCAGAGGGAATGGAGTCAGGCGGACATATCGGAGCGCAGACAACCATGACACTTGTGCCACAGGTTGTTGATGCAGTGAATATCCCCGTTATCGCAGCAGGCGGAATTGCAGACAACAGAGGCTTTAATGCGGCATTTGCACTCGGTGCAGAGGCGGTCCAGATGGGCACACGCTTTGTCACAGCAAAAGAATCTATAGTCCATGAAAACTATAAGCAGAAGGTTATAAAGGCCAAGGATATAGATTCCGAGGTTACAGGAATGAGCACAGGCCATCCAATCAGAGTGCTCAGAAACAAGATGACCAGACAATATCTCAAGCTGGAAAAGGAAGGAGCTCCATTTGAAGAGCTCGAAAAAATGACACTTGGCGCACTCAGAAAAGCCGTTGTAGACGGAGATACCGTATATGGCAGCGTCATGGCAGGTCAGAGCGCAGGCCTCGTAAAGAAAGAGCAAACCTGCAAAGAGATAATTGAGGATGTAGTGGGACTGAACAAATAGACAGTATTCACTTTTACATGCAAATTTAAGGGTACCGGGCTGTCTGAAAAGAGCGGCTTACGGTATCCTGTCAGAAATAAGGAGAAACCGAAAATGGGTAAGAGAGTATTTATGTTTCCCGGACAGGGCTCACAGTACATAGGAATGGGTAAGGAATTTTACGATACAATGCCAAATGCAAAGGCAGTGATCGACCTTGCCAGTGAACAGACAGGCTTGGATATTCCGGCGCTTTGCTTTGAGGAAAATGACAAGCTCAACATTACAGAGTACACACAGATATGTATGCTTGCAGTTGAAGCAGCTATATATCAGGCAATCATCGACAAGGGTATCACACCTGATGTCACAGCAGGCTTAAGCCTTGGGGAATATGGTGCTCTCATCGCATCAGGAGCCATGACTATGGCAGATGCATTCGCAGTTGTCAGAAAAAGAGGAATCTACATGCAGGAGGCAGTTCCTACAGGGGGAGCCATGACAGCGGTTTTAGGACTTGATCCGCAGGTTATTGAGGATATCTGCAAAAAGACAGCAGATGAGACAAATTCAGTGGTATCGGTAGCCAACTATAATTGCCCGGGACAGATTGTTATCACAGGAGAAAAGGCAGCAGTAGATGCCGCCGCAGCAGCATGCAGCGAGGCAGGCGCCAAGAGATGCGTACCGCTCAAGGTCAGCGGACCTTTCCACTCAGCAATGCTTAAGGGAGCAGGCGAGAAGCTCGCAGATGCACTTGAGAGTGTAGAAATCCACGATATCAAGGTGCCATATATCACAAACGTCACAGCAGACTATGTGAAGTCACCGGCCGACGTCAAGGATTATCTGACAAAGCAGGTTTCATCGTCAGTACGCTGGCAGCAGACCATCGAGCGTCTTATCGCAGACGGTGCAGATGAGTTCGTGGAAATCGGACCGGGACGCTCACTCAGCGGATTTATGAGAAAGATAAATAGAGACGTAAAAGTCGTAAACATAGATAAACTGGAGGATTTTGAAAAGTATGTTAACAGGTAAAAATGCCCTGGTTACAGGCGCAAGCCGCGGAATTGGAAGACAGATAGCTCTTACACTTGCCGCAGCACATGCCTTTGTAATAGTAAATTATAATGGTTCAAAGGAAAAGGCAGATGCCGTTGTTGAAGAGATAAAGGCAGCAGGCGGTGATGCGGTTTCTTATCAGTGCAATGTATCTGATTTTGACGAGTGCCAGAATATGATAACAGCGCTCATCAAGGAGTACAAGCACATAGATATCCTTGTAAACAACGCAGGAATCACAAGAGACGGTCTCATCATGAAGATGAGCGAGGCAGACTATGACGCAGTGCTTGACACAAACCTTAAGGGTGCGTTCAACACAATCCGTCACATGTCACGCTATTTCTTGAAGCAGAAATCAGGAAGAATTATCAATATATCATCAGTTTCCGGAATACTCGGAAATGCAGGACAGGCCAACTACAGCGCCAGCAAGGCAGGAGTTATAGGACTCACAAAGGCTGTAGCCAGAGAGCTTGCCAGCAGGGGAATCACAGTAAATGCAGTGGCACCGGGCTTTGTAGAGACAGAGATGACAGATGTGCTTGCCGATGCGGCAAAGGAGAATCTTTTATCACAGATTCCGCTTGGCAGGCCGGGAAACACAAAGGATATCGCAAACGCAGTATTATTTTTAGCATCAGATGCAGCAGGCTACATCACAGGCCAGGTGCTGTCTGTTGACGGAGGAATGGCAATATGAGTAGAAGAGTAGTTGTAACAGGACTTGGAGCAGTAACACCAATCGGAAATAATGTGGACGATTTCTGGGCATCGGTAAAGGCCGGAAAAATCGGATTTGACCACATCACAAAATTTGACACAACAGATTATAAATGTCACATTGCAGCAGAGCTTAAGGATTTTAATCCACAGGATTTTATGGACAGAAAGGCTGCAAAGAGAATGGAGCCATTCTCACAGTATGCTGTAGCTGCAGCAAAGCAGGCTATTGATGACAGCGGACTTGACATTGAAAAGGAAGATCCATACATGGTTGGATGCGCTATCGGTTCAGGTATCGGAAGCCTTCAGGCTATGGAGCGTGAGACACAAAAGCTTTATGAAAAGGGACCAAACAGAGTCAATCCTCTGCTTGTTCCGCTCATGATCTGTAACATGGCAGCAGGAAATGTTTCTATCCAGTTCGGTCTCAAGGGAAAGAGCATCAATGATGTAACAGCCTGCGCTACAGGAACAAACACAATCGGTGAGGCATACAGAAGCATCCAGTACGGTGAGGCTGACGTGATGGTAGCCGGTGGTACAGAGGGCAGTGTATGTCCTATCGGAATCGCAGGATTTACAGCACTCACAGCGCTTTCAACAGTAGATGACCCGGCAAAGTGCTCACTTCCGTTCGACAAGAACAGAAGCGGCTTTGTAATGGGCGAGGGCGCAGGAGTAGTTATCCTTGAGGAGCTTGAGCATGCAAAGGCAAGAGGTGCAAAGATTTATGCAGAGGTAGTCGGATACGGCTGCTCATCTGATGCATACCACATCACATCTCCACAGGAGGATGGCGCAGGTGCAGCAAGAGCCATGACCAATGCCATGAGCGATGCAGGTGTCACACCGGCAGATGTAAAATACATCAATGCGCACGGAACAGGCACACATCACAATGATCTTTTCGAGACAAGAGCAATCAAGCTTGCGTTCGGTGATGAGGCTGCAAATCTTAAAATCAATTCAACAAAGTCTATGATAGGACATCTGCTCGGAGCAGCAGGAGCTGTTGAGTTTATCACATGTGTAAAGGAAATCCAGGACGGATTTATACATAAAACTGTTGGCTATGAGACTCCTGATGAGGAGATTGACCTCAATTACTGTAAGGACAGCTATGAGGAGCCTGTTGAGTATGCACTGAGCAATTCACTGGGATTTGGTGGACATAATGCAAGTATTCTGCTCAAGGCATATAAATAATTTAGGGGCTTCGCGAATTGAGAAAGGATAGATGTATATGTCAATTATGAATACACAGCAGATTATGGATATTCTGCCGCACCGCAGTCCGTTTCTCCTCATTGATACGGTTGAGGAATTGGAGCCGGGTGTAAAGTGTGTGGCTAAGAAGAATGTGACTATGAATGAGCCGCATTTTATGGGACATTTTCCGGGGAATCCGGTGATGCCGGGAGTGCTTATTATTGAGGCTTTGGCGCAGACCGGTGCAGTTGCCATTCTTTGTCAGGATGAGTGGAAGGGCAAGACTGCATATTTTGCAGGCATCAATAATGCCAAGTTCAAGCAGAAGGTGGTTCCGGGTGATACTCTGGAGCTGACCACTGAGATTATAAAGGTTAAGGGTCCTATCGGTGTGGGCAAGGCTGTTGCCAGGGTAAACGGCAAGGTTGCCTGTATGGCGGAGCTTACATTTGCAATAGGTTAATTGCATAAGGAGACATGATGAAGTTATTCAAGAAGAAAGATAAAAATATAGAGGCTGAAGAGGCTTTAGCAAAGAACGCTGAGAGCACAAAAACAGCCGTAGATGGCAAAAATGCCGGTGCAGCACAGGAAGCAAAAGAGGATGTACCTGAGACAATCGTTTGTCCAAAGTGTGGCAAGACTGTGCTCAAATCAGTTGTAAAACAGCACAAATACGTCTGTTATGAGTGTAATTATTACTTCCGTGTGCGTGCTAAAAACAGAATCAGAATGGTTTCTGACAAGGAAGCCTTTGAGCCATGGTTTACAGAGCTTACTACAGGAAATCCTCTTAATTTCCCTGAGTATGAGGAGAAAATCGCAAAGACTCAGGAGAAAACAGGACTTTCTGAGGGCATTGTCATCGGTAAGACAAAGATTTACGGTGAGGAGACAGTGCTTGGTGTAATTGATTCCAGATTTATGATGGGAAGCATGGGACATGTGGTTGGTGAGAAAATCACAAGCGCATTTGAGCGTGCCACAGAGGAAAGACTTCCGGTTATATTATTCTGCTGTTCAGGTGGAGCCAGAATGCAGGAGGGTATCATTTCGCTGATGCAGATGGCAAAGACCTCAGCCGCAGCAAAGCGCCACTCAGAGGCAGGACTTTTATATGTGCCTGTACTCACAGACCCTACAACAGGCGGTGTGACAGCCAGCTTTGCAATGCTTGGAGATATCATTCTTGCAGAGCCAAAGGCACTTATCGGCTTTGCAGGCCCTCGTGTTATCGAGCAGACCATCGGACAGAAGCTTCCTGAGGGCTTCCAGAGAGCAGAGTTCCAGCTTGAGCACGGCTTTGTGGATATGATAGTTGAGCGTGAGGATTTAAAGAAGACTCTTTACAAGCTTTTACGCGCTCACAGACCTACCACAGGCTATGCCAATTTTGACCCGCTTCACTCAGATGACAATTACGAGCCGACTGAGCTTATGAAGGAGCGCGAGGCAAAGGCTAAGCCATTTAAGGTATGGGACAAGGTCAGCGCCGCAAGACAGATTAAGAGACTTGCATCGGTTGACTATATGGACTATATCTTTGATGAGTTTATGGAGCTGCACGGAGACAGATATTTCCGTGATGACCCGGCTATAGTAGGCGGAATCGCATACTTAGACGGCCAGCCGGTCACAGTTATCGGTGTCCACAAGGGAAAAGACCTTGAGGACTGTGCAAAGAGAAACTATGGTATGCCATCACCAGAGGGCTACCGCAAGGCTCTGCGACTCATGAAGCAGGCAGAGAAATTCAACCGTCCAATCATAACCTTTGTCAATACATCAGGAGCTTATCCGGGAATGGAGGCAGAGGAAAACGGACAGGGTGAGGCAATCGCAAGAAACCTTTATGAGATGAGCGGAATCAGGGTGCCAATCCTTTGTCTCATGATAGGAGAAGGCGGAAGCGGCGGAGCTTTAGCTCTTTCTGTAGGAAATGAAGTGTGGATGATGGAAAATGCCACATACTCAATCCTCTCGCCTGAGGGCTTTGCATCTATCCTCTGGAAGGACGGAAAGCGTGCAAAGGAAGCCGCAGAGGTAATGAAGATTACAGCACACGACTTAAAGGAGCTTGATGTTGTGGATGATATAATACCTGAGTTTGGCGGAGCCGACGAGGATGCCCTTTCATCAATCGGAAACTACATGAAGGGCAACATGAAGAAATTCTTGGAAAAAGAAAGCAAATTGACAAAGGACCAGCTCTTGGAGGAAAGATACAAGCGTTTCCGCAAGTTCTAGTCCCGGAAAGGAAATTCTATGAAGATAGTTGGAACAGGAAGCTGCCTGCCACAGAGAGTGGTCTCAAACGATGACCTGGCAGCCATAATGGACACATCTGACGAGTGGATCAGCTCGCGTACAGGAATAAGAAACAGACACATTGCAACGACTGAGACAACCACATCACTTGCATGTGATGCAGTAAAAAGTGCGCTGCAGGATGCGGGGATTGACGGAAGTGAGATAGACTTGATAATAGCAGCAAGTGTATCCACGGACAAAATCGTTCCGTCGCTGGCATGTCAGATTCAGGCTGAGATAGGTGCTGGCAGTGCAGTGGCATTTGACATAAATGCCGCATGCTCAGGCTTTTTATTCGGGCTTGCCACAGCGGATGCGTATTTTAAGACCGGCAGGTTTCACAAGGCAGTCGTAGTGGGAGCTGAGGTACTTTCAAAAATAATGGACTGGAATGACAGAAGCACCTGTGTGCTCTTCGGAGACGGAGCAGGAGCAGCGGTTGTGACAGACGAGGGCGATGCTTTTAAGGGCTTTGTACAGGGCTCGGACGGAAAAGGCGGTGAGGCGCTTGACGGAGACAACCGTCCTGTAGTCAATCCGTTTACTGACAATGGAAAGCAGTCTGCACTCGGTGGCTATGTCACCATGGACGGTCCTGCTGTATACAAGTTTGCGGTAAAGACAGTGCCAAAGGCTATAAATGAGCTGCTTGATGAAATCGGCTGGAGCGCAGATGATGTGGATGTCTATGTGCTGCATCAGGCCAATATCCGTATTATTGAGTCGGTTGCCAAGAGACTTAAGCAGCCTATGGACAAATTTCCGACCAATTTACAGCAGTGTGGAAATATTTCTGCGGCAAGTGTGCCGATTTTGCTTGATAAAGTCCGCAAAGATGGTATGATAAAGCATGAGGAAAAAATAATTTTATCAGGCTTTGGAGCAGGACTTACATGGGGAGCCTGCGCCATAGAGTGGCAATAGAAAGAGGTATTTATGACGGCAGATGAAACTTTAAATGAATTATTGGTGTGTCTGTTCAAGGATTTGACAGAGATAGAGGGCAGATGTCTGATAACAGACGAATTTTCTGATATTTCTATCAACGATATGCATATAATAGAGGCAATAGGAGTCGATGAGCCAAAGCGCTCCGGCACCGTAGCCAAGCTTATGTCTATCACACTGGGCACACTGACAAAGGCAATAGATGGTCTCACCCGCAAGGGATACGTGAACCGTATCCGCAGTGAGGAGGATAAGCGTGTGGTAAAGCTCTCACTCACTGACAAGGGAAAGAGTGCATACTATCATCATGAGCAGTTTCACCGTCATATGATAGAGCATATAAAGGATGGTCTTTCGGATGACGAAATGAAAGTTCTTATAACTTCACTTGCAAAACTCTCGGATTATTTCAAGGTGGTATATTCCGATGATGAGGAGAATCAGTACCAGAATTGGGATAATATAAATGAAGATAATAAATAAAATGAATTTTTTTTATATAAAACCTTCAAAAATTACTTGATTATAGCAATAAATTTATATAAAATAAACTTGTTGATGTGAAAAATAATTTTGTAAAGGAGATATAAAAATGAGCTATGTTGATGAAGTACTCGCAGTAGTACAGAAGAAAAACGCTGACCAGCCTGAGTTTTTACAGGCAGTAACAGAGGTACTTGATTCTTTAAGACCTGTAATCGAGGCAAATGAGGAGCTTTACAAAAAGAATGCTATCCTCGAGAGAATCACAGAGCCGGATCGTCAGATCATGTTCAGAGTACCATGGGTAGATGACAATGGTCAGGTACAGGTAAACAGAGGTTTCCGTGTACAGTTCAATAACGCAATCGGACCATACAAGGGAGGACTCAGACTTCACCCTTCAGTAAACCTTGGAATCATCAAATTCTTAGGATTTGAGCAGATCTTCAAGAACTCTCTTACAACACTTCCAATCGGTGGTGGTAAAGGTGGTTCTGATTTTGATCCTAAGGGCAAATCAGACAGAGAGATTATGGCATTCTGCCAGAGCTTCATGACAGAGCTTTCTAAATATATCGGAGCAGATATTGATGTTCCTGCCGGAGATATCGGAACAGGCGCAAGAGAGATCGGCTTCATGTTCGGTCAGTACAAGAGAATCCGCGGATCATTCGAGGGAGTTCTCACAGGTAAGGGACTTACATACGGTGGATCACTTGCCCGTACACAGGCTACAGGATACGGTCTGTTATACCTTACAAACGCATTATGGAAGGACAACGGACTTGACTTAAACGGAAAGACAGCAGCAGTTTCAGGTTCAGGAAACGTTGCTATCTACGCTATCGAGAAAGCACAGGAGCTCGGTGTTAAGGTTGTTACATGTTCTGATTCTACAGGCTGGATTTATGATCCTGAAGGAATCGATGTTGCACTCCTTAAAGAGGTTAAAGAGGTTAAGCGTGCACGTCTTACAGAGTACGCTGCAGCTAAGTCAAGCGCTGAGTACCATGCAAAAGAGAATGGTGAGCACGGCGTATGGCAGTACAAGGTAGACCTTGCTCTTCCATGTGCTACACAGAACGAGTTAGATCTTGACGATGCAAAGATGCTCGTAGCAAACGGTGTTACATCTGTTACAGAGGGTGCTAACATGCCTACAACTCTTGAGGCTACAAAATACCTTCAGGAGAACGGAGTACTCTTCGTAGGTGGTAAAGCTGCCAATGCAGGTGGTGTTGCTACATCAGCACTTGAGATGAGCCAGAACTCTGAGAGACTTTCATGGACATTCGAAGAGGTTGACGGAAAGCTCAAGGGCATCATGGAGACAATCTACGCTAACATCAGCGATGCTGCTAAGAGATACGATGCAACAGTTGGTGGAAAGACTGACTATGTAGCTGGTGCGAATATTGCCGGATTTGAGAAGGTAGTAGATGCTATGCTCGCACAGGGTGTATGCTAATTAAGAATTTCTAAGATAATATAAGATATTGAGAAGTCCTGGAAATGTTGAATTTCTGGGGCTTTTCTTTATGTATTGAAATGACAAAAGAATTGTCAGAATATTCATAAATAGAAGATAATTTACGTTGTTTTGAGGTCGTTATATACACGTGATACACAGGTGATATACAGGTGGTATACACTCGTTTTTACTGATTTTGGATGATTTTTTGAAGCATTTCATCCGGGGTTTTTCAAGATGATTCAAGTATCGGTTAAAGCGAAGAAAACGGTTTTAATAGAATTGTGTGTGCGCGTGTGGTAAAATGGTGTTGTTGAAGAAAACGGCATTTATCAAATAGAATACCTCTCCCAACCTATGGTTGAGTTTGATAATTCCACTTACAGTTTGTGTACAAAAACTGATAAAAATTGTAAAGTGTAGCGTGAAAGGAGGCATATTGTAATGAATCAAATTGATACAGGAAAGTTTATTGCTAGTTGCAGAAAAGAAAAAGGTCTGACACAAGCACAATTAGCAGAAAAGTTAAACATCACTGACAGAGCTGTTTCCAAATGGGAGACAGGAAAATGTATGCCCGATTCATCTATCATGTTGGAACTTTGCAATATCTTAGATGTTACGGTCAATGAACTATTAAGTGGGGAGAGGATAGAAATGAATAATTACGAAGAAAAAGTCAGCGAAAATCTCATTGAATTAAAACGAAAAGATGAGAATAATATGAACAAGAATACTATAATATCAATAATATATACAATTACCATGGTTATTGGTATTCTAGTATGTTGTATATGTGATGTTGCTATTTCGGGCACCCTTACATGGTCACTTATTACACTTAGTTCTATTTTGATTACATGGATAGCATCTTTTCCTGTTATATTGTTAGGGAAAAAAGGTGTTTTGGTAGCGATGGTTGCCATTAGTATTCTCATTTTACCATTTATGTACATATTAAGTATTTTGATAAGAGTCAATGAAGTATTCAACATTGGTGCGATTATGTCCATTTATACACTAGTTTTTTTGTGGATAATTTATATTCTGTATTATCGACTCAAGGAACGAAAACTGTTGGCAACAGGAATTACATTTTTGTTTGCAATTCCGTTCACACTTTTGATAAATATTACATTATCAAAATTAATTGGAGAACCTGTGATTGATGTTTGGGATATATTATCCGTATTTATCCTGTTGATAGTATCAGTTGCTTTTATAATTGGAGATTATGCACGAAAAAAAGGTTTTGTAAGATAGGCTATTTTCTGAGTCGCTTGAAAATTCAAGGTTCAGAAGTTAAACGTTATTTAAAAAATGTTAGTGTGAGGTACATATATGGGAAAATGTTAATACTGACATTTGAAGACAGCGAGGAAGGAATACTAAACCATATAGTTTCTTATGTCAGTACAGGAACGAAGGCATTTTAGGTGGTAGAAAATGCAAGAACAGAATTAAGATTCGATGGATTGGAAATAGATGTTGCAAAACGTTTGGTAAGAAAGCAGAAACAGGAAATAGATTTGACCTTTACTGAATTTGAAATTTTGCATTTATTAGCAGGAAATCCGGGCAGAGTGTTTAGTAAAGAGCAGATATATAATAGTGTTTGGAAAGAACCATATTTCGGTGATTACAACATTGTCATGAGCCATATCCGTAACATACGGGAAAAGATAGAGGATAATCCCAGCAAGCCAATTTACATACAGACGGTATGGGGAGTCGGCTATAAATTTAATAACAAACTAAAATGAGCAGGTATTGTAGAGCATTTGTAATATTTGCTTTTTATATGGTTGTTAATGTGCAATAGCGCTTTACGGTCATATTACGATGAGGTTGTATGAAAAAACAAAGAAAGCTGTAAAATTCTTCGTTGAATTACACAGCTTCTTTTTGTATAATATATATGTAAATAAAGAAATTATATCTAAGAAAGGAATTGATTTTATGCCGAATATATTACCTGTATCAGATTTAAGAAATTATAATGAAGTATTAAAAAATTGCCAAGTCGGAGAACCAGTGTTTTTGACCAAAAATGGCAGAGGCAAGTTTGTGGTTATGGATATGGAGGATTATGAACGTGAAATGGCAGAAAAAAAACTGCTCATGAAGTTGCAGGAAGCAGAAGAAGCAGTTAAGGATGAGAGTGCCTGGATGAGCATGGATGAACTCAAGAAATCTGTAGGGGTATAGCTTATGATGAAATTACGGATTAACCCTATTGTGGCAGAGGACTTAAAGAAAATTAAAGAGTTTATTGCCGAAGACAATGAAGAAATGGCAGTAAAAACAATTCAGGAAATATATGCCAGATTTGAGACTATACAGCAATTTCCGTATATGGGAGCTGATCTTGCCAAGAGGGTCAGCTTCCGGACGGATTATAAGTATGTGATTTGCGGGAATTATGTTGTGCTGTATAAGATTGGAAAAGAGTATGTGGAGATTTATCGAGTGGTAAATCGATATCAGGATATTACAAACACATTTGTTGATTAAGTATATAAGAGAGAAGGTACGGAAGAAAATGAAATTTAAATTTGAGGCACGAGATTATGGATATACAGTTATAGCAAGATTAGAAAAAATATTGAGAGAAAAATGTGTTGAAAAATTAGGAATAATTAAAGATGAGTTGGAGGCAATTGTTCCTAAAGGTGTCTTGATCGCCGCTCAGAAACGTGGAAGCGAGATGGTGAATTTAGAAGCATTAATGGAAAACATTGATTTTATACATATAAAGGAAATTTTATTGTATAAGGATAATTACTCGTATGTGATGGATATATCCAAGTTGTCCAAAAGTGATTTTGAAGAATTAATGCAAAGTCTATATGATTTAAGAATTAAAATTGCACATATAAGAAGTTATTTTACTAATACAGATTTGACTAATCTTATAGATGAATCGAAGAAAATAAATCATGGCATGATTGAGCCTGATGAGGCATTAGATGAATTTATAGAGAATTTATTAGAGGTACCGCAAGAATTGGTAACAAAAGTTCCAATTGAATTTTATGAAGACGAGTATACAGCAAATATAATTAATAATTTACCTATTGCGGATTATGAATATGAAGGTGGATTTGTTGGAAGAACAGATGATGAAGAAAAAATAATAAAAATGTTAAAATCCAACACGCATAGAGTTATTACTATTGCAGGAGCAGGCGGTGTAGGTAAATCTGCTCTTACATTGAAGATTGTCAATGATATTATTCGAGATAATATTATTGAATATGATTTTGTTGTATGGGTAAGTGCAAAGGAAAATAAACTTTCATATTTGGGAATCGAAGATTTGGAACCCACATTAAAAAATTATGATGAATTATTAGATACCATTTTAAATGTTGTTGGTTTTGATGCAGATAGTTATGGTGAAGATAATGATAAGAAAGAAAGCGACATTAACGATTTATTTGATGCATGTAATAGGGTACTTTTGATAATAGATAATTTGGAAACTATTACAGATGAAAGAATTATCAATTTTATTTTGGATTCTCATCCTCATGTTAATTTTATAATTACAAGTAGAAGAGGATTAGGACAAGTAGAGCGCCGATATGACCTGAAAGAATTAAGAGAGAAGGATGCTATACATCTATTTAGGATTATATGTAAAGAAAAAGGATTAAAAGAATTACAGAGTGCAGAAGAAGCATTGATTCGTAGTTATGTTAAGAAGGTATACTGCTATCCATTAGCTATAAAATGGGTTTTGGGACAAGCGGCTCTTGGGAAAAATATTATGTCTGTAGTTGATGGCATAAATGAGCAGTCGAGCGATATATCAAAATTCTGTTTTGAACAAGTTTTTTCAGAACTTTCATTAGAAGCTAAAAGTATATTATATGCTTTATGTTTAGACAATGAGGCGGTTCCAAAAGGAGTTCTAAAATATATATCAAATTTGGATGATATTTCTTTTGAGGACTGTATTCGCGATTTACTTATTGTATCTTTAATACTGCCGGAACAGAAAGTAAATAAACATAATGGTGAAATTAACAGTTACTATTCTTTGTTACCATTGACGAGAGGGTATGTTAAGGTTGAATTAGATAAAAATAGAGATATTAAAGGTCAATTACAAGACAGAATGGTAACGGTAGAAACAACTCTGGAGGAAGCTGAACGCGCTAAAGTGCAATACAGATTTAGCCTGTCTAATTTCGGTGCAACTACAGAAGAAGAAAAGATTGCCTCGATGTTAGCACAAACCGCATATCAAAAATATCAAGCAGGAAGTTATCTTGATGCAGTGGATACTTTTAAAAAAGCAGTTAATATTGCGCCACGTTTTGCATCAATATATAGAAATTGGGCAATTATTGAGTCTATGGAGTCTCATTGGGCGGAGGCTGATGCATTAATGGAAAAAGCATCGAAATTGAATAAAGATGATACTCAAATTTGGTTGGTTTGGGGTAATATTAAGCGTAAAAGTGATAAAATAAAAGAAGCATACAATTATTATGAAAAGGCATATAAATTGTCTCCTAAGGATAATGTTGTTTTGAATTCATATGCTCAAGCAATTAGTAGATTGGGAGACTTTCAGCGAGCAGATAAATTGTATAGGGAAGCACTTGAATTGGTCGAAGGGATTCCGCATAATAAACATTTAATAATTAATTATACTTCTATTGCAGAAAATTTAAAAAAGTGGGCAGAAATATTAGTTGAAGACCGGGATTATGCACAAGCAACTCAAAGAATACAGGAGGCATTAGTTGCAATTCAAAAAGTATTAAAAATAGATAGACATGATAATAAAGCCAAAGAGTTGCATATGGACATATTGTATACATATGGTACGGTGTATGATAAACAGAAAGATTATGAAAGAGCATTGGGTATTCTAAAGGAATTGGTTCAACTTCCTTTTAGTAGATATCGTGAAATAGAATATCATGATAGAGGAGTTTTATTAATGGCAAACATATATTGTGCTATTGGTAAATATGATAAAGCTAGACAATATCTAGCAAAGGAAGAACGTAATATTAGGAGAATCAGCAAGGGAGTTATAACAGATAGGTATAAACGAGTATGCGAAAAACTTGCTAAGGAACAAAATCGTAAAAATGGAAAAATAATTAGATATAATGTGGAAAAGAAATTTGTTATTATAGAAAGTGCAAGTAGTCCAGGACTTACGTATTTGACTTTCTTAAACGCTTTTAAAGAGTATGTTCAATTATCGGACGATATATTGGGAAAGGATGTTACTTTTGTAGGTGTAGAAGAAAATGGAAAAAGACATGCACAAAATGTGTGTTTTGTGTCGATAGAAAGCTAGATACTAATAAGCAGCCAGTGTTTATTAGCATGTGCGGGGGATTACATTGTTTGTAAGAGAAAATATGTATATTATTTCATTTAGAATGATATCTTCCTCTGTATTATAAATATAATTCATCTGAAGGATACAAGACATCTGATCACGAGCCTTGAGAGATTCATCAGAATGCTGCATCTTTTGTAGTTGGTATAAAAAAGACTATGCGGATATTGGTTGTAGTTTTAAATTGATTTAGGTGCTCAATCATCTTCCCTCAAAGCATGGGATGTAGCGTGATATCCATTATGATACTTGTGGAGAAATAGTTTCAGGAGCAGACCATATTTTCCGTAATGAGGCCTGATGATATCATATTTTAGATTGGGATAATGCGTTCCATCAGAGCCTAAAACAGAGTTATTCCCATTTTCAATAATAATATCATTCATAATTTGCAGCTCTTTCACAAATAGATGCTAATTAAAATTGTCTAACAATAATTCTATACACGTGATATACAAACTACCTCAAAACTCAGGTAAATCTGCGGATACCTAAGAAGCCGCAATGCTTGCACAGGGTGTTTGCTAATCAGTAAGCATTCATTTATCGAATAATGAAAAATAAAACCCCTCCCACAGATTGAAGTCTGTGGGAGGGGTTTTGTAATAATATTTTAAAGAGAAAACTAATTTATTTTTTATTAGCAAATGCTCTGATACCGCCTGCTACAAAAAGTATAGAAGCGATAATAACCCCGGACACAAGCACAATAGCGTAAACATTGGCATTCACGCAGATATTGGAAGACCAGTCAGAAAAATTCACGGACTTTATAGTGATTTGTCTGGTGCCAAAGATTAAAAACTCGCATACGTCATTGGCAAAAGCTGTCCAAACCGAAGCTATTAAAACTATAATTGCGGATTTTATAAATCCGTTTGCGTTTAAATATCGTGCATCAAAGAATATGAGCCAGGCTGCAAGTACAAAGACAAATGCTATAATACAGCCGGCCTTCATTCCGGCAACATCGTTTGTATGACCACACACCTCAATGATTGTGAGGAAAAGCCATAAGGTATCCCACAGCATAGTGATAAGAGCTTTTTTGTCTGATAAAACAGGTGGAAGCTCAATTCCTCTGATGACAAACGGAAAAAGGACAATTGATAATCCAAATATAGTTGGAACAGACCAAAGCATAAATTCATTTGAACTATACATTTTGTCAACAAAAAAGAATATCAAGAGCAGAGCAAAAACACCGCAGATTATGCATTTGGTCAGTTTTTTCTGCTGTGCCATAAGTGGAACAACTGTCATTGCAGCTACAAGAAGCATAGATGCTGTTACCACCGCAAAGGTATTTAAACCACCGCCATTTGACAGGCACACTATGAATGTAATGAGTATTGGGATAAGCAGTAATCCGGCTATTATGACTCCGGCCTTGTAGGCAGCAGTTTTTTCCTTTTTCTCATGCTGCTTTAATACACTGTCGGCCTCTTTTTTTATCATTGAATCAATAGAATCGTTTTTTAGCTCATTGTATGTATTTTGACATTTTTCACAAGTCTTAAGGTGTTTTTCAACAAGCCTTTTGCTTGAGGGACTGCATACATCGTCATAGTATAGTGGGAGTAAATCCTGAACTATATTGCAGGTCTCATCGGTTGATTGTGTAATTGGATTATTCATTTCTATCCATCCTTTCTTTGATTTTCAGTCTGGCTCTATGGTAAGTTACCCGTGCCCAGTTCTCTGTTTTTCCAAATATTATGCCTATTTGGGAGAATGGCAATTCACCAAATATTCGAAGCTGAAAGACCTCCTTGTAGGGCTCATCAAGCTCGTGCAGTATAAGATGAATCTGAAGAGCGGTATCTTTATTTTCTAGGCTTTTTACCATATTATCGGGTTGTTCGAGCTGCTCTTCGTCAAGCTCTGTAAATTTTGTGTTTTTGCGGCATTCGTCCATCGCCAGATTTCTTGCTATGCTGCAAAGCCAGGTCTGTTCGCTTGATTTGCCGGCATATGCCTTCTTTGCGGTCATGGCCTTATAAAAAGTATTCTGGGTAATTTCCTCAGCCTGATGTTGATTTTTTACAATTGTCATTACATATGAGTATACTTGCAAGTAATAGGAATTGTACAATTTCTCATAATCCAGAACTGTCACCTCCTTTGTTCATAGATTAGACGTAGAAAGGATTGTTTTGTTACAAAAAATTTTAAATTTTTTTGATCGATTTTTGATTATAGCATAAATTTTATCAAAAATCACAGACGTTAGTTTGTATATAGTATTTTTTATCAACATGTGTTAGACTAGTGTTATACAAATCGGAATTGACCGAGCTCTTTGAACGAGGGATACTTCTTGTCCGAAGGGCAAGAAGGTGGAACTGAGAAGAATTAAAACAATCGGAAGTTATAAGAAGTGGAAAAGGAGGACAAGTTAATGATAAAAAAAATAGCCATTGTACCCTATGTAACTAATGGGAGAAATTCACAGGTTGGACATGATGGACATTTTAATATTTTAAAAAAAAAGAGAAGTGCTGTATTAAAAGAAAATTTACAGTCTGTAATTAAAGCAAAAAATTGGGAAGCGGAAGTAATTGTTGATGTCAATCACGGAGATTTACAATCGCTGAAACGAGAAGGAGTAAACTTGTTTTTAATTCCAGAAGATGTTGCTAGGTATATAGACTACAGCAGTGTTAGTAAGGATGAGTGTTTCAAATTAACACATGATGAATATGAAAGCGGAAATATAGATAGAGTAGTGAAATACATAGAAGAAAATTGAAACATAATCTCTTAGAGGAGCTTATCAAATTCAAGTTGCAGGGATGATAAGCGGTTCAGTACGATATAAATTGAATATAGAAATGTAAAGACTATTTACCGTAAAACAGTAAATCGAAGTTTGTAAGGAACAGAAACTCGGAATTTTTAGAACAAAATATTTTATAAGATTAATGAGATTTTAAAAAGGAGGATTGGACATGAAAATTTTGAAAAGTATTCTTAATTATATTCCATTAGCCACGTTTATCATATTTGTGGTTACTGATGGTATTTTTTCTCTAACATCAGCATTAATTTTTGTTATTTCAACGATTGGTCTATTAATTAATTGGAAAAGAAAAAAAACAGAGATGAAGAATTGAGAAAATTCCAGTTTGTCAATTACAGGTGACATTGAAAGAGCCAGCCCATTCAAGGTGCTGGCTCTTTCAAAAATTCCATTCTAATAAATTGCACGACAATTTAGTGAAAACGGACTCCCCATTATGGAAAAATGTATATAAATGTATAAAAGTATCAAAATCGAATAATTATAAGGACTTATGCATCAGACATACTTTTGTAAAAAGGGAGTTTTAAAAAGCATATGAATATAAAAATAATCTTGACATCCAAACCGCAAAGGTTTACTATAGTTAGCGTAAGCTAATTAAATAATTATTCTTCAGGGCAGGGTGCAATTCCCTACCGGTGGTATAGCCCACGAGCCGTAAGGCATGATTCGGTGAGATTCCGAGGCCGACAGTAAAGTCTGGATGAAAGAAGATGTTGATATGATAGTGACTCTGGAGTGTTTGATACATTCCGGATTTTTTTATCTCAAAATTCATTTATGATGAAATGTAGCTAGTGCATGTTTATCTGAGATTATGATATTTGAAATCATTAGGCCCTGAACGATAATAGTTCAGGGCTTTTTTTTGCGGAAAGGAACTAAAATGACTGATGAACAATATATGAGAAGGGCGATTGAGCTTGCAAAGCGCGGCATGGGATATACCTCGCCAAACCCGATGGTCGGAGCTGTGATTGTAAAGGACGGCAGGATAATCGGAGAGGGATGGCATGAGAGATACGGAGAGCTGCACGCGGAAAGAAATGCGTTAAAGCATTGCAAGGAATCGCCACAGGGAGCAGATATGTATGTGACTCTCGAGCCCTGCTGTCATCATGGCAAGCAGCCGCCATGTGTGGAGGCAGTGATAGAAGCCGGTATAAAAAGAGTATATGTGGGCTCGGATGACCCAAATCCGCTTGTCGCCGGAGGCGGTATCAAAATCCTTAAAGAGCATGGGATAGAGGTTGTCACGCAGGTGCTTAAAGAGGAGTGCGACAGTCTGAACGAGGTATTCTTTTACTATATACAGACCAGACGTCCATATGTCGCTATGAAATATGCCATGACGATGGATGGAAAGATAGCCACATATTCAGGACTTTCAAAGTGGATAACAGGAGAAAAAGCGAGAGAACATGTGCAAAACCTGCGCCACAGGTATAAAGCCATAATGGCAGGAATAGGAACAGTGCTTGCAGACGATCCGCTGCTTACATGCAGAATCGAGGGCGGAGTAAATCCAATCCGCATAATATGCGATACGCACCTTAAGCTTCCACTGGAATCGCAGATAGTAAAGACCGCAAGGGAAGTGCCGACGATTGTTGCAGTCAGTGAGAGATATCGTGAAACCGCACAGTCAGAAGCCTTGCCTGATACTGAAAAAGATAGTATAGAAGAAAACAATAATTATCAAAAAAGCAGAAAAATAACACGGCTCGAAGAAAACGGAATAGAAATTCTGTATGTAGCTGAAAAAAACGGTCATATTGATTTAAATGACCTCATGCAAAAGCTCGGCGAAAGAAGCATAGACAGCATTCTGCTTGAAGGAGGCGGCATACTCAACTGGTCAGCCCTGGAGAGCGGGATTGTGAATAAAGTATACGCTTACATTGCACCAAAGCTTTTCGGCGGAGCGGATGCAAAAACACCGATAGAGGGAATGGGAACCGACTCACCGGCACATGCAGTGATGCTTGGAAACAGTAAGGTGACAAAGCTTGGTGATGATTTTCTTATCGAGTGTGATGTTGTGTAATTGTTACTGTTTCGCCTTGGTGAGACTGGAAAAATTGTAAACAATTTACCATGTAAATTATGCAAATGAGTGTGAGGAAAATATTGAAAAAGAAAGGCGATACACAATGTTCACAGGAATAGTTGAAGAAGTTGGAACAATAGATACAATTTCGCGTGGAGCAAACTCAGCAGTACTTACAATCAGAGCTGAAAAAGTGCTCGATGGAACAAAGGTCGGAGACAGCATAGCGGTAAACGGTATCTGCCTCACAGTCACAAGGCTCATGCCACATGCGTTTACAGCGGATGTCATGCACGAAACGCTAAACCGTTCATCGCTTGCAAATGCGATGAGAGGAGCACACGTCAATCTGGAGCGTGCGATGGCGGCAGATGGCAGATTTGGCGGGCACATAGTGTCGGGACATGTTGACGGAACAGGCAGGATTGTGGAGGTCAAAAAGGATGACAATGCCATCTGGTATACAATACAGGCCACGCCACCGCTCATGCGCTATATAGTCGAGAAGGGCTCCGTCACAATCGATGGAATAAGCCTCACAGTCGCAAAAGTGGCAGAGGATAATTTCTCGATATCAGCGATACCGCACACGGTAAGCCAGACTGTGCTAAAGGACAGAAAAGTGGGAGCTGTCGTAAATCTGGAAACAGATATCATAGGAAAATATGTTGAGAAGCTGTTATTTAAAGGGCAGCCGGAAGGAATTACAGAAGAAATGACAGGAGCACAGACAATTAAGGAAAATGCACCACATAAATCCGGCGAAAAACAGCAGAATGGAATAACAAGAGATTTTCTGGCAAAATACGGATTTTAACATAAAATGCACGGGTATCGTGTGGGTTTGCGAATGTGCGTGGGCTGAAGGGTTAAAAAATTATGTAATTGAACAGCTTCAAAATTATAAGAGAAAGGACATAAAATATGAAATTCAACACAGTAGAAGAAGCACTTGATGAGCTTCGTGCAGGAAAAATAATACTTGTCACAGATGATGAGGACAGAGAGAATGAGGGCGATTTCATCTGTGCGGCAGAATTTGCCACAACAGAAAACATCAACTTTATGGCGATGCACGGCAAGGGTCTGATATGCATGCCGATGTCGCAGGAATATGTAAAGAAGCTGCGTTTTCCGCAGATGGTGCAGGAAAATACAGACAATCATGAGACAGCATTTACAGTATCAATAGACCATGTCTCAACAACCACAGGTATTTCCGCAGCAGAGCGATCAATCACCGCAATGAAATGTGTCTCTGATGACGCAAAGCCAGAGGACTTCAGACGTCCGGGCCACATGTTTCCACTTCTTGCAAAGAAAAACGGCGTACTGGAGAGAAACGGACACACAGAGGCAACAGTTGATCTGTGCAGGCTCGCAGGACTAAAGGAATGTGGACTGTGCTGTGAGATAATGCGTGAGGACGGAACCATGATGCGCACAACAGAGCTTATGGAGCTTGCAAAAAAGTGGGACATCAAGTTCATCACAATAGCGGCACTTCAGGAATACAGAAAGATACATGAAAAGCTCGTTGACCGTGTCACAGAGGTAAAGCTGCCGACCAAATACGGCGAATTCAAGGCATATGGCTTCGTCAACAGATTAAACGGAGAGCATCACGTAGCACTTGTAAAGGGCGAAATCGCAGATGGAAAGGATGTGCTCTGTCGAGTACATTCAGAGTGTCTCACAGGAGATGTATTCGGCTCACAGCGCTGCGACTGTGGCCAGCAGCTTGAGGCGGCAATGAGACAGATAGACGAGGAGGGCAGAGGAATACTGCTCTACATGCGTCAGGAGGGCAGAGGCATCGGCCTGATAAATAAGCTGAAGGCCTATGAGCTTCAGGAGCAGGGCATGGACACACTCGAAGCAAACCTGGCACTTGGTTTTGCCGGAGATGAGCGCGAGTACTATATTGGAGCCCAGATATTAAGAGAGCTCGGCGTACACAGCCTGCGCCTTCTCACAAATAACCCAGACAAGGTATACCAGCTCTCAGAGTTTGGCATGGAAATCAGCGAGCGAGTGCCAATCCAGATGAGCGCCACAGCACATGACTTGTTTTATCTGAAAACAAAGCAGAACCGCATGGGACATATACTCTCATACTAGTAAAAATAAAAAACATAAGGAGAACGAAAAATGAACGTAATCGAAGGAAAAATGACACAGGATGGAATCAAGGTAGGAATCGTAGTAGCAAGATTCAATGAATTTATCACATCAAAGCTCTTAGGAGGAGCAAAGGACGGACTCGTAAGACACGACGTGCCGGAGGAAAACATAGACGTAGCATGGGTGCCGGGAGCATTCGAGATACCACTCATCGCAAAGAAAATGGCAAAAAGTGGAAAATACGATGCAATCATCTGCCTCGGAGCAGTAATCAGAGGTGCAACAAGCCACTATGACTATGTGTGCAACGAGGTATCAAAGGGAATCGCATCAGTATCACTCGAGTCAGAAATCCCAGTAATGTTTGGAGTAGTGACCACCGAAAACATCGAGCAGGCAATAGAAAGAGCCGGAACAAAAGCCGGAAACAAAGGATATGACTGTGCACTCGGTGCAATCGAAATGATAAATCTCGTCAGACAAATCGGATAGTTACAAATTAATTGTAATAAGGCAGAGGGTGGATTGCTATGTGTGGCAGTCCACCTTTTTAGGATTCTTTGGGAAAATATAAGTGGAATATAACGACAATGGTAAATATACTTCAATAAAATGAAACGCTTGTGTGAAGTGTATCATCGAAAAATGAATCTATTACCAAAAAAAGAATTATTTTAAAAAAATGGTAATAGAATAATGGCATAACAACTATGGTATGGTAGAATACGAATAGAAAATCTGTTACCGAAAAATGAAAATTATCAGTATGAAGGTATTAAAATTGTGGATATTTGTAGATGGATATTGTATAAAGATATATAATTATGGTAAGATAATAAGCAAGATAATAAGTAAGATGAGGCGATTTGATGGAAGAATATAAACCACCATATACTATAACTGAAAAAATGCTTAATCTGGTTTCATCTATTTCGACTAAGCTAGGGAGAATAGAGATATACCACAATTTGGATAATAAGCCACATTTAAGGAGAAATAATCGAATTAAATCGGTGCATTCATCATTGAAAATTGAAGCCAATTCGTTGACTATAGGACAAACAAAAGATGTCATAAATGGTCGTATGGTTCTTGGACCAGAGCAGGAGATTCAAGAGGTTAAAAATGCGTACAAAGCGTATGAAATGATTGGAAAGGTCAATCCATATAGTTTAGATGATCTGAAAAAAGTTCAAGGAATTATGGAATACCTATTAAAAGATGACGCAGGAAGGTTTCGCGATGGTGATGAAGGTGTTTTTAATGGTGATACCTGTATTTTTATGGCTCCGCCACCGCAGTTTGTACCTTCACTAATGCAAGATTTATTCGGTTGGATGAGTACAAATAGAAAAGAGGTACATCCATTGATAATGGGAGCGATTTTTCATTATGAATTTGTATTTATTCATCCATTTTCAGATGGCAATGGAAGAACTGCAAGACTATGGCATACCATGTTATTAAATGAATGGAATCCAGTATTTGCCTATATACCATTAGAAAGCCAGATAGAAAAATTTCAAAATGATTATTACAATGCAATTTCAGAGTGCCATGTAAATGGAAACTCGAATGTTTTTATTGAATTTATGTTGGAGCGTATAGATGATATTCTTGATGAAGTGAATGAACAAGTTCGTAAATCCATTAATGATGAATCAGAATATGTAAAACGTTTGCTTGAGGTAATGGAATTCGATGTGCCATATACAGCCGTTTCTTTAATGAAACAGCTAGGGCTTAAATCACGTGAGACATTTAGAAAGAATTATATGGATCCTGCATTAAATATTGGGGCGGTGGAACGTACTATTCCAGATAAGCCTAATAGCAAGAATCAAAGGTATATAAAGCGTTAAACTTGAAATCTCAATGAATCGGGATTTTCCAAAATGGCAACAGACAGGAATATTGTCACAAGCGTTGATCTTGTTCCACAGGATCATCTTCTTTGAATTATCGATAAAGCAATCGACTGGTCATTTATTTATGACATTGTTCGTGATACTTATTCGGATGGCATGGGACGTCCGAGTATTGATCCGGTAACGCTTTTGACACTACCAAAAAGTGGACATGTAAAGTCAGTTATGATAGATGAGGTCTTTTCTGACCCGGAGAGGCTGGCAGAAAGTTTATTGCGTAATTGGTGTTGGCAGTGGTTCTATGAGAATCGTAGGTCTGTGAAAGAGAAAGATTATGATGATATAAGAACGCTTGATAATGATGTCCCTGCAGCTCTGAAGAAACAATATTTCCAGAGGCTACAGGAATTATAACAAAAGATTCAGAAGGTTATGCAGGCGAGAGATTAGTCCTTATACAGTAACCGACCGATTAACGATGTCACAAATATAATAAAAAACACGAGTGCTTGAAGAAACATATATCTTGTAGATTTAATGTAAATAAAAAATACAGCACATATAAGGCTGAGTAGCAGTGTGAGGTATGTCTTCCGCATGAAGGTATGGTTCTCTTGGCAATCCACTTCTCGATTCGGATGATTCACAGGTCCGATTATCATAACTAAGATAGCAGAAATTATATACAATCCCAAAGAAAAATAGATTGGAACAGATAAATATTTTACTGCAAGCATGGTTGATGTCAATAACAGACAGGAGCCAATAAAGCAGGCAAGGTATGTTTTCATATGTACGCCACCGCCGAATGATCGCATTGGAATGAAAATCAGGAAGAAGAAAAGGCATTCGGGTAACATATTTAGAAAAATTGCAATGATAATACTACACAGAGTACTCAGAGAAAATTCTAAAAAGCATTGAAATCCATATTCATATACTTCAGTTAATTCCCCGGTAATCATTCCTTTCTTTAAAATATAGTCCGTTAGTTTTTTGAGATATATTCCATAGTATAGTCCTTTGATATTTAATAAGTTATGAAACAATGTATATATTATGCCCTAGCTAATCTGACAGAGTGTAACTTAAGTTTTTCGTTCACCACGAATCTGACATTAATGACAGAGGAAATTGCTGATTATTTGGGACAAGTTCCAAATCTTAGCATTGTTCTCAGCATGGATGGACCAGCAGAATATCCAAGTAAAGGAACTGTTCCGGAAAGCTACTATTTGGAGTTACAAGAAAAAGGGTATGATGTAAATGCTCCAATCAATATTAGTTATTGTAATGGTTGTTGTATCCCTGGACAAAGAAGATTATATGTATGTACGGATGGAACATATAAGGTATGTGAGCGTGTTGGAGATTCCCCTAGTATTGGCAATGTAGACAATGGGGTTGATACGGAAGCAATAAAAAAATATTACTTACACGAATATGAAGAAAAATCAATAAGGAATTGTTCAAATTGCTGGGCACTTCGATTATGTGATATATGCTATGCAGACTGCTATGATCAGAATGGCATTAATGTGCAGATGAAAGCTGGTTATTGTGAGGAGGTATTATTATGAGAGTTGTAAATCCTTTAAACAAAACACCTATGAGTTCTGAAACTATGGTTAACGGCGGATGCCATTGTGTATGTACTAGCGGACGTAATGTATCGTATGCAGCGGCATGGCTGCCAGTTGTACCAAACTGTCAGTGCAGTTGTGGTGGCGGTACAACAAATGAAAATGGTAACTACCAGTTGGCATACAATGCAGCACACTAGTGCAGATATTTTGTAACAGAAAATGACTTTTGGGCTGCCCGTTTATTATAATCTTGCGTAGCATACCAACAATATACTATGAAAGATATTGTAGGATTACTGAAGTAAAAGCATATTGTGTGCTTCAGTAATCCTTTTTATAATTGTAACAAAATAAATTGGAAATTAGAAGAGGAGGAGTGTAGTTTTAAGTAAAAGACAAAAACACATACAAAAATTTAATGAAAAATGACTATCTTTTTTTTGCAGTCAGTCGTTATACATATTAGAATGGAATAAACGTTTATACATTACCGAAAATGGGAAAGGAGGGCAACTTGAATGATTATCTTTTAATTCTACAAATGAAACAGGGCAATGAGAATGCTTTTGATAAATTTGTACGAAAATATTATGCAGAAATTTTGTTGTATTGTAGAAATCATTGTCTGGATCAGACAGAAGCAGAAGATCTAACACAGGAAACCTTCCTTCGATTTATAGAAAATATTGCATCTTATCAGCACATTGGAAAGGCAAAGAATTATCTGTATGTAATAGCTAGGAATCTTTGTAAGGACTATGCAAAGAAATGGAAGGTAGAGAGTGTAGAGCAGGGAATATTGGAAAGAGAGCTGGTTTCGGATGGTGGTATTCAAAGAAAAGAAAAACGAATGGATGTGGAACTGGCTCTTGGAAGGCTGGCTCCGGAGTTAAGAGAAGTGATACTGCTGATCTATTTTGGAGACTGTAAACTAAAAGAGGTAGCAGATATTTTACAGATTGGTTTGCCACTGGTTAAGTACCGTCACAAAGGGGCAAAAGAAGAATTAATAAAACTTTTGGGAGAGGAGGATTCTGATGAATTTGAAAAAGATGATGCAAAACTATAAAACGGAAACAAAAGTTATTCCAAGAGAAGAAAAGATTCTGGAAACGATTCAAAAATCGAAGGAAGTTATGATGGAAGTTCAGTCTGAACATACGATGAGCTATGGAGAGTTTTTATTTTCTCAATTTCGGCTGATCCGAAAGAGATGGTGGATGTTGCAGGCAGCATTACTGATAGTGACATTTTTTCTCATGAATTATCTGGATGATAGCGAATATTTGATGAGAACACTGGGAACCTCCTCTGTCCTTTTTATCGTTATGATCATTCCGGAATTTTGGAGAAACAAAGAAAGTGATTCCTTACAGATTGAGGCAGCGTGCCTGTATTCCCTCAGACAGATCTATTCCGCACGAGTATTTTTGATAGGAGTGGCGGATGTATTTATGATAACGCTATTTATGTTCGTTTGCTGTGTGGGTATGAGAATGCAGTTTATGGATATTTTGGTGCAGTTTTTGTTCCCAATGGTCGTTGCTGCTGGAATCTGCTTTGCCATGTTAAACAGCAGCGCTTTGAATGAGGTAGCATCCATGCTCGGTTGCTTTTTGTGGAGTGTGATCTGGTGGATGGTTACAATGAATGATTTTATTTATGCTAAGATTACATGTCTTGTATGGAGTATCTTATTTGGATTAGCAAGCTGTTTCCTGATTGGTGCAGTGTATAAGGCAATACATGACTGCAATCGCTTATGTTGGACAATGGAGGGAAATCAATATGAAACTACAAATGGTTAATGTTACAAGAAAGTTTGGTGACTTTCGGGCAGTAGAGAACCTAAACCTGACGATAGAGAATGGAGTATATGGACTTTTAGGTGTGAATGGTGCAGGAAAGACAACGCTTATGCGAATGATCTGTACCCTTTTGACACCGACAAGTGGACAGATTCTGTGCGATGGAAAGGATATTTTCAAAATGGATGGAGAATATCGAAATTTGCTTGGATACTTACCTCAGGAGTTCGGATTCTATCCGGATTTCACAGTAAAAGACTATTTACTGTATATTGCCAGCTTAAAGGGTATTCGACCGATGGTTGCTGGTAAACGGGTAAAGGACTTGATTGCGCAGGTTGGACTTACAAAGTCAGCAAATAAGAAGATGAAGAAGCTGTCCGGCGGAATGAAACGTAGAGCAGGAATTGCCCAGGCAATGCTAAACAATCCAAAAATTCTTATTCTGGATGAGCCTACGGCTGGACTTGATCCAACGGAAAGGGTGCGTTTTAGGAATCTGATCAGTGAGCTGTCAGAGGACCGGATCGTTATTTTATCGACGCATATTGTTTCAGATGTGGAGTATATTGCCAATGAAATCTGGCTGATGAAGGATGGACAGATTATGCAGCAGGGAAATCTGGATCAGACAATTGCTTCTATGCGGGAAAAGGTATATGCGTGTGAAGTATCACAGGCAGATGCAACAAAGATGATGAAAGAATTTAAGGTGTCTAATATGAAAGCGGAAAGGGGAATGGTGAACCTTCGTATTATTGCCAGTGAGCCACCGATTGCTGGAGCATTTGTGGTGGAGCCGACATTGGAGGATGTGTTCTTATATTATTTTGGTGAAAAGGGTGGTGAGATGGAATGATCAGATATGAAATTAAGAAAATCTTTTCTAAGAGCATCAGTAAAGTATCATTGGTCGTGTTGTTATTTTCACTTTTGATATCATGCTATTTCGCAATCACGAATGTCAGTTTTTTGGATGAGCAGGGCAAATCTCATACAGGAATCGCAGCAGCAAAGAGTCTGCGGGAAGAAAAGCAGAAGTGGGAAGGTGTTTTAGATGAAGCAGCATTACAAGCGGTTATGGATGAATATAAAAAAATCAGTGAAGAATATCCAATTCGCCCAGGAGATGATTCTGCTAACTTATTGCATGATTCCAAGGTACAAGGGTTTTCAGAAATAAAGGACATGATCAATATGGGATTTTGCGAATTTAGAGATTTCAACTATTATCGGATTGATTCTTTATCGAAAGAAGAAGTGGGACAGATCTATGAGAACCGTGGAAAGAGTTTGGAAAAATGGTTGAATTCCGAAGACACCGATGGTTTATTCGATGAAAATGAGAAAGCATTTTTGATAGAGCAGTACAGTGAGATGAAAGTACCTTTATACTATGAGGACTATGATGGCTGGAAATCAGCACTGAGTTACGCTCAGACGATTATTATGCTCATTATGCTTGTGTCAGCATTCTTGGTGTCTGGTATCTTTTCCAATGAATTTAGTTGGAAATCAGAATCCATATTTTTCTCAACAAAATACGGAAGGGATAGGGGAACGAGAGCAAAGATCATGGCAGGATTTATCGTGGTATCAGCTATCTACTTTATTGTAATATCGCTGTATTCACTTGTGGTATTGGGATGTCTTGGATCGCAAGGTGGAAATGTCATGATACAGACAGGTTTCTGGCATTGGAAATCTTTTTACAATATTACCTATATGCAGTTGTATTTGCTCACGGTAATTGCCGGATATATTGGAACAGTATTTTGCCTGTTTCTGTCTATGATTGTGTCAGCAAAGACGCATACAGCAGTTGTTGCGGTTACAATACCTTTTGCAATCCTGTTTTTACCACAGTTTGTATCAAATTTCGATTTCTTATCGGGAATATTGGGTGTGTTCCCAGACCGCTTGCTGCAGATCAATGAGATTATCAATACATTTGATTTATATCATATTGGTGGTAAGATTGTTGGCTCGATACCAATCATGCTGGTCATTTATCCAATCCTAAGTGTTTTGATGGTTCCGCTTATGTATCATGTCTATCATAAAACGGAGATTAAGTAGATGAAAAGGAAAAAGAGTTTTCCGAAAAAGATAACTCTGTTGTTCGTTCTTTTCTTGATTATTTATGTAGGACATACATTCGCAACCAATGATGCGGTCAAGCTACAAGGTTTTGGTTTTATAAAACAGGAAGAACATCACATTGCAAGTGATAAGTATGGATGGAAGTTGATGATAGTAAACCGAGACAACTATATTCCAGATGATTATGAAATTGATCTCATGGAATTGAGTAATGGTCAGAAAATAGAGTCCAGAATCTATCCATATTTGCAGGAAATGTTTGATGATGCGAGAAATGCGGGGGTATATCCGTTTGTTAGAGATGGTTACAGAACCGCAGAGGAGCAACAACAGATTTTAGATGACAAGATAGACGCATATCGCAGTGAAGGTTATACAAAACACATGGCAGAGGAAACAGCAATGGAATGGGTTGCATTGCCGGGGACAAGTGAACATCAGCTTGGACTTGCGGTAGATATCAATGCAGATACTTCTAAATGTTCTCGTGATGATGTTTATAACTGGTTACTAGATAATTCATACAAATACGGATTTATTCAAAGATATCCGTCCGGAAAGACAAGCATTACAGGAGTTGCTAATGAACCGTGGCATTATCGCTATGTGGGAAAAGAAGCAGCAGAGGAGATTCATCAGAGTGGATTGTGCTTGGAAGAATATGTGGAAAATCTTAGATAGCATAGAAATATAGGTAGACTTGTAATATGAAAATGCTGAGGACTTTTATTATGAACGTATCTTAGGAAATCGTTAATAGTTTTTAAGCGTTTCAATGTAAGAAAAAGGATTACTCACTGTGTATGGTGGGCAATCCGTAAGATTATTGGATTGCCCATAAAACCTATATGTGAAAATTTTTCCGAGGGTGTTTTGTGGCAAGGATGTCTCTTTGCTTAGATACTGTAACATGTGTATAAATTTCTGTAATATTAATGGAGCTATGTCCTAGCATTTCCTGAATATAACGAATATCAACGTCAGCTTCTAAAAGACTTGTTGCAAAGGTGTGGCGAAACATATGAGGCGTTATGCGCCATGGACGGCGCATAAAAGCCGGTTTTGTCAAGCATAGAACCACCTCAAGGCATAATTCGTATAGCTCTCTTAGCAGCGTAGCGTAGCAGGCGCGGGAGTTCGTGTGCGCTGCACGGGTGCCCGGCGCTTACGCCACGCCCTCCCACAAAAAAGAAGAAAAATTTAATATCTAAAGAATTGCACGAAAAAACTGTATATAGTATAATAATAGTTCAGGAAAACAAAACGGAGGACCATGAATTTTGATAGATATACATTGCCATTTATTATACGGAGTGGACGACGGCTCAAAGTCGCTCGAGGAATCGGTAGAGATGCTCAAGATAGCCAAAAAGCAGGGCATCACAGGCATAATCCTCACACCGCACCTGCGCCATGGAATGTTTAAGCATCCGCTTGAAAAGATAGAGCGACACTATAAAAAGCTGATGCCATATGCAAAGAAGCTTGGAATAGAATTAAAGCTCGGCACAGAGTATCATGTGGCAACCGATATGATAGATGCCTTTCATGGTGGGCTGTGTCATACACTGGCAGATACACAGTATATACTCACAGAGTATTCACATTCCAGCGAATACTCATTTGTATACAAGATGACGCGCGAAGCTATATTTGCAGGATATATACCGGTGATAGCACATGTAGAGAGATATGAGTGTCTCAGTGATATAAGCCGTATAGAGGATTTGCAGGAGCTGGGAGCGCTCATACAGATCAATGCAGACTCAGTGCTCGGCATAGATGGCAGACATTTCAAGAGATATACAAAGAAGCTATTGAAGGCAGGGCTTGTTGATGTAATAGCAAGCGACAGCCACGGCACAAAGGAGCGCGTCTGCAATATGAAAAAATGCTATGAGTACGTGGCAAAGAAGTTCGGTGATGACTACGCGCAGGAAATCATGCAGACCACACCGGAAAATATAATAAACGGAAGATAATCAGTGTAAATGCGGGGATAAATAATGGAGAGAGAACAGGATTTTGACAACGAGATAGAGATAGACTTAAAGGATCTGTTTCTTGAGATAATTTCATATTGGCAGTGGATAATTCTTGTTACGATAGCGACAGGTGCAGTGGCATTTGCGATAAGCAGATTTATGATTACGCCTATGTATGAATCTACATCTGAGCTCTATGTACTTTCAAAGAGCACATCCATCACAAGCCTTGCGGATATCCAGACAGGCACCAGCCTGACAAATGATTACATAGTTGTAGTAAAGGGACGTCCGGTGCTGGATCAGGTCATAGAGAATCTCAATCTGAATGAGAGCTATAAGACACTTGGCGGCAGGGTGACGCTCGACAATCCGTCCAACTCGCGAGTACTCAATATCACAGTAACGGACCCGGATCCGCAGATGGCAAAGACCATAGCAGATGAGATAGCAAAGGTCGCATCGGCATATATAGCGGAAAAGATGAAGCAGGATCCGCCGACCATCATCCAGAGCGGATATGATGATGGAGGCGCGGTAAGCCCTAATATCGGCAAAAACACAGTGATAGGAGCCTTTGCGGGAGCATTTCTGTCGATTGCGGTTATAGTGGTTTCTTATCTGTTCAATGATACAATCATAGATACAGAGGATGTGGAGAAGAAGCTTGGCATGAACGTGCTTGGTACACTTCCGCTCGATGAAGCGGAGGATGACGGAGAGCATGGAAAGGGTAGAAAGCATAGCAAGGGCAGCCACAGAAAGACAAGAAAAAAGAAATCGGCTTCAGCATAAGGAAGCCTGTATCAGGAGATGGGCAGATGGAATTAGTAAAGTTTGGCAAGCTAAAAGAACAAAGCTATACAATGAAGGAATCGCTTCGAGCTTTGAAGACAAATATACAGTTTTGCGGGGATGATATACGCACGCTTCTTGTGACAAGCTCTGTTCCAAATGAAGGCAAAAGCACCGTGGCACTTGATCTGGCGCGGTCGCTTACAGAGTCAGGAAAGAGAGTGCTTTTCATAGATACTGATATGCGTAAATCAGTCCTTGCAGGGCGTCTGCGTGCCACAGCGGCAAGTGGAGGGGAGATATGCGGATTGTCGCACTATCTTTCCGGTCAGAGACGTCTCGAGGAAGTGATGTATGGCACGGAAATACCGGGCCTTTTTATGATATTTGCAGGGCCGTCTGTGCCGAATCCGACAGAGATTCTTGAGAAAAAATACTTTCAGGAGCTTCTTAATTTCGGCAAGGAGCACTTTAACTACATAATTATAGACTGTGCACCGATAGGAGCTGCCATAGATGCGGCAGTTGTAGCAAAGTATTGTGACGGAGCTATAATAGTGATAGGACAGGGCATGGCGAGCGCCAGAATGATACAGAGTGTGAAAAAACAGCTCGAGGCATCGGGAGTGAGGATACTGGGCGCTGTGCTCAACAAGGTAAACAACAAGAAAAACAGCCATGTCAGTGGGTACTATGGCAATTACTACGGCAGCTATTACGGGCGGTCGGATAAAGCATGAAAAGCATCGATGTAGAGTTAGGAAAATCAAATATGCTGCCGCTTATTGCAAGCCAGCAGTTTTATGCTTCGTGGAAGGTCTTTATCAGGGAGCTTTTGCTCAATGCCATGGATGCCTGCAATGTGCGGCAGGCACTTGAGTGGAGCTGGGGTACGGAGTTCCTCGAGCTGGAGCAGGCAAGCCAGATGCGCGATGTCAGAGCCATATATGAGCCGCGCATAGACATCACGTACAGCAGTGATACAAGACTGTTTACGATAGAGGATAACGGAATAGGCATAAATGAATATGACCTGGAGCACTTTATCGCACAGATAGGGGCAAGCTATTATACAAGCGCAGATTTCTTCAATCAGCAGCTGAAGTATGAGCCGTATTCCCACTATGGCATCGGGCTATGCTCGTGCTTTACAGTCTCAAAGGCTGTGCTCATCGAGTCGAAAAAGGATAAGGTCATAAACACTGCCTGGAACATAAGCAATCCGCAGGATACGGCACCGGTCATGGCAAAGTGGTTTGGAGATAGTGGCCAGATAGAGTATGTCATATCGCAGAAAAAGACACCGGGCACACGCATCTCTATCCCTGTAAAGCCATCATATGCGCCGTATATAGATATGGATTTTATAGTGGACACCATAAAGCACTATATGCTTACACTGCCTATACCTGTAAATATCAGGTGTGATACGAGGGAGGTATGCCTGTCACAGCCAAAGGCAAAGTGGAACTATCCGATGAATGAGCTTGTTGGCATGAATATCATACGAGTGGATAATAGCCTGCTTGAGGGCTATGTTGCCATATATCATCCAAAGCACAAGGGGTATTTTCCTAAGTCCACGCTGTACCAGCAGGGAGTCCTTGTGTCAGATGCTACAGACATACTGGGGCTTGCACCATCGTGGATAGACAATTTCTCATATCAGCTCAATATCAAAAAAAGGTTTTTAAACATAAGCATATCGAGAGACGGAGCAGCCTTCGATGAAAAGCACATAGAGCTCCGCCAGTACATCGGACAGATTATTATTGATTTTTTTGGTCAGAGTCCACTCACACTTGGACAGTACCTGTCAGACGGCAGAAAAAGGCTGGTAGGTGAATACGAGGCAGAAAACGAGCTGGTAAGCAGAGCTATACAGGTGCTTGTATATATAAAGGAGCGCGAGGTAGAGGTGCCGGTGAGGACAGTGATAAACGGCTTTATCGGGCGCAAAATAAAGATAGCATTCATGCAGAGAGCGCTTTTTGCACACTACAGGGAGAACTACCCTTATGATTATGGTCAGTTTATTGACAAATACGATATCATAGTATTTGAGCAGAATATCAGAGCCTTCTGGCAGTTTATGACACCATACATCACATCTATGGAGTATGTTATGGGTGACATGCCGGGCATCATATACACGGATGTATCGGCAGACCTAACCGTGGCAAAGACAGCAGCATCGTACAGAAACGACTACGTGCTAAGACCGGAGTATTATGATCTGGACCCTGTATTTTGTCTGGTGTCAAATGAGCTGACAGACCCGATGGAGCTGGTGATAAATACCCACAACCGCAATGCAATGCTTTTGCAGCGCGCCGAAAAGTACAAAAAGGTAAGGATTGCAAGAGCTGTGATCATAGAAAATATCAAGCAGAGGATACTGGGCAATGCATCCAGATGGAACAGTATCATAGATTTTGGAGGCGAGCTCGTGCACCAATATGAGCTGGAAAAGCCAATGAGCCTGCAGGCACAGTGGTGCCTCGAGAGAGACTTCCCGGATGAAATCAATGCGTATATAGCAAAGACCTTTACAGACAGGGAAATCGCAGATTACGGGCTTACAAGTCTTTATTTTACAAGGAAGGACTTTATAAAGTGGTGGATGGCACCATAGGCTGTACCGCACAGACATATATTATCAAACACTTATTGAAGCATGAATAAGGAGAACATGAAAATGGAGATATTAGACTTAAACAACGAAGAAGACACAAAAACAACCGATGAGATGGAGCCAAAAAAGCCGGAGGAAAAAACATCACCAGTCAAGGAAATCTTAAGCTGGGTGTTAACAATCGCATTCGCCATTGTAGCGGCAATACTCATAAAGAACTATGTCATTATAAATGCAAATATTCCGTCAGGCTCGATGGAGAACACCATACAGATTGGAGATGACATATTTGGCTTCAGGCTTGCATATACATTTTCTGACCCAAAGAGAGGGGATATAGTCATATTCAATGCCCCGGATTCGCCTTCTGAGAAGTACATCAAGCGTGTAATAGGTCTGCCGGGAGAGACAGTTACCATAGAGGACGGCAAGGTGTATATAGACGGTGAGGCACTTGAGGAGGATTATCTCAAGTCAAACCAGAGCGGTGAGGATCCGTGGACAGTAAATGCCGGACCTTACGAGTTTAAGGTGCCACAGGACTCATATCTGCTGCTCGGTGACAACAGAAATGGCTCATCAGACGCAAGAGTCTGGGAGCACACATATGTGTCTAAGGACGATATACTTGCAAAAGCGATATTCAGATATTACCCGTTCGACAGATTCGGAGCGGTGAAATAAAAAATAGAGGTAAAGTAAATGCCAGAGACAGAAACAGATATTGAAAAACGAAATAAATACGGCATGCTGTGCGGTATAGTCGGCATATTTTTAAACCTCATACTCTTTGCCGGCAAGCTCTTTGCAGGAATGCTTAGCGGTGCAATCTCAATCACTGCGGATGCATTCAACAACCTGTCAGATGCAGGCTCATCAATCATTACGATAGCGGGCTTCAAGATGGCGGCACAGAGAGCCGACGAGGAGCATCCATACGGACATGCGAGGATGGAGTATGTGGCTACACTGGCAGTTGCAGCAATCATACTCATCATGGGCTTTGAGCTGTTCAGGGATTCCTTTGGCAAAATCATTAAGCCGCAGGACATAGAGTTTTCATGGCTTATTGTAGCGATACTACTGGCATCAATAGCCGTAAAATGCGTCATGGCGGTATACAATTTCTATTTTTCAAAAAAGCTTGATTCATCAACACTCGAAGCAACAGGCAGGGACAGTCTGTCAGACTGTATCGCTACATCTGTAGTACTTGCAGCCACACTCATAGCGCACTTTTTGGGACTCAATCTGGATGGAATAGGCGGTGTATTTGTGTCATTGTTTATATTCTATTCAGGGATATCATCAGCCAGAGAGGCGATAGACCCGCTGCTTGGAGCAAAGCCGGAGCCGGAGTTTGTCGATAGACTCAAGGAGATGGTACTAGACTTTGACAAAAACATACTCGGTATGCATGACCTTATGGTGCATGATTATGGACCGGGACACAGGATAGTATCGTTTCATGCAGAGGTGCCGGAGGACGGAGATATGGTCGAGCTGCACGATATAATCGATAATCTGGAGCGCAGGATACGAAGGGAGCTGGGCTGTATAGTGACCATCCACATGGACCCGGTAGCGATAGAGGACGAGGAGGTAGCCGGACTGAAGGCAGAGGTGCTCTCTGTGATAAAAGGGCTTGATTCGCACATAAATATGCACGATTTCCGTATTATCAGAGGTGATACACATACGAATCTGGTTTTTGACATTGCAGTTCCATTCGGCTATATCACCTCAGATGACGATATATGCAATGCAATACAGGAAAATGTCAGGAAAAAGCTTGGAAAGAATTACTATACCGTGATAGAGGTAGACCGCGACAATTACATAAATATATGATATTGTAAGGGATATATACGAGCTTCGCCGGTGGCTGTTGGGATAAAGAAACGGTGCACAATAAGATAAAAGAGGATAAAGTATATGTTACAAATAGGAATATGTGATGACTCAGCTGAAGCAAGGCAGCATATGCTGCAATTATGTCAGAAATATTATGAAAACAATACGGATGCATTTGAATATAAAATGTATAAAAACGCAGAAGAGGTTCTCGAATATTGTGATGATGAGGAAAACCAAAAAATAGATATACTTTTTCTGGATATAGAGATGGATGGTCTCAGCGGAATAAAACTAAAGGATCGAGTACTGAAACTGGACAAAATCTGGCGGATAGCATTTGTGTCGAGTCATGATGAGAAGATGATAGATTCCTTTGGAATCAAGACTATAGATTTTATCAGGAAGCCGGCCGGATATATGGATGTGAAAGCAGTGCTGGAAAAGGTATTGATAGAGAAATGTGAGAATGTAGGCATTTCGTATTTGTCTGAAACCGGCCAAAACATAATAATCTATGCTGAGGATATAAGATATATAGAAGCACAGGGAAAATATGCGTATATTTATACCAATGGGCAGAACTTTGTAGGAATAAATATATCTGAGATTGAGAAACGGCTTGAGGACAGTTCTGTGATACGTGTTCATAAATCATATATGGTTAATCTTGAATATGCCACACTTAGAAATGGAAAATTATCTATAAGAGATATGGATATTGAAATTCCGATTGGTAGAAGCTATAAAGAAACCGTAAAAAGGTTATATCACGAGTATGGTGAAAGAATGGCGAGGCGAAGAATGTGATAAGGGATATATTGTATTTGATAGTATATTTTATAACAGAGACGGTACTTTATTCATTAGCATATCGTACTGTACTAAGCAGAGGAATTACCAATAAAGCTGTCAAATGGATGGTATATATCATTGCGGTGGTAATTACAGGTAGTATTGTATATGTAAATAATAATCTACAGTATGCAATGGGAGCATCCATATTTATAATGGTCATATTGCCTGTTTTTATAATAGAGCCATTTAAAATTCAAAATTTGATTTTGTATCCGTTTGTGGTTATAGCAAGCTCTATATTTGGAATGTTGTTTTCATTTATTATATCTATAAAAATTGGAGTTTCTGAATACTACGTTAAGGAATCTCCGGCTTTAACGATTTTATGTCAAATATTGAGTATAGGTGTCTGGGCACTAATATATGTAATAAAACGAAGAAAAAATGATCAGGAAGAAGTAGTTTTAGATCTAAAACATTACATCATTTTGTATTTAGTTACCATCAGTTCATTGATATTAGTAGGATCAATTCAGACTTTTTCAGAATTGGAAGAGTATGAAGATTTGCAAATTTATGGGGTGTTTGCAGTAATGGCTTGCTGTACACTTGTTGTAGTAACACTTATGCAGATTGTTGTTTTAAGCCAGAATGCACATATAAAAAAGTCAAATGACATGTATAAGGAGCATATGGCTTTACAAAAGCAGTACTATGAGCATATGCTTCTGCAATATGAAGAACTGCGGAAATTCCGTCATGATGTAAAAAATCATATGCTTGCGTTAAATAGTATGTGTACCAGCGAAGATAATTCACAAATAAAAAAATATTTATCGCAGCTAACTAATGAGGTTTCATCTAAAAAACCGGTAGAGTACACCGGAAACAGGGAATTGGATGCGGTAATAGCCCCATTTGTCCTGGAAGCGGAAAGTAAAAATATAAAGGTTCAGTTTAAGGGGCGCGTATCGGATAATGTAGCAATTGATATGTTTGATATGTGCACAATAATATCAAATCTCTTAAATAATGCCATAGAGGCATGTGAAAAAATACAAGAGGACAAAAGAATAATTGAGTTTGAGATAGCCGGTTATAATTCACAAATATTTATCTCGGTTCGTAATAGTTATGATATGGAAAGTATTATAAATCAAAAACAAAAGTTTATTACTACAAAAGAGGATAAGCTGAATCATGGTATTGGGTTAGAAAATGTAAGGAGGACTGTAAAAAAATATGATGGAGATATGAGAATATCTCAGGAAAATGAAAGATTTATTGTAACAATAAATATATAAAAAATAGGAAAATAGTTATAGAAATAAGCAATCACTATGTCGTTCATACCTAAAAAGTGTCGTTCATGCCATAGTGATTGCTTTTTTATACTATAAAAAGATATATTAATTGTGGAAGTACAAAAGAAGGAGCGGCATATGGAAAACATAGTATTAAAGGATTTATTGCCGGTATGGTGCAAAAATTTTGGTAAGTGGATATTGTGGATATTGTTACTTTCAATAGTGACATTTATATTGGAAAAGGCTATCAGAAGATATATTGTTTCAGAGACAATTATATTTGCATTTCAATTAGCACCATTTATCCTAATGGCAATAGCCGTTATTTTGGGAATTGTATTAGCTACAAATATCCTGATAGGGTATTGCAAAAAATTAAAGGATAGGGCATAAGAATTTTTAAACAGGTCTGCAATCAATACAGTATGTTTTATGATCAATACCCGGATAATAAATTGTAATTGAGCGTTGAATCCGCTATACTATGCTTATAGTACAGCGGATTATATTTTTGGGAGGCTTGTATGCAATACGAAACTATTAGAGCAGCAATATGCGATGATGAAGAATTTTTTCGGAATGAACTTAAAAAATTTGTGAGTGAATACGGAAATGAGATGGATGTTAATATGAGCATCGATCTCTATGATAATGCAAAAGAACTCATGAATAATATACTTTCTAAGAGTAAGGAATATGATTTATTGTTTCTTGATGTGGAAATGCCCGGTATGACAGGTATTGAGATGGCTGATGCATTAAGAAAAATCGACCCATGGGTATGTATCTCATTTGTGACGAGTTATGATGCATTTGCGATACAGGCATTCAGACTTGATGCACTTGATTATGTCATGAAACCGATAAAATATACACAGGTAAAGCACATTATCGAAAAAGCAAAAATTCAGATTGATTATCGTAAAAATGCACAAAAAGCGGAAAAAAGATATCTAAAAATTAAATCCGGATATGAAGATGTTCTCATAGACCTTCAAAATGTATTATATATAGAAAAACGCAGGAACCAGTGTGTATTCCATAAAATTGATGAGGAAATATGCTGTTATGAGCCTTTAAAAAAGATATATGAGAGATTGGATCATGATGCATTTATGTATATTCATCAGGGTTACATAGCCAATTTTAATTACATTAAAGAAGTAAAAAAGGATGTGGTATGCTTTGGACGAGGCATGGAGGTCCCTTTGAGCAGGAAATATCATGAACAGATAAAGGAACTTCATCTGGACAAGATAAGGAGAGCATATAAGGAGCAGGAACTTAACTATAATTAGGGAGTTCTGCCTTTACGCTAAAATATCCGCTGGCATAAGAAAAATCAATGTGTCCGTTAAGGTTGGAAACGACTTTACGGACATTTTTTATGCCTATTCCATGAGGTAAGACCTTGTCATTTTTGGTAGATGTAAATTCACCATTGTTTTCTATAATATTTCCAAAGTAGGAATTTTCAACAACTATATTCATATATGAGCCGGTCTGGGTGAGGGAGAATCTGATCCAGCCATGTTCACACTCAGAGGCTGCTTTTATCGCATTATCAAACAGATTACCTATTATGGTTGTAATTGAAAAATCGTCAATATTAATACCGGGTGTACTTATATTAATTTCGTATCTGATATTTTGTGACTTTGCTTTGTTCTCTTTTTCAGCTATAAGAGCTGAGACGATGTGAGAGCCTGAATCTACAGTATTTGTCAGAGAAAGATCCTCAGAAATATTATGAATATATTCATGAATTTTCCTATCATTGTGCTGTGAAGCATAACCATCAATTACTATCAGATGATTTTTCATATCATGTCTTAAAGAATGGAGCTGATTTAATTTATCGTCGAGCTGGGCAGAATATACCTGTTCCATTTTGTCAAGTTCCAGTTTGAACCGATAATTAGTGTTTTCTTCAATGACTGCCAGAAATTTATCATATAGTGAAATACATATGATAAGAAATAAAAATATAATTGAAAAAATAACAATCAAATTATAAGAGTTTGGACTTTCAATGCATATTGAAAGCGTAATGTAGCCAAGCAACATACTTAATCCCAATATAATAATTGTAAATGCATATGAATAAAAATATGCACTGGATTTTCTTTTTATAATGTTGGTATAAAGTATGTAAATATTATAAACAACTATAAAAATGGTTGTGGTTTTATACTCTAAATATTCCTGAGAACTCAGTGCAAACTGTGCATCATTTAATAGTAAAGTTTGTATAGTGGCAATTGGTATAAATAGAAATAATATAGCTATATAATTGAATAAACATTTTAACAGTAGTTTGTTTAATTTTCTAGAAATTATAAGCATGAATAGGATAGGAGCAAAATATGATAATATCCCGATAGCATGTATTGTGGCTGGAGAAACTACAAATACTATAATATAAAATAACTTCATCGGAATGCTGATTTTATTGTGCATATTTTCTTCACATATTCTGAATAGCAAGAATGCATTACAAAGAAGATATAAAAATTCTAAAAAAATATTAATGTAATTATTCATATCGTGTCTCCTTATGTTTAATATTATAACTTAAAAAAACGATAAATTAAACTATAAAGGAGCAGGAACTTAACTATAATTAGGGAGTTCAGCCTTTACGCTAAAATATCCGCTGGCATAAGAGAAATCAATTTGTCCGTTAAGGTTGGAAACGACTTTACGGACATTTTTTATGCCTATTCCATGAGGTAAGACCTTGTCATTTTTGGTAGATGTAAATTCACCATTGTTTTCTATAATATTTCCGGAGCAGGAATTTTCAATAACTATATTCATATATGAGCCGGTTTGGGTGAGGGAGAATCTGATCCAGCCATGTTCACACTCAGAGGCTGCTTTTATCGCATTATCAAACAGATTACCTATTATGGTCGTAATTGAAAAATCGTCAATATTAATACCGGGTGTACTTATATTAATTTCGCATCTGATATTTTGTGACTTTGCTTTGTTCTCTTTTTCAGCTATAAGAGCTGAGACGATATGAGAGCCTGAATCTACAGCATTTGTCAGAGAAAGGTCTTCAGAAATATTATGAATATATTCATGAATTTTCCTATCATTGTGCTGTGAAGCATAACCATCAATTACTATCAGATGGTTTTTCATATCATGTCTTAAAGAATGGAGCTGATTTAATTTATCGTCGAGCTGGGCAGAATATACCTGTTCCATTTTGTCAAGTTCCAGTTTGAACCGATAATTAGTGTTTTCTTCAATAATAGATAAGAATTTATTATATAAAGAGATGCAAATAATAATTAAGACAAAAATAGTAGCAAAGATAATCGGAAGTACAGTTGAACCCGAATCCCATAGATTTAAAGAAAGGGTTGTGTAACCAAGAATGACACTGATGGAAATTACTATCGCATTAAAAAATAAGATGTATATACTTTTAGTAATATTTATTTGTAGAAGATTTGAAGTTAATGCATAGATTATATATGTTAATAAATTTATTATAGCGGATTTGTAGGTATTATATTGTTGTGAAATAATTGTAATATCCTGATCATTAAAGATGAGCGTATAAACGATTACAATAATAATATATATCATAAAATAAAAAATTACAAATTCAAAAAAATTCCTCAATGCAATCCGGTAATTTTTAGGGAAAACATATAAAGAATATATTAGTGGTAATGTAATAAAACATAAAATAACTGAAAAAAGTGATGCATTAAGAAAATAAGATATACAAAATAAAATTAGACAATACATTAATTTTGTGTAGCAGGATACAGGCTTATCTTGTCTGTTTTCTGAAATACGAAAAAGAAGAAGTGCCAAAGGAATATCAAAAAGTAATTCAAAATATATTTTGTAAATGGTTTGCATTAGAATCTCCGTAATTTTCTCTCTATATTATGATTTGAGGGGCAAAACCACCTCTTAAAAAACAGTTTGTACATTGAAAATCTCACATAAACGATTTTAAAGTATGGAAGAATTCATGCCACCATCTTTTTTGGTTTTCAGGCGCAGCTTGTCATCTTCATTTTGTTTGTGAAGATAAACAACAAGATCTGAGACATAAGTGGTTTCCTTGCTTTCTAATACTTATATAATACCAATTTTAGCTGATAAAATCCTCATTTATGTGAAGTTTCAAGGTGCAAATTTATGGTTATAAGGTATCTTTAACAGAATATCTTTTGAACCTTAAATCATATTATACTACCAAAATAAAAAATTTGTATATTATTTTACCAAATAACACGGAAATTCTACCAAATAGCACATAATTATTGATATGTTGTCGATGAAATAGTATGTTGCTTGATGAAAGGAGAGAGAGAAAATGTTTAAAGAGCTAAATAGAAAAGAACTGAACCAATGCAATGGAGGAAATGTTACAGGTAAAGTTTCATCAATCCTTACATTGAATTTTACAAAATTTGTCAAGATGTTAAAGGAACTTTAATATTTTAGGAGAAATCTGATTATGAAAACAAAAGAAAAATTAGAAACAATGAATAACACTATACTTATGCAGGTTGATAGCGGTTTCGTAATAGAATCATTAGTTATATATATTCTCAACAATGCGCAGAAAGAGAAAATAGGAATTATATGAGGAGAACTAAGGTGAGATTTCTAAAAAAAAGTTCAATTTTATTGATAATTATTTCGTCAATAGGGATAATAATAAGTCAAGCTTTGATGCTGTATGGAGTAGATTTTTCGTATAATAAAGTAAATGGAGTTTCTTTTCTGGGATTAGGAATAGGGCTAATTTTATTTGGAATATATATATTAAAGAAAACAAACAGGAATTAGTAATATATAAAATAGAAACTGGTTACTTTTAAGCTGAGGAAAACAGGATGAACAGATTGAGCCGATTAATTGACAAGTTAAATATCCCAGTGTATATAATATTCACAGAAATGGTGCAATATATTGTGCTGATCATAGTTTCTATTTTGAATCAATCTATTAATGGAGCTTCAATGGATTCATCGGTATTTCAGTATGGATTGAGTTTTGAGCAGGAAAAAAGTTATATAAAAAAGTAATCACTATGTCGTTCATACCTAAAAAGTGTCGTTCATGCCATAGTGATTGCATTTTTTGTGCATAAAAGAGTATAGTGAATATGCAAACAGAGATACTGATATCACTGTTAAAGCTTCAAAATTTAATAAAGATATCTATATAAATTTGGCAAAAAATGAAAGGATATTATAATATGAAAAAGAGTACAGCAATTCATATAGGCTTAGTAGCAATAGGAGCAGCACTGGGAACTTGCATGAGTGTTGTTACAAAGAATATTGCAATGTTACCAATTGGTGTATCACTTGGGTTGTCATTAGGAATGTTGATATATTCAAAATTTAATAAAAAAGATGAAGAGTAGGAAATATAAAAATGAAGAAAATATTTGATTTGATTTTAGTACCATTATTTGTAATTATTTTCTTGAGTATATTAATAGTAGGGCAGAATAATAAAATTGCACTTATTATAGCAGGATGGTGCATGGAAATGCAAACAATGCCTGCTTCAGCAATAGTTATTCTTACATGTTCATTGATAGCTCTTTCTGTATTTCAAAAAAGAAACATTGCAGAATAAAAGCCAATCAAAGCAGAAATGGTAATGAAAAAAGAAAACAATAAATGGTATATTGGCTGGATATTCTTTCCGGCCTGGTACTTGATAGGGAAAAAATATATCATATTGCCTGTTATACAATCAGTTTTTGAAGAAACGAGCTATTCGGAGGCATATCTGATAACAAACTATTTATGGAATTTTATAGCTATAGTTATTTTATTCAGCCTTTATGGAACAGGTGTTTTAAGAGATATAAAACAGATAAGGCAGTATGATATCAAATCAATAGCTTCAGGATATATCAAATCATTTGCTGTAATAGTATTGTTTACAATATTAGGCGGTATTATGCAGTTTATTTTGGCATCCGGAAATAATGAGCAAAGCATAAATGAAATTACGCTCAGAATGACAATGAAAGAACATTATTGGGCTATTATGATTCTTTCTGCATTTATAGGACCCATATTAGAAGAACTGATTTTTAGATGGTTTATATTCAGCTCTATCAATAAAAGTCTGATAATTAAAGTGATTGTATCATCAGTGCTATTTGGATTAATGCATTTTATACCATCTATAGGGGCAATAAGTTTAAATGAGCTTTGTCTGCAATCAATACAATATGTATTAGCAGGGATTGCGTTTTGTCTGGTTTATATAAAAAGAGGAAATGTTGTTTTTGGGATAGCAGCTCATATGAGCATCAATTTGATACATAATTTAATGTATTTGGTTAATCAATGAATGCCGCATTTTAATAGATTTAATGGGATATTATGTAGGACGAATTATTCATTATTATTGTGAGGGTGTATCACATATATACGGATAATATTATGGAAGGTAACCTAAAATAGTATTTATTTTAGGTTACCTTATGAAAAGGAGATAATATAAGAATGAAAAAAATTAGCCGAATAAGTGGAGCTTTGCTTATATCTATGTTGTTTTCAAGCATATTGAGCGGTGTAGTATTAGTTATTATGGGAACTTTAAATTTACCACTGGATATGCAATCAATTAAGGTTATCTGTGGTAGCATCGCCAGCGTGGGATATTTTTATTTTTTTGGGATTTTTACTAAAGAAATCGAGAAAATCAATATAAATGAAATATCGTTAAATAAAAAATTCTCGGTTTGGGATGGCATTGGATATCTGCTCGTTTTATTGGGTGGCACAACAATATTGTCAGGAATTACGGATATTATACTTGAGTTTATTAAGCGATATCTGGTTCATGCAGAAAATGTGGGTGTTGTTGAAAATTATATAGGAAATGTACCGGCATGGATACTTCTTGTATGTGTTGTAATGATCTCGCCTGTATTTGAAGAACTATTATTCAGAAAGGTGCTGTTGGAAGAATTACTTTCATATGGCAAGGTTACAGCAATTTTAATAAGCAGTATGCTTTTTGGTATGTCTCATGCAAATCTGGAACAGTTTTTATATACCATTTTTATGGGAATAGTGTGTGCGAATATTGTACTTATTACAGGTAAAGTAAGGTATGCGATTTATCTGCATATGGTATTTAATTTATTTGGAGCGATAATATCGGGTTATATACCGAGCGGGAGATATACAATTTTAACAGAAATTATATTTGTAATAAGTGCTGCCATAATAGTGATACTTAAAGCCAAAACAGTGTTTATTATTAAAGATGAAGCCAATGTTAATAAATTCAACTTCAAAAAGGAATTTTGTGGAATTGGTTTTATTATGTTTATGGTTTATTGGATTATTAGTTGTGTGGATGCGATAGCATATTAAAATTAAATCAGATATAAATCGCGAAAACCATTAGAGCTCCAAACAAGTAAGCACTTTTAAGAAAAGTACCTAGGCTGAGTACATTACTTTTTGGGATTAGTGTAAAGAAAAATTATAGGAAGTGAGAATTGAATGAAATATTTATTATATGTCATATCATTATTTTCTTTTATTGCATCGATTGTAATTATACCAAACCCAGTAGGAATACTAAGTGTATTGCTACTGTTTATTACATTATATAATGTAGAAATTAAAAAAACAATTTACAAAAAAGTATACTACATAATATTATTATATAGTATAGCATATTGTGATATCGGAATAGCAGTTAATAGGATTGACCATGTTAATTATTTAAATAATGGATTCTCATTGTGTCTGTATTTATTAGGAGTAATTATTATAGATATCATATATTCACGACATTTTAAGAGAAAAAATGATTAATATAATTGGCAAACAAGAGAGGAAATATAAAAATGAGGAGAACAAAGAGATGAAAAAAGAAAACAATTATATATTAACTGATATGAATCATAAAAAGCTAATATTTGGAGTCGTAATAATTCATGTTTGTTTTATGCTCATAGGGGCTAGTGGCATTTTATCTGGTTTAAAAGAAAAAAATATATTTTATGGGGTGCTGATAAATATGATTTATCAGTTGACTTTGATTATCATGATTGGAGTGGCAATGAAGCAATATTTGATCACTTCATTTAAAAAATTCAAAGCTGACAGAATTTCTGTAAATATAAAAAGAGTTTTGGCAGGTGTGGGAATTGCATTCTTGTTAAGCTACATAGTTAGAATTATTGAAATGACAATGTGTTCAAATATATCGGTTTCGGCAAATCAGTCAAACGTTAATGGATATTTTGTGGATTATCCTATTTTGGCTGTTATCATGAGTGTAATTATGGGACCTTTTACAGAAGAGATAATTTATAGAGGTATATTGTTTCGGTTTTTCAGCAAATATGGAGAACTATGTGCGGTATTGTCGACAGGATTTTTGTTTGGAACAATGCATATGCTTTTTTCATTTGGAAACACAAATATACTACTATTTTTGTGTCAATGGTTAGACTATTTTTTGTCAGGAATACTTTTAGGATTTATTTATAAAAAATACAAAAATATTTGGATAAATGTTTCGATACACGGTACTTGGAATCTGATTGTCGCTGTAATTATATTAACACAAATATAAGGAAATGAAATGAGTAGAATAAAATCAAATTTTGACTATTTATTTGTGATAATATATTTTTCTGGTGCAATATTTTTTCAAACGAGGTTGTCAGAAAATGTATTATTGAATATTCATGGGAATACAAAATTTTGGGATACATATTTTGAAATAATATATTATGGTATTTTTGCGGTTGCATGTTTGTTGTTTTATAAAAATAAAATCGCAGCAAGCATAAAAAAAATAAAAATTACAGATTTCAAATATATAGGTATTGCACTTATATTTATTATCATTACAATGGTCGCTTCCGCCATTATATTGTCATATAATGGAATTGGAGAAAGTGCAAATCAAGAAGCAATAAATAATTATATAAGTGATTATGGTATTATAACATTGTTAGTAGTAATCATTCTAGGACCCCTTGTTGAAGAGATTGTTTTTAGAGGTATAATATATTACTTATTACGTGGAAAAAAAGGAAATCTTGCGAGAATTATTGTTGCAAACTTTATAACCTCATTGATGTTTGCGATTTATCATTGCGACATCAAATCTCTTCTAGTATTTAATGTTGAACAAATATTGGCAATAATACCATTGTTTTTTTTGGGTGTTGGAATAGCATATGTGCAGGAAAAAACGTCAAATATTAGTTGCTCCATAGTTACACACATTGTTATAAATCTAATTGCAACAAGTTGAAAATTAATTGAGGAAGTGTCATGAAATATTATTGTATAAAATAACGCGACATCACTGACTGTGGTGCAGCAGGATCTGTGCCAGGTGAAGTAATTGGAGGTGTTGTAGGCACTATAGTCGGAATCATGATTTCATTTTGATTCAGTATAGTGTTTGTTTTCATACTGGTGGTTTATATGTGAAATAAACAGAAGGAGTGGATTATGGAATTAAATAGAATAATGATATTGTTTTCGGGTTGTTTTTTACTTGTTTGGTCTACATATAAATGGAAGAGACCACATGTGATTTGGGATGCTAAATTAACCCGAGTATATTCGGTGATTTTAGGATTATATAATATTATTTTAGCAATTTACTTTAAAAAAGATTTAAGTATTATTTTATTTATATTAGATTTAGTTCTCTATATATTATTGGATATAGGTTTTATAATGATTAAGTTAAAGAAAGATAAAAAAGGTATAATAAAGAATTTACAGCTGGGAATTTGTTCTGTTTTTGTCGTTTTAGCTTTGGGCATGGTGTACTTCAATTTGAATGAGATTTATTCTAGTGTAATGATTTTATCAGGCATGATGATGGTGTTATCTACTCCTTTTGAGGAAGCGAGGTCACTTTGGAAAGAACATTAATAATTAATACATTAAAAATAATCAAGTTATTTATCAGGAGAATAATACAAATGAATAAACGAAAGAGTAATTATATATATATTGAAATGAGGCATAAAAAGCTAATGGTTGGAGTTGTAATAACTCATGTTTGTTTTATGCTCATAGCGGCTAGTGGCATTTTATCTGGCTTAAAAGAAAAAAATATATTTTATGGAGTGCTGATAAATATGATTTGTCAGTTGACTTTGATTATCATGATTGGAGTGGCAATGAAGCAATATTTGATCACTTCATTTAAAAAATTCAAAGCTGACAGAATTTCTGTAAATATAAAAAGAGTTTTGGCAGGTGTGGGAATGGCATTCTTGTTAACCTGCATCGCTGGAATTATTGAAATGACAGTGTGTTCAAATATATCGGTTCCGGCAAATCAGTCAAACGTTAGTGGATATTTTGTGTATTATCCTATTTTGTCTGTTATCATGAGTGTAATTATGGGACCTTTTACAGAAGAGATGATTTATAGAGGTATATTGTTTCGATTTTTCAGCAAATATGGAGAACTATGTGCGGTATTGTCGACAGGATTTTTGTTTGGAACAATGCATATGCTTTCTTCATTTGGAAACACAAATATACTACTATTTTTGTGTCAATGGTTAGACTATTTTTTGTCAGGGATACTTTTTGGATTTATTTATAAAAAATACAAAAATATTTGGATAAATGTTTCGATACACGGCACTTGGAATCTGATTGGCTCTGTAATGTTATTAACAAAAATAATGTTAACAAAATAATATGAACAGACCGGAATATTGAAAGGTGGTGATTTGCATGCTGTTATCGTGTATTGTTGGTGGTATATGTGGGGGTATTGTAGTTTTAGTTTATTCCCATTTTAAGAAAAATGAGTAATTAGTATTGCATAAAAAATTAATGAGAATCTGAGAGGTGAATTATATGCAAGAAATCATTAGCTGGTATATGGAACATAAAACTTATGGAAATATATTAATTATAGGTATAATTGGACTTATGCTATACAATATAGGATATGGAGTAGGTACCGATATTTACAGAATTTTTGGTTAATTGGTAATTGGGTGGAAGAATAAAAGAAATATAGGAATAGAATATGAATTATATAATAATTTTTTTGATTTCAATGATACCATTGGCAGAACTAAGAGTTGCGATACCAACAGGAATTGCTATGGGAGTGTCGGTTTTACCGGCTTATGCCATATGCATATTGGGAAATTTACTTCCAATGCCGTTTGTTTACCTTTTTTCGCATAGACTGCTTGAATGGGGAAAAAATAAGAAAGTAATAGGAAAATTTTTTAGATTTTGTATAGAAAAAGGCAAGAGTGCCGGACGAAAATTGCAAGATACCGCAGGAAGGGGATTGTTTATTGCGCTTGTACTCTTTATAGGTATTCCGATTCCCGGAACAGGTGCGTGGACTGGAATACTTGCAGCCAGTATATTGAGAATGGATTTTAAGAAGAGTATTATGGCATGTTTATGCGGTATAATGCTTGCTGGTGTCATTATGGCAATATCTAGTATGGGAGTTTTAAATCTATTAGATATAAATTAACCATAACAGTAGTTTGTGTCAAATAGCACCGAAATCATGCCAAATATAAAAGTAAGGAAATGGAGTGGAATTATGAATAAAAAGTATTTTATACATTTTACATGGATTGTTACTTTAATTATGCTTATATTTACAGGATTGTGTCTGGTAGATGGAGTATCAATATTTGTTCCTTTTTTCACATATATTACAGCTATGATATTGTATGTCCTTCCAATGTCATTTATTGGAAGTAAAGAAGCGGAATTAGTTTGTATAGAGTTGGAAAATGAATCCGGTAAAATTAAGCAAATTGAACAAATTATAACCCAAAAGATGAAGCGAGAGATAATAATTGATAATGTCACTGAAAAAAAGTATTGTAAAAAGAACAAGTATGATAGATGGCTAACTAATGATATTATATTGAAAATTAGCAAAGATAAATTATATATATATGTACCTAAAATATACGAAAAATATTTTTACAATAATTAGTAAAAAAGGCAGAAACAGAGGAACAATAAAAGGATGAAATCTGATAAATCAATATTGAATAAAGTGATAATATTACCACTTGGTCTGGTAATATTATTCATTGTATACAGGACCTTGGTCTTTTCTGTGATAATGAATTGTATACCGATCATGCAGGAACACTATATTATCGCGGAAACGATAAGAAATTGCATTGATATAATGACAATTGTAGCTCTTATGTTTATTTTTAAGGTAAAGACAGGCAGGGGTGGTGTAAAAGGATACTTGAAAGGTGTCGGGATTTATGGGATTTCGCGGATTTTATGAATCACATGATGATAGTGGAACGTTACAGATATGGAGGTTCGTACAATGCGCTTGCATTGCAGATTCCTGTTCTGATAGTGATGCTTGTTATTGCGGTTTTTATATGTATAATAAGAGACAGATGAGGTTATAAAGAGTGTAAAAGATATCTATATAAATTTGGCAAAAATGAAAGGAGTATTGAAAATGTATGATGATAAGTTTAATTTCTAAAGGGAGACATAATTTATGAATAAAAAGAAAATAATCCTTCTGTTTATATTAATATTAGTCGGTATTTTATGTGTTTTTTTAAATGGTAAAGAAGAGTCTGAAATAGGGGGTGGTCAGAATAAGGTGAGTTTTTCAAATAAAACAAATTCATTTTATTATGACCAGCTTGACGAAACCGAAAAAAGGGTGTGTAACGATATTACAGCATTAGTTGCACAGGGAAATGGTGGAAAAATTGATCTAACAGCTCCGATAAGTACATACCGGTATCTGAGGATAGTAAGAACATTATCATTTGATCCGGAATATCAGAACTGGGCGATTTCATTAATTTTTCCGGTTGGAGAAAATAATAAACTAATTGATCGAAACACAATTAATGATGATTGTAATATTATGAAGTTATATGTTCTGGTTAATGATTCAAAAAAGCGCAAGGAGTTGAAGAATTTTAAGCTTGTTTTAAATGATGAGAATATAATTACCAATATAGATGAGCTTGAAAAAATATGTAAAAGCGCTGATTTTTCAACAGAATATTATCAGGAAAAATCAAAAGAAATAGATGCTTGCTATGATGAGATTATAAGAGAAATGCCCAAGAATATGAATGAAAAAGAGGCTGTACAATATTTCTTAAATTGGATAAAAGACAACATGGAATATGATTATTCTGTCTATGAATCAAGTATTGAACCATATTATGACAAATTGTATGAAAATGAAGTATATGCTGATGTCTCAAACAAAGGATGTATTTTGGATAAAAGAGGTATATGCGGTGGAATCTCAATAATATTATCAGAACTATGTAACAGAGTGGGAATAACAGCTTATCCTGTTTTTGGTACAATTAAATCAGATGGTACACTCATACCACATGGATGGGTTGCTATGAGAGTAGATGATTCAACATATTATATAGATCCTACATACGTGTGTCAAACCGGCGAAATGGACAATCTGAAAATGAAAAATGAAATGGAACGCATTGGAGACAGACAGTATCAGCTTGAGGATTCATTTGAGTATTAGGCAAGCAACGTACTGGCCATTTTTAATAAGTAAAGCCAGTGCTAAGGTGGCATGTGAGGGAAAATTACATAATCATATAATTAATTCACATTATGGAAATTTATAGTAAGGATTCTATGGGAATGTTCAATGAAAAGAAACATATCAATATCTTATCGGACAATGTGTGCAGGGATTTTTGTAATCATAAGTATTATAATACTTGCGATAAATGGAATTTCATTATTCAAATATGATAATGCCACGGATTATGAAAAGTCAGCTTTGCGTCTGGGCGAGTATGTCAAGTTCCAATTAAAGGATTATCTGTCCAAACCGCTTGATGAATACAATTCAGACGTTTCTTCAGGACAGTGTGAGGTAGAGGTGACATTTTTCGGAGATTACTATGTATACAATATTCCATACATGGATAATACTTATGTGAGAGTAAAGGTATACGATAAGAATCTGGAAGAACAGTTAGAGGGAAAGGTTGATTTAATTGGTAAAGTGTTGCCAGAAAAAGATGTTTCTATGGAATGGTATGAACAGGTGCCGGATTTTTCACTTAGCAGCTTGAAAAAGGGCATATGTATACAGGAAGTAGATTGCAAAAAGTATCAAAATATGCTTTGGCTTGGTGGAATTATGTTGTGTGTAAGTGTGGCTGTCCTGTTACACGATTATAGAGTGAATCGGGCCACTATTATTACGGAAGAGGGAAGGATTGCACATATAAATCTGCCTGATTATGATTTGGCGTATACTTTAGAGTATAATCTTCGAAAGTATAAGGAACTGGAGAAAATACAGATTCAGAACAGAAAGAAGATATTTTGGATAGTTTTGTTTGAACTGACAGGAGTATGGTTCTGCATAAATTTTTATTATTGGGAAATAAAAGTTATAGGTGTGGTGTTTATTCTTTGCGGGCTGAAAATAGGATGGAATATTTTTATTAATTCGGACTTGAGCGTGGCAGTAAGGTTATCAGAGTTATTTGGTCTAGACACGGTTTCACAGAGAAAAGAGCATTTGTTATCATACATACATGAGCTGGAAAAGAGAGTATCAAGATAAGAAAGATATCTATATATAAATTTGGCAAAAATGAAAGGAGTACAAAGAGATGAAAACATGTATTTTAGCATGGCAGGTGCCGGTAATAGAAGGAGAGCCGTATAATCCGGTGGAATATGCTGTCCATGTGAGAAAAGCAAAAAAGTTTGCGGAAGCATTGAACCGGTATTTTGCGGAAAAAAATTTGGACTACAATTGTGTGCTGGACAAATCAGCCTGCAGCCTTGAGGAGATATTTTCTCCACAATATCAGGCAGTGCTGTTTGCACCGGAGGCTAAAACAAGACAGTGGCTCTATAAAAAAGAAGTGCAGAATGAGACCGTGAAAAAGTATTATCTGGAATACATGGAGTACAATAGTGCGCAGATAGAAAAGGTGGCTGAATTTCTGAGCGAATAAACCAGAAAATAAAGCATTTAAGAAATGAAACAACAAACATTTTGTGTTTTCGTTAAAAACTTGATATAAACATTTCTGTTTTTCGTTAAAAAGCAGGCATAAACATTTCTGTTTTTCGTTAAAAAGTAGGCATAAACATTTTGCATTTTCGTGAAAAGTGGTAGAATTGGAAAATGTAGAAAGATCCGTGATGTTTGGTTCATCTTGATAAACAAGATGAACCTTTTTTATGTATATAATATATTTGACGAGAGTAAAATAAAAATATATAATAACTGTAAACTATTTAATGAGAGCAATATGATGATATAAATTATATGGGGGAAAAATGGATATAATTAAACAGACACAGGATTTAACCTATTTAAAATGGTCACATATCAGAAGTTCAAGCGGGACAGCAGGCACTTTTTTAAAGTCAGAATCAATAATGGAAGATAAGAAAATATATTATAAGCTCTCAAATTTTGATCCGGTGAATGGAGTTATAGGGCATGAGTGCATAAATGAAATAATTGTGGACAGATTGCTGACAACACTTGGTGTTGAGCATTTGAATTATGAGCTGATTCATGCAGATATAGAGATGGAGGGGAGAATATATAATACTTTTTTATGTGCTTCCGAGGATTTCAAAAAGCGTGGAGAGAGCAAGATCGCATTGGATGATTATTATAGAGCTAACGCGCAGAAAGGAGAATCGCATTATGACTTTTGTGTGCGATGTGGCTGGGAAAGATATATTGACCAAATGATAGTCATTGATTATCTGATTTTGAATAGAGACAGACACGGTGCTAATATAGAGATTTTGAGAAATACCAGAGAACATTCGCTTCGAATTGCTCCATTATTTGATCATGGATTATCGCTTATGTATTCATGCATGTCAGATCAGGATATAGACAAATTCGACATTATGGAAGATAAAAGATGTCAGAACTTTATCGGAGGATATTCGTGTTATGATAATTTGCAGATTGTAAGAGGAAAAAAGGAGCTTTTTACAGGAAAACTGCAGGAGAAAGATAAGACATTTATTTTTGATGGACTTCAGGATATTGTTTCGGATAAATTTATTGAAAAAGCTTGGAACATGATATATGAAAGGTACAAAATATATGAAAATCTTTAAGATAATTGATGAGGAAAATGATCTTCTGGCAGGGGTTCTATTATATTATGAAAAATCACGTACTGCTATTATAGAATTACCTGAATATCTTGATGAGTGGAATGCACCATTGCTTTTTACGGGATATATAAAGAAAAAGATTTATACTATTCCACGGGAGATGAGCTTTTGTTGGATAAAGGAGCGCGTGATTCCCAGCGGAAGACAGAATATAGGTGATATACTGAATACACATCATCTTAAATCATATGACGAAATGCAGTTTCTTGAGATTTCGGATGGACGGTGCTCACAGGATAGCCTTTACATCAGGAAAACAGATGAAGTACCAATGTTTGTTGAGGAAAGACAACGGAGAAATCTGAAAGAATGTGTAATAGTAGGAAATGGTCGGCTTCTATGCTTTTTTAATGAGGGCTGTGTAAAAAAAGTAGATATTGCAACACTTGACAATGTTGATGCAGACGATATCGCAAAGGTAATCAGACATAAAGGTTTATATGAGTCAGGACAGATAGGGGTTGGTGGATATTATGTTACATTCAACAATTCCATCGACATTCCGGCATGGGCATTATATGGGGCGAAAGAAACACTGCCACTTACACTTGAGGATTTCAGGAAATTTACCACAAAAAATATGTTGGATACAACGGAAGTATGCAATACTCTGGAATGTAGCAGACAAAATATTTCTTATATGGTTAAAAAGAAGCATATATTACCGATTAAGGAGTCAGTAAGAGGAAATCTGTATGACAAATGTGAGATACTGAGGCATAAATGGTAAAATGTTTAATGGAAATATACTAAAAAAATGTAAAGGAAACATATTAACGTGAAAAAACAAAATCCAATAGCCCTGTTACCAATAGCAGTATTTCTCGTACTGTATCTGGGATTGGGGATACTTTTTGAATATGTAATGAAAATCCCGATGGGATTTTATAATGTGCCCATCATAATAGCATTTCTCGTGGCAATACTGGTGGCGTGTCTGCAGAACCGTAGTGTGAAATTCGACCAAAAGCTTGAGATAATGGCGCAGGGACTGGCTGACAAAAATATCATAACAATGCTGCTCATTTTCCTTACCGCGGGAGCGTTCGTGGGTGTAGTAGGACGAAGCAGTGCGGAGAGCGTGGCATATTTCATGCTGTCACTGATACCGGCAAGGTTCGCGGTGATGGTGCTTTTTGTTGTGGCATGCTTTGTGTCTATTGCGATGGGTACGTCAGTTGGAACCATAACACTGATTGTGCCGATAGCGGCAGCAGTATCGGATGCATCGGGCTTTGGGCTGCCGCTTTGTATAGGCTCCGTAATGGGTGGCGCGATGTTCGGAGACAACCTTTCCTTTATATCAGATACGACCATTGCCGCATGTAATGGACAGGGCTGTCAGATGAAGGACAAATTCAGGGAGAATTTTTTTATTGCACTTCCGGCGGCAGTAATGACGCTGGTTGGTATAGCAATTCTGTCATTTAGGACAGATATCGCGGGCGCTGTATCGCAGGAATATCATCTGTTGCAGATAGTACCGTATATTCTCGTGCTATTTGGTGGAATTGCCGGAATAAATGTATTTGTAGTGCTTATAATAGGAATCATATCGGGAACGGTCATAATGCTTGCAACAGGAAATACAGCACCATACGATCTGCTTACCAATATGGGAAGTGGAGCGTCAGGCATGTTTGAAACCTGTATGGTAGCAGTGCTTGTGGCAGCTATGTGTGCGCTGATACGTGAATATGGCGGCTTTGCTGCCCTGCTTTCTGGAATTTACAGGACATTCAAGGGCAAAAGAGGTGGACTGCTCGGTATGGGACTTCTGGTAGGACTTATCGACATTGCCACTGCCAACAACACAGTTGCTATAGTTATGGCAAATCCGATAGCAAAGGAAATGGCTCAGAAATACGACATCACTCCGCGTAAAACAGCGTCTATACTGGATACATTTTCGTGCATTTTTCAGGGAGTGATACCATATGGAGCGCAGATGCTCGTGGCCATATCGGCAGTGCATGAGCTGGGGCATGAGGTGTCAGCCTTTAATATATTGCCGTATCTGTTTTATCCGATGTTTCTGCTGGTAAGCTCGCTGGTGGCGGTTTTGGTTGTTGAAAATGGGAGAAAATTTAATTGAAAATGAAGCTTAAAGCGAAATAATAATGAGGTTATAAATGAAAATGCCGGATAGAAATATGATATTTCATCCGGCATTTATTATGTGAAATTTATGCTGCATTTTGAAAGTCAATTACAGTTATTTCTGGTAGCATGGATTTTAGTTTTGATATAATGGACTCGATTTTTTGCATTGTGGAGCCATTAATAAATTCTTCACCACACTGTGAACATTTTTGGCATGGAACATTTTTTATAATAATATAACAGTTTTTATATGCAGTCATATAAGTTGTGGTACTTTTGACAGTATCACCTTTGCACAGGAAGCATTTCATAATATCAATTCTCCTTTCTTGTTTTTAAATCGGACTCCCATTTGTCTGAAGACGGGTAGTATGCGGTGATAATCCAGAGCTGTTCGTGATTGGAACCAACTACAACATGTAATGGACATTTTGTATTTAGATTTCCAAGTGTTAAGCAACTAGGATATGGATAGTCATTAGGGTATTCCTCAATTATTTCACCGGTCATGATACATGCTATTACATCGTCAATAAGGATACCACGTTGCTCAAGTCTTTTTGACGCATGCAGCGTTAAATAAATATTGTCGGGAGTACACAAACCTCTAAGTTCATCAATTGTAAGACACATCTGTTATTCTCCTCATATGAATTAATTATAATTATAGTAGTATTTGGAGAGATTAGCAATGCTATTCTAAAAATTCACTAATTTACCTTAATTAACTCCTTGACAATCATTTATGACAAGAATATAATACATTATGACAAACAAAGTTGTCAAACAGACAAAAATAATTGTCACACGGAGGCGCTATATGACACTGAAGAATCGTTTAAAGGAACGCAGGGCCGCGCTGAATGTCAATCAACAGGAGATGGGCAGGCTGTGTGGTGTGTCGAGACAGACAATCAGCCTTATAGAAAGAGGCGACTATTCACCATCAGTTACCCTGGCACTGACGATAGCAAAGGTGTGCGGTGTTACAGTTGAAGATGTATTTTATTTGCAGGAGGAAGATGAAGATGGAGAGAAATGAGATTAAAGAAGCAAACCGTAAGGCTATGCCGGGATTTCTGCTTCTTGCACTCGTGGGAGCAATTGTGGGTGGTATTGTTGGATTTTATTGCTCAAAATATGATGTTGATCAGTTGGCAGGCAGCATGAAAAGCGCGGGAACATTTTTCGGCAAATATGTTTCGAGCTGGATATTGCTTGCTATAGCCGTCATCACACCGATAGTGGTCATACCTGTTTATAAAAAGACAAAAAGGCTGCTTTTGGCATGGGATGGAGAGGATGAATCCATATGCGACATCGCAGAGAAGAAGCTTAATACGGTACTCATGATAAGCGGCATTGCATTGATATGTGCATTTTTCCTTATCAGCGCAACATATTCAGGGGGATTTGCAATGATTGAAAAACATTTGAATATGTATGTGCTGGGAATTGTGACATTTCTGATAATACTGGCTGAGGGGGTAATCATCCAGCAAAAGGTAGTTGATATTACCAAAATAATGTATCCGGAGAAAACTGCTTCGGTATATGATCTGAAATTTCAAAAGAAATGGGTAGACAGCTGCGATGAAGCAGAAAAAATAATGATAGGCAGATGTGCCTTTGAGGCATTCAAGGTGACCAATTCAGTATGCGGGGCATTATCCGTTATTCTGGCAATAAGTGCTTTGATGTTTGATATAGGATTTTTACCATCATTTGTCGTCTGTCTGATCTGGCTTATCAACCAGTGCGTATATTGCAGGGCTGCGGCAAAGTGCTCTAAAGTACTTTAAGGTGACCTGATGCAGTAGGGAGGTAGGCTATGGATAACACATGGTTCATTTATTATTTGCTTTTGATGCTTATAATATTATATCTTCCGTGGAAAAGACGGAAACGATATGCAGCAAAAAGAATTATGAAAAAAGGCAAAATAAACAATAGTCAAAGGAGTGCAGGAAAAATTATGAGAGAATTAGCAGAACGTTTTATAGGAAAAGATGTCTATATCAATTTATTGGATGGAAGAGCTGATGGAGTAATAAAGGAAGTTACAGATAATGGAATTGTGTTGGAAAATAAAAATGGAGTGCAGGTAGTGAATCTCGATTATGTTGTGAAGCTGCGTGAATATCCGCATAATAAAAAGGGAAAACGTGGCACGATTATGGATATGTAGTGACAAAACATGAAAAGGTGGCTGAATTTCCGGGCAAATAGTTCAAAGCAAATGGTTGCAAAATAAATACGATTAAACAGGTGGGAATAGGGGTGTTTTTGAAAAAAAGCATAAAAAATGCTGCATACGTGTTATACTACATTATATAGATGTCGTATGAAATATGAACGATAAACACATAAATAAACACAGGATATGAGAAGAAATCGCAATCACAAATATATTTTGTGAAATACAACAATTGCTCTCTCATAGGAAAAGGAGATAAAAATGCCGGAAAACAGTAGCTGTAGCAGCGCGGGAAGCTGCACAAAATCAAGCTGCGAGGGCTGTCCATCACACAATGGCGGACCACAGAGCTTCCTCGTAGAGCAGAATAAATTTTCAAACATCAAGCATGTAATAGGAGTTGTCAGCGGAAAGGGCGGAGTAGGAAAATCATTCGTCACATCCTCACTTGCGGTAAACATGGCAAAGAAGGGCTATAAGGTAGGTATCCTTGATGCCGATATCACAGGACCGTCAATACCAAAGATGTTTGGTGCACATGACCAGATACTCGGAGACGAAAACGGCCTGATGAATCCGTATGAGACAAAAGAGGGCATCAAGCTCATCTCAGTAAACCTGCTCATGGACAACGAGGAGGATCCGGTTATCTGGAGAGGCCCTGTCATTGCCGGAGTAGTAAAACAGTTCTGGAATGAGACAGCATGGGGCGATATAGACTATCTATTCGTTGATATGCCACCGGGAACAGGCGATGTACCTCTTACCGTATTCCAGTCACTCCCGGTAGATGGAATCGTAATCGTCACATCACCGCAGGAGCTTGTCAATATGATTGTCAAAAAGGCATACAATATGGCAGAGGCAATGCACATCACAGTGCTTGGTGTGGTAGAAAACTTCAGCTATCTCAAATGCCCTGACTGCGGCAAGGAGATAAAGCTTTTCGGAGAGAGTCATATAGACGAGATCGCCAAAGAGCTTTCAGTACCGGTACTTGGCAAGCTGCCGCTTGATACATCATATGCAGCTATCGCCGATAAGGGAGATTTCTACAGCATAGAAAACGACCACCTTGCAAAAGCAACAGAAGTACTTGAGCGCATTTAAATATTTCGTAATGAAGCAGGCATATATCCGCCGGGGGCGGTATATATGCCTGTACTCTTAAATATTAAACTTTCTTTAAATATGCAATTTCCCTATTTACATTTCGTTCCATTGGCTTCATAATCATATTACCCACGGATTAAACAATAGTTTTCATACTGAAAATTTACGAAAACAACCAAAAAAGGTAAAAAGAGTTAATTTTATTATCAATATTTACCCAAAAACAATATTTTTGACGTCAATTTTTATAAAAAAATGCTCTTGTTTTTGTGCATATTTTTGACTATATTATCATGTAGTAAAGAGAAGGTAAAAGAAAGGCAAATAGGAGGAAAAGATGAAGAAAATATTTGATGTATTGAATGTCGTTAAACAAAAGCTCTTTGTAAAGAAAGACAAGATTCATTCAGAAAAATATTATCGCAGAATTGATTTTTTAAATAAATATTCGCTTTTATTCCATGCAATCATAGCTATGGCTATCGTATTTATAGTAGAGATTATCTCGCGCAGGAGCTTTATCTCTGCATGTAAGTTCGTAGATGCACATACACTTGCGTTCATGTACAACTCATTTTTAGTGTTTGTATCATTTTCACTTGTGTATCTGTTCAGGCGCAGGGCTTTTGCAAGGGTAATAATCACAGGCTTTTGGACTATTCTCGGAATCATCAACGGCTGTGTGCTTTCAAACCGTGTCACACCGTTTGGCTATACTGATTTAAAGTGTATTCCGGAGCTTTTAGCCATGAACAATACCAGCTATTTTACAGCGCAGCAGGCTACAATAGTTGTATTTGGACTTGGCGCATTTGCACTGTTTCTTGTGGCACTTTTTATCAAGGGACCTAAATATACAGGCAAAATCCGTTATGCAGGCGTTTCAGTGGCATTTTTAGCACTGCTTTTCGTAGCAATCCCTGTCACAACCAATGTGGCACAGAATACCAATGTAGTTGCCAGCTACTATTCAAATATCGCTCAGGGCTATGATGATTATGGCTTTGTATACTCATTCTCATCTACCGTAGTGGACCGTGGAATGAAAAAGCCTGAGGACTACAATAAGCAGAATGTGGAAGATGTGGAGCAGAAGGTCAATTCACAGAAGCAGACCACCACAGTGGACGGAAAGACCGGTCCAAACATCATCTGTGTGCTTTTAGAGTCATTCTGTGACCCGGATGAGATTAATTTCCTTCAGGTGAATGAGGATCCTATTCCTACATTCCATGAGCTTGAGAAAAACTATTCAAGCGGATATCTGACTGTACCTGTAGTCGGAGCAGGAACTGCAAACACAGAGTTTGAGATGCTTACAGGTCTCAGCATGCAGTATTTCGGTACAGGAGAGTATCCATACAAGACTATATTAAAGCAGACAGATTGCGAGAGCATTGCCTCAGATTTATCTAAGATTGGATATGCAACACACGTAGTGCACAACAACGGTGGTAATTTCTACAGCCGTACCAATGCATTTTCACAGATGGGCTTTGATACCTTTACCAGCAAGGAGCTCATGAATATCACAGAGTATACTCCAAATGGAAGCTGGCCTACAGATGATATCCTTGTCAGCGAGACAATGAAGACCTTTGATGCTACACCGGATCAGTCTGATTTTACTTATATCATCACAGTTGGCACTCACGGAGATTATCCAAAGGAGCCTGTTATCGAGAATCCTACATACACCGTATCAGGTGTTGAGGATGAGGGCATGAAAAATGCATGGACATATTATGTAAACCAGCTCAACGAGGCTGACCGCTTCATCAAGGAGCTCACAGATGAGCTTTCTAAGAGAGATGAGGACACCATCGTTGTTATGTTTGGCGATCACCTCCCTACAATGGGACTTCAGAATTCTGATATGAAGTCAGGTGATATCTACAAGACAAAGTACATCACATGGAACAACATGGGACTGGCAAAGGAGGATGCTGATCTTTATGCTTACCAGCTTCTTGCCCAGACTACAGACACTGTTGGTATCCATGAGGGAACTATCATGAACTATCATCAGACTCAGATGAACAGTACAGATGAGGCATCATATCAGGATGGTCTTGACCTGTTACAGTACGATATTCTTTATGGAAAGCGCTACTGCTACAACGGCGTAGATTTATATCCGGCTTCAGATCTTGTCATGGGAATTGACAAGGTGGACATTACAAATGTGTCTGATTCATCGACCGGTGATACAGTATATATTTACGGTCACAACTTTACCAACTGGAGTAAGGTTTACATCAACAACTCCAAGGTGGCTACAACTTATCTCTCAGCAGGTGTGCTTGCTATCAATAAGGAAGACATCAGTGATGGTGATGAGATAACCGTGTGCCAGGTTGGATCAAGTGATACTATTTTCAGAAAGTCTGAGAATGCGTATACATATGTGGATCCTGCCGTGGAGCACGACAGTGAGTCTGAGACAGATGAACCGACAGAGAACCAGTAGATTTTAATGAACATTTTCTTGGGAGGACTGGGCGCAGGTCCCGGGTCCCAGTGAGGAGTGGCGACATGTACTCTCGCGTTCGCTACGCTTCACAGCCAAGATTCTGTACGAAATTATGCTTTTAGGGTTTCTATGCTTGACGAAACCGGATTATATGCGCCGTCCATGGCGCATATAATCCTTGCCCCGCCGTCCTTGGCGGGGCATTTCTGCGTTTCATGGGCATAATTTCTACAGTATCTAGGCAGCTTCGCTATGCGCTCACGCGAGAGCACATGCCGCCACTCCACACCGAGACCCGGGACCTACGCCCCTTACATTGTGGCAAAATTGTAGCGTGTGTAAAATATAGGTATGATGCTTCTTAAGATATAATTAATGGGTTGAAAATTGTGTATATTGATGATACAATTTCTACGGTTAAGAGTTTGGTAGGATTTACTGACGTGACAGATATCTGCAGGCCGGTGAAGTATATCGAATCTATTACTTTAACTTTAGAAATTAAGAATCTAAGTATGGAGGTGAATTTCATGGACAGTAGTGATGGTCTTGGGCGAAGTAAGAACAACATCGGTGCTGATATACAAGTGAGTATTGTATTGGCAGGCATAGTGGATTCTGTCCGTGGAAGGCTTCATCACCGGACAGTTTTTAGAGGTACAGTGTAGGATATTTAGGAATATTTAGGAATATCAGCTTACACTGTGCTGTGTTTTGCTGTGTACAAATGCATACTTGTTTATATATCAGGGCACCGTTAGGTGCTTTTTTCGTGCGCAGATTTATGGAGTGCACGGGTTTCGTCCTTTCTATCATGGAGTAATTTTTATGCTTCAAAATCTCGGGATTTTGGAGAACCGCATATAGTTTTTATGTGGAAAATGCTATCGGAAATGAGAAAGGAGAGAAATAGACATGAATACAAAGAAATACGAAGAGCTTCTTGTTCTTTTGAGAAGCCACAAAACGGATAAGGAAATTCTGGAGGTTTTGTCAGATTATCATGAGAATGATATTGCTGATATGCTTGCAGGAATGAACGAGAAGGAGCGAAAACGTCTGTACAGGCTCCTTGGCACACAGCGGACTGCGGAGATTTTTGCATATCTTGATGAGCCACAGGCATATTTTGATGAGCTGTCTGTGGAGCAGGCTGCAAGGGTAGTATCGTTTATGGATTCGGATGATGCTGTCGATTTGCTTGAAAATCTGGAGGATGAGGACAAGAAGGAGATTGTAGAGCATCTGGATGAGGAAGCAGAAAAGGATGTCAGGATGCTTCTGTCATATGACGATGATGAAATCGGCAGCTATATGACAACCAACTACATCTGTATTCCGAGCGGTCTGACAGTGAAGCAGGCGATGAGTCAGCTTGTGAGGCAGGCGGGCGAAAACGACAATATCATGACTATATATGTGGTTGATTCAGATGAATGCTTTGCGGGAGCTATTGATTTAAAGGATTTAATCACAGCCAGGGAGGGCATGAATCTGGAAAGCATTATAGCCCATTCATATCCGTATGTGCTCGACCATGAGAAAATCGATGATTGTATTGACACAATCAAGGACTACGCTGAGGATTCAATTCCGGTGCTCTCAAAAGATAAGCATATACTCGGTGTCATTACATCTGATGATATTGTAGAGATGGTAGACAATGAGATGGGTGAGGACTATGCAAAGCTCGCCGGACTGACCGCAGAGGAGGATCTGAAGGAAACCACGCTGCAGAGCATGAAAAAGAGAATGCCGTGGCTTATCATCCTGCTTTTCCTTGGAATGATAGTGTCTTCCGTAGTTGGAATATTTGAGAATGTGGTAGCGGCTTTGCCGATAGTCATCTGCTTCCAGTCGCTGGTGCTTGACATGGCAGGAAACGTAGGAACACAGTCACTTGCTGTCACAATCAGAGTACTCATGGATGAGAATTTAAGCGGTAAGCAGAAGCTTTTTCTCGTAGTAAAAGAGGTAAGAATAGGCCTTGTAAATGGTGGCTTGCTCGGAATAATGGCACTTGTATTTCTGGGAATATATGTGCATCTGTTCAAGGGCTACACATGGCTCGGAGCATTTGCGGTATCAGGCTGCGTAGGAGTTTCACTGCTTGTGGCAATGGCAATTTCAAGCCTTGTGGGCACCGTGATTCCGATGTTTTTCCACAAGATAAAGATTGACCCGGCAGTTGCGTCAGGCCCGCTTATTACGACAGTGAATGATCTGGTGGCAGTTGTGACTTATTATGGACTGGCATTTCTGTTCCTGATTGAATTGTAAAATTTGTCGTATTACACAAACATTTAGAATATATCTTGACAAGGGTGTGCATATACTGTATATATTTATATATACAGTATATGCACACCTATTTTGATTGTGGGAAAGCAAAGGAGAGAGTTATGCTAAGGGTTCATGAATTGGATAAGGAAATGTCCGGGGAGGACAGGTTTCATCTGGAAAATATATCGTTTCATTTGCCAAAGGGCTACATATGCGGCCTTGTAGGAGAAAACGGAGCAGGCAAGACAACGCTTTTGCGCTGCCTGATGGGACTGTATAGGTCAACAGGAGACATAGTGATAGATGGACACGATTTAAACAGCGATGAGGCAGCCGCCAGAGGAGAAATAGCGGTAGTATGTGATGAGGGATTTTTTGATGAGAATATAAATCTCGAAAAGCTCGGAAAATACTATGGGCAGATGTATGTGCGGTTTGATATGGAAAAGTACCTGGGATGTCTGGAAAGATTTAACCTTGATAGAAAGCAGAAATACAAAAAACTGTCAAAAGGTATGAAAATCAAAGCGCAGCTTGCATTTGCACTATCGTATGGAGCAAAGCTTTTTTTGTTCGATGAGCCTACTGCAGGGCTTGACAAGCACTTTAGGGAGGATTTTTTAAGGCTGTGTACAGAGCTTGTGTCGGATGGTGGAAAAAGCATTATCATTTCTTCTCATATTACGGAGGATCTGGACAGAATAGCAGACTATATTGCATATATGCAGGCCGGGAGGCTGCTGTTTTTTAAGCCTAAGGATGCTGCGTGTGAGCATTTTCGGATAGTTACAGGACCTGTATATAAATGTAAGCTGATACCAAAGGAAGCAGTGGTTTACATGGAAGAAGGAACATACAGCTCCACTGCCATGGTTATAAGGGATAAATGTATTCTGGTAGACAGAGAGCTTCAGGAGCATACTCCGGATATCAGGGAGCTGATACATTATCTGGTGAAAGGGGGAAAGGAAAATGCCGAAAATATTGTGGAAAAATATTTTGGATAGCAGCAGGCGTGATCTTGTTTTGGCCATAGTTATGATACCATTATTCTGGCTTGGAATTACAGAAGGCTCATTTGGAGGCCTGAATCAGGTAATGTATATATACAATTTGATGATCAGTATTTTTTCCATTTTCAGCAATCATAATAGAAGCGCGTTCGAATTGCCACAGTATATGTATCTGGCTCCGTATTCAAGAGAACAAAGACAGCATTACATACAAAAAATGTTCAAATACAGATTCCGTGTGTCGTATATAGTGCTGCTTTTACTTATATTAATCACAGCAATGATCAGCCCTGATAAGACTCTGACAGTATCGGGAATAGTCTATTATATGTGTGAGATGCTTGTAATGGCAGGTATTTTGTATTGTACTTCATTTGACAATTATCTGGGCAGCGTGAATCCGGGCAGATTAACGACATTTGATGTAATCATGTTTATGTCTGCGGCGGTTGTTGCCGCAAGCTATGACCAGAATGACAGCTCGCTGGATTTGGTTCAGATATTAATTTCTTTAGTGATAGGTGTGTTTTTTATATCGATGATTGTATCCTACAGGAAAAAATATTATGACGATATTGTTCGCTGTATGGCAGATTACGAGTTTGCGGAATCAAAAAAAGACAAAAAAATTGCGTAGAGGTGTGTATGAAAATAGTCATTTCAACAACAGTGAGTATGCCAATATATGAGCAGATTATAAATCAGATACGCGATGCAGTGGTAAGCGGTGAGCTTAAGGCAGGCGATGGCATGCCGTCGATCAGAGTGCTGGCAAAGGAGCTGGCAGTCAGTGTGATTACGACAAAGCGTGCTTATGAGGAGTTGGAAAAGGAAGGCGTAATAGAGTCGGTGCCGGGGCGTGGATTTTACGTGTGCGAGCAGAAAAATGATCTTTTGCGTGAAAAACAGATGATGAATCTTGAGAACAGGATGTCAGAGCTGCTTGCAGATTGTGAGAATGCCGGAATGACCTTGAAGGATATAATAGATATGGTTCGTGTATTGGGAGAAAAATAATGGATGAGACAATTATAAAAATAGAAAATGCCGCTTTAAAATTAAAAAAATTTGTGATTAAGCCTGCAAATTTAGAAATACCAAAGGGCTACATTGTAGGCATACAGGGAGAAAACGGTGCGGGAAAGACCACACTGCTTCATATGATGCTTGGAATGTATGACAAAATGAAGGGCAAAATATACATAGACGGTCTTGATGTTGTAAAAAATAAGACCAAGGTAAAAGAGCTTGTAGGAATAGTGTCGCAGGACAGGAAATTCTACCTGTCGCAGGATGCCAATGGAAACGAAAAAATATACAGTCCATTTTATAAGAACTGGGATAGTGAGGAGTATCACAGGATGCTTGCACATTTGGAGCTTTCCCCAAGACGCAGATTGTGCTCGTTTTCTACAGGAGAAATGATAAAGTATCAATTTGCATTTGCGGCAGCATACAGACCAAAAGTGCTTCTGATGGATGAGCCGACTGCCAATCTCGACCCGGTGTTCAGGGATGACTTCTTAAAATTACTGCAGGAATTTGTGGCAGAGTATGAGATGACAATACTCTTTGCCACGCATCTGGACGAGGATTTGTCGAGGGTGGCAGACTATGTTATAGATATAAAGAACGGAGAATATTCAATGCGTGAGATGCTAGAGTAGCTTATAGTAGTTGGAAAAAATATTATGATACCGGTCATACTTGGACAGCTTTCAGCAATTCTTATGAGAGGGGCAGATTATGGATGGCATGTAAAAAGCTGGCTCGATTTGGGACTGTATACACCGGTTATGGTGGGAATTGGTTTTTTGATTTTTAAGGAAGCTGAGCATAGATGGCTGTGCTTTAAGGCAGTAAGAAATTAAGCCTGCAAATAAAAAGAGTTTTTATTGGCTTTATTTGGTAACTAGTGTATACTATTTGCATATAACAGCTTTGTTAAGCAGATATAAATACGCATAAAAGAAAGGTATAAACATGGACATCGTATTAGGAAATTACAAAGGCTTAAAGGCAAACATCCCTTATATTGCATATACAGAGGATGATGTTAATTCACAGATAGCTACACTTCTCGCAGGAAATCCTGTCAGGGAGCAGAAAACAGGCCCACTTGCGATGGGCGACACGGCAGTAATCGACTACGAGGGCTTTAAGGATGGAGTTGCGTTTGAGGGCGGAAAGGCTGAGAAATACCCTCTCGGAATCGGTTCAGGCTCTTTTATTCCGGGCTTTGAGGAGCAGCTAGTAGGCATGGAAATCGGTGAAGACAGAGACATCAATCTCTCATTCCCTGAGCAGTATCATGCGCCGGAGCTTGCAGGCAAAGCGGTTGTTTTCAAGGTTAAGCTGCACGAGATTTACAATGAGAAGGAAGCAGAGCTGAACGATGAGTTTGCAGCATCTCTCAATTTCCCTGAGGTGCAGTCAGTGGAGGATTTAAAAAAATATATCAATGAGTATCTTGAGTACCAGGTAGAGGCAAGAAAGGCTGATGCGGCAAGAGAAAAGCTCTATGACCAGATTCTTGAAAGCAGCTCATGCCTTGTTCCACCACAGGCAGTAGAGACAGCGGTAAATATGCAGCTGCAGCAGATGGCGGCATCATTTGCACAGCAGGGTGTGGCTATGGAGCAGTATCTTCAGATGACAGGCAAGACTATGGACAGCTTAAAGGATGAGCTCAAGCCGGTAGCACAGAAGCAGGCAAAGCTTGAGGCTGTTCTCGATGAAATCATCAGAGTGGAAAATATCACTGTATCCGACGAGGAGATGGATGAGCAGTATGAGCTTATTTCACAGAAGTATGGTCAGCCTGTTGACGTCGTAAAGCAGGTGCTTCCAAAGGCACAGCTCAAGCCGGATTTACTTCGTATGAAGGCATCACAGCTCATCATCGATGCGGCTGAGATTATCATGGAAGAAAGCGCAAAATAATGTATAGAATATTTTTGGTTGAGGATGACGAGACCATAGCAAAGCTTGTCAGAAGACATTTGGAAAAATGGGATTATGATGTGCATGTGGTACAGAAATTTGATGCTGTAATGTCAGAGTTTGCAGCATTTGATCCGCAGCTTGTGCTTATGGATATCGGTCTGCCGTTTTACAATGGGTATCACTGGTGTACGGAAATCAGAAGGGTATCAAAGGTTCCTGTGGTTTTCCTGTCATCCGCAGCTGATAATATGAATATAGTGATGGCTGTCAGCATGGGCGCAGACGATTTTATAGCAAAGCCGTTTGACCTCGAGGTGCTGACGGTCAAGATACAGGCTATCATCAGGCGCTGCTATGATTTTGGCGCAAACAACAGTGTTTTGGAGCATAATGGCGCTATGCTCAACATATCTGATGCCACCATAACCTATGGCGACAAAAAGCTCGAGCTTACAAAGAATGAACTCAAAATATTGCAGACACTTTTTGACAACAAAGAAAGGATTGTATCACGCAGCCTTCTAATGGAGAAGCTGTGGGAGAGTGATGCGTATGTGGACGAGAATACACTTTCGGTGAATGTCAACAGGCTGCGTAAAAAGCTGGATTCTATAGGGCTTGAGAGCTTTATTGTCACAAAAAAGGGGCTTGGGTACAGGCTGGGGTGAGAGGTCATGACAAAAACACAAAACAAACCGCATCTGACAAACTTTATAAAACAAAACTATATATGGATTCTGATGATAGTCACAATGTCATGCATCCATTTGCTTTACATGTACCTGATTGGTGCGCGCAAACAGGATATGGTATATGCGGCAGTGCTTGATGCAATACTTCTTCTGATAACAGTTTTGGTTGGATTTTTCAGATATAGCAGCAAGGTAAAGGCTCTAAGCAATGCCTTAAAGCGTCCGGTTGAGGAGCAGGCACAGCTTCCGGAAGCAACAGATGATGTGGAGATACTTTATCACCGGCTGCTGGAAAATCAAAGCATTGCAAGAAGTGAGTCAGAAAGCAGTGCTGCAGTCAGGCAATCCCGGATGAGAGACTACTATTCTATGTGGGTGCACCAGATAAAGACCCCGATATCGGCTATGAAACTACTGCTTGAGGCAGAGCGGGAGGAGCTTGGGCAGCTGATATGTGATGAGGAACAGAGTCAGTGCCAGACAGCGGATATGACCGGTGGGAATATCAGTGCTGCCGGATTAAATGATGCCGCGAAACAGCAGGCTGCATTTAAGGAGCTGTCGGATAACCTGGACTCGTTTGAGGATGAATTGTTCCGCATAGAGGAATATGTCAGCATGGCGCTGCAGTATCAGCGTGTGAGCAGCACCGAAAATGATTTTGTGCTTGAAAAAGTCAGTCTGGATGGTGTCATACGTGATACCATTAAAAAATATGCAAAAATTATGATCAGAAGGCATATTGGGATAAATTATTCAGGTACAAAAAAACAGGTATATACCGATGAAAAATGGCTTGCATTTATACTGGAGCAGATACTTTCAAATGCCATAAAATATACACCGCAGGGGTTTGTTACAATAGAAACTGCAGAGGAAAAAGACCGGTTTTTTATCACAATAAAGGATACCGGAATAGGAATCAAAGCAGAGGATCTGCCGCGTGTTTTTGAAAAGGGCTACACAGGCTACAATGGTCATGCCGATAAGAAGGCTACGGGAATTGGACTTTATCTGTGCAGGCAGATGGCAGACAAGCTGGGGCATACAATCCGCATGGAGTCAGAGCTTGGAAAAGGAACTAAGGTGTGGATTGGGTTTGATCTGGATTATGCGGATACGAGGGATTAGGATTTATTTGGAAAATAAATAATTAAAAAGCGAGAGGAATAAAAGAGGATCAGCACATCTGTGCCAATCCTCTTTTTTCTACTCCAGATTAAGTTTTCTTGTCATATTGTATATCGAGCCTGCGACATACACCACAGTGAGGATCAGCGATACGGCAAGTGCACCGATGACCACTCTGTTCATAAGACCTGTAATCTCCTGTGAGTTTAATACCGTTAAAATATAGGTGATAGATCCCTTTGATGACAGCGGAATAAAATATGTAAAAATCATCACTATAATATTTGCGACCTGACCGATCACATAAAGTACAATGAAAGTAAGCACAGAGTAAGCATCTTTGCTTCCATTTGCCCTATAACCGGTAGTAAGGCTGAAAAACAGCATCGAGATCGTGTAGAGCAGAGATATTACTGCAATACTGCCAAACATTACAACAGGACTCGCTGTAAATCCGGCATTGGCAAATTCATCAGACATGCCTCTTATAATATCTCCAATCCATGCAAAGCCCCGGTTTATTATAGAAAATGATAAAATAGCAACTATCAGGTCGAGTATAAAAAGTACAAAGGCTGTCAGGAATTTTGACACATACAGCATCCATGGCTCCACAGGCAGCGTATTCATGAGGTAGCCTTCGTCTTTTAACAGATTGCGTCTGAAGTAAAGAACTATGATCACAAAGCTGCAGATCAGCATGGCGATCATTGACAGGCTATGCAGTATCCAAAAGAATACGGATACAAGATCCAATTTAAAGCTTTCCGAAATTATTTCTATCAGGGCTGACACAAACACCAGTGCATAAAGTCCGATATGTTCCTTGAATTGTTCCCTGAAATCATATTTAATTAATTTTAACAGCATGCGAACACCTCCCTGAAAAGCTCATCAACACTTTTCTTGTAATTAGTGCGGATATTGTCTACGGAATCGTTTAGGAAAATACCGCCATCTCTGATAAATACCACATCATCGAGCACTTTTTCTATATCACTTATAAGATGAGTTGTGATAAGAATTGTTGAATCTTCATTATAGTTTTCGATTATTGTGCGTAAAATATAGTCTCTTGCGGCAGGATCGACACCGCCCATAGGTTCATCGAGCAGATAAAGCTTTGCATCCCTGCTCATTACAAGTACGATCTGTACTTTTTCACGCATACCCTTTGAGAGGCTTTTGATCTTTGCCTGTGGATCAACTCCGAATTTCTCGAGCATGGCATTTGCACGCTCAAGTGAGAAATCAGCATAGAAATCCTTGAAAAATGCAATGATATCACTCACCCTTTTTGACGGATTAAGATATGTCCGCTCAGGAAGATATGATACCATAGCCTTGCTCTTTGCTCCAACAGGCTCACCGTCTATCAGTATCTGCCCCGTGTTTGGCTGTAATACTCCGGCAAGCATCTTTATCAGTGTACTTTTACCACTGCCGTTAGGACCGAGGATGCCGATAATCTTTCCACCCGGAAAAGTCACATTCATATTTTCGATAACTTTATGGCTCTTATAGTTTTTGCTTAGACCTTTGATTTCAATACGTTCTGCCATTTACATCACTCCTTTTTTAAACTTTTAAGATAATTTTCATATACAGTAAGGGACTGTTCCGGTGTAAAACCTACCTTTTCCATCCCTTCACAAAACTCACTGCACAGCTTATGTGCCAGATCATTTTTTAGTGAGTCAGCCTGATTTCCAATGTCTGCGACAAATCTGCCTGAGGTACGTCTCGACTCCAGATACCCGTCACGCTCAAGCTCGGATAGAGCCTTTTGCATGGTGTTTGGATTTACACCGGCTGACAATGCCAGCTCTCTTACGGATGGCACTTTGTTGCCTGGCTTTAGGCTGCCGTTTGCAATATCCATCTTGAACCGGTCTATGATCTGTAGGTATATGGGCGTTTCGTTGTTAAAATTCCATTCCATCATTTCACCTGCCTTTGTACTATTGTATTATTTGATTAATACAATAATACATATAAGGTTATTTGTCAACTACAAATTAATTTCTTACAAAAATGTAAGATACGAGGTCGAAATGTAAGCTGATTCGATAGCATACATTCCGGTCTTTTGTTATTATAATTACATGAAGCGGCAACAATGTAAGTTGTGAAGCCGATTATGACGTCATATTTAAAATAAAGCTAACAAAATAAAAGTTTAAATAACATTGTAGAAATAATCGCGAAGGAGCATTGAAATGGCAATCTTGGAAGTAAGTAACCTCAAAAAAATATATACCACCAGATTTGGTGGCAACCAGGTACAGGCATTGAAAAACATCAATTTCTCTGTAGAGGAAGGTGAGTATGTGGCAATCATGGGAGAGTCCGGCTCAGGAAAGACGACACTATTAAATATTCTCGCGGCACTTGATAAGCCGACAGCGGGAGAGGTACTCTTAAACGGAAAGAACCTTGTCTCATTGAAGGAAAAGGAGATATCAGCCTTCAGACGTGAGCATCTGGGCTTCGTATTTCAGGACTTTAATCTGCTTGACAATTTTTCATTGAAGGACAATATCTTTTTACCACTTGTGCTGTCAGGTGTGGACTATAGGGATATGGAAAAAAGGCTTGCACCTATAGCTTCACTGCTTGGAATTGAAAAGCTGCTTGATAAATATCCATACGAGGTGTCAGGAGGACAGAAGCAAAGGGCAGCAGTGGCACGCGCAATAATAACAAATCCTGAATTAATTTTAGCCGATGAGCCGACAGGAGCACTGGATTCAAAGGCAACAGACAGTCTGCTTAGGCTGTTCAACAGGATAAACGAGGACGGACAGACAATTCTCATGGTGACACACAGCACGAAGGCTGCAAGTCATGCCAACAGGGTGCTTTTCATAAAGGACGGTCAGGTGTTTCATCAGATTTATCGTGGCAATCATACAAATGACGAGCTTTATGTGAAGATTCAGGATGCACTTATGCTGATTACGACAGGTGGTGAGAAGCATGAATAAAATATATAGCAGGCTGGCATTTACAAATATAAAGAATAATAAGACTCTCTATATGCCTTACATTATATCGGGAATGGTCATGATAGCCATGTTTTATGTGATGATGTTTCTAAACAACTCAAAGGGACTTGGCAAGGTGCCGGGCGCGGATGCACTGGCGTCGATAATGGGGCTTGGATGCGGAACAATAGCGGTTTTTTCATATATATTTCTGTTTTATACAAACAGCTTTATCATCAAAAGGCGCAAGAAAGAGGTAGGAATATACAATATTCTTGGCATGGAAAAGCGTCATATTGCGAGAGTTTTGTCAATTGAGACACTTACTGTGGCACTCGCAGCAATAGCATCTGGAATCATAGCCGGGATTTTATTTTCCAAGCTGATGATTATGTTTCTCTATAGGATTATAAATATTAAAGCACAAATTAATTTTAATGTATCTACTAGCGCTGTCGTAAATACAATACTTATTTTTGGAGTGCTATATTTTCTTACTCTCATCTATAACCTGATGCAGGTGAAGCTTGCTAATCCGATAGAGCTGCTTCGCGGGGGCAATGTCGGTGAGAAGGAGCCAAAGAGCAAATGGTTTATTGCTATTATCGGTCTGCTTTGTCTGGCAGGGGGATATTATATTGCAATTACCACAAAGAACCCACTGCAGGTGCTTTCCCTGTTCTTTGTAGCAGTACTGCTTGTCATCGTCGGAACGTATCTTTTATTTATTTCAGGAAGCATTGTAATACTTAAGGCACTCAGGAAAAACAAGAAGTTTTACTATAATAAAAAGCATTTTGCGGCGGTTTCAGGAATGATTTACAGAATGAAGCAGAATGCGGGCGGACTAGCGAGTATATGCGTGCTTTCCACAATGGTGCTGGTTGTTGTTTCCACAACCGTGAGCATGTATGCGGGCATGGAGGGAGAACTTAAGCAGAGATATCCTTCGGATATCAGTGTATATAGCTGGTATAAGGAAGTGCCGGATGATGTGAATCTGGATGATGCACTTAAAGAAGCTGCTGCAGATTCGAATAAAATAATAGCTGACTCTGCTTGTAATGTTAAAGACAGCAAAAGCTACACTTATTTTAGCTGGACAGTGTTTAGAGAGGGGACAGAGTTTAAGCCGGTGTTAAGTTTCGATAACGATATTTCCTTGTTGTATTTTGTCACAGGAGATGAAATTGATAAGATGGAGACCGGCTTTAAAGAGAGGCTGAATAAAAAAATCCCACAGCTTGATACCGGTTCAGTGACTGTTTATGGAACAGAAAAGTTTAATGGCGATATAATTAATCTGTTGGGCAAAGAATTTAAAGTGGCTGCGTCAGAAAAAACTGCTGTAAGTAAAGACAGCTATATGTCCTCTATGTATAGTGGTGTGTACTATGTAGTGGTAGACAGCAAGGCAACACTTGCAGAGATATTTAACCTGAACAGCTCGCTGGGAGAGGGTAGTGTGCCGACTATGCTCAACAATGAAATTGATTATAATCTGTATGGCAGCAGTGAGGATAAGCTTGCTGTGGCAAAGGCCCTGGATAAGCATTTTGAGGAAAATAGTGTAAAATCAGATGTGTCAGGCTTCTATGTGGAAAGCCGTGATGCAAACAGAGAACAGATTTATGTATTTTATGGTGGCCTGTTCTTTATCGGAATATTCCTTGGAACGATGTTTCTTATGGTTACTGTGATGATTATTTTCTATAAGCAGATTTCAGAGGGCTATGATGACAAAGCACGCTATGAGATTATGGAGAAGGTAGGCATGAGCAATGACGAGGTGAAGAAATCCATTACTTCACAGGTGCGTATGGTATTTTTCCTGCCGATTATACTTGCTGCGTGTCATCTTGCAGCAGCATTTCCTCTGCTTCGCAGACTGCTTGTCATGTGCAATCTTACGGATGTTAAGTTAATTGTAATCTGCATGACTGCTACGCTTTTTGTGTTTATGGTCATATACTATATTGTTTTCAAGATTACTTCGAGGGCATACTACAGGATTGTGGGAAACCAGATTTAGGGGTTTCATATGAATTATTAATGCGCTATAATAAAACATAGCTATGATGCGTAAGAATATGAAACGAGAGGAACAAGCAGTATGAGCATGACAGAAACAATTAAACTTTACGACAGTGATGCATATGCCACAGAGTTTGAGGCAGATATTTTATCCTGCGAGCCGAACAAGGCAGATGATAAGCACTTTGATATAATATTAAATCAGACTTTATTTTTCCCGGAGGAGGGCGGACAGAGCCCGGACATGGGAATACTTGGTGGCTACAGGGTTGTTGATGTGCAGATTAAGAATGGCGTCATTACACATACTGTGGAGACCTTAGCAGGCGATTGCTGCGAGGTAGAAAAGGAAGCTGAGCTTGCAGCAGGAGTCCATGTACAGGGCAAAATAGACTGGCAGCATCGTTTTTACAATATGCAGCAGCACAGTGGAGAGCACATTTTTTCGGGAATTGTCCATAGCAGATTTGGATTTGAGAATGTGGGATTTCATCTGAGTGATTCTGTAGTGACAATGGATTTCAGTGGAGTGATTTCACCGGAGGATATAGCAGAGGTGGAGCATGAGGTAAATGTGGCCATCTCAAAAAATATTCCGATAGAGGTTACATATCCGTCAAGGGATGAGCTTGCGCAGCTGGAGTACAGAAGTAAAATCGAGATTGAAGGACAGGTCAGAATAGTGACAGTGCCGGGGTATGATGTGTGTGCATGCTGTGCGCCGCATGTGAAGCGTACCGGCGAGATAGGCATGCTTAAGGTTATGAATTATCAGAACTATAAGGGTGGCGTCAGAGTCAGCATCCTCTGTGGCTTCAGGGCATTAGAGGCTTTCAGACAAAAGTGCGACATCATTTCAGAGCTCATGGGGATATTTACCACAAATCAGGTGGCTATTGTGGATAACGTCACAAAGCTTAAGTCAGTAAACCAGTCACTTAAGTCAGAGCTTGGTACAGCAAAGTCAGCGCTTTTGGGTTACAAGGTAGCAGAGCTTCCAGCTGATACGGACAATGCAGTATTGTTTGAATGCGGCATTGATACGAATACAGCAAGAAATTGTGTCAATGGCCTTGTGGAGAAATACAGTGGCTTTAGTGCATTTTTTATGGGAAATGATGAAGAGGGCTACAGCTTTATTATCGGAAGCAAGAATGCAGACTGCAATACAGTTGCTGCAGCGCTGAGGAATAAGCTGGGCGCCAGAGGCGGCGGTAAGCCGGTTATGGTGCAGGGCTCTGTAAAGGCAGCAAAGAGCGAGATTGAGGAAGTGCTAAAAGAGGTGCTTTAACTTTTAAAAGCGGTTTCAAGACATTTAGTCTTGAAACCGCTTTTATTGTAAAAATTATACCCAAGGTTAATTATATATCCTGCAGATTAATGTATTTTGGTGTATTGAAGTGACGCATTGTTATCTCGCACAAATCGGCACTGTCGTCACGCATAACAGCAGATAATATAGCCTGATGCTCTTCAATGGTATTTTTCATTCGACCTTCGTGGGCTAAGGATTTGCAAGCAAGATTCTGGATTTTATAAGTATGAGTTTTATATATTGCATTAAAGGTTGCATTTTTATTGTAGGCGACGATAGTCTCATGAAATTTGAAATCATATTTCACAAATTCCTTTATATCCGCAGTAGTATCAAAAATTTTTTTCTGCTTCTCTAATAAAAACTCAAGCTCATCAATGATTTCCCTGCTTTTTTGAACGTTATTCTTATAATCCTCTGTCAGGGTGTATATGCAGAAAAACTCGATTGCAGAACGTATCTCGAAGGTCTCCTCAATATCCTGTTCGCTCATCTGATGCAAGGCAAAGCCACGGCTAGGCAGAATATCTATATATCCTTCGGATTCAAGCTGCTGAAGCGCAGAGTGAAAAGGTGTACGCGATACACCTATATCAGAGCATATTTTTCTTTCTGAATATACACAGCCTTCTTCCAGCTCATTATTTAATATCATTTTTTTTACATGTTCATAAGCTGTTTCTTTAAGATTATTTGAAGCTATCATATTATTTTCCCCTAAAAAAATATTTCAAATAACTATATTTATAGCAAAGTTACCTTCCTAAGTTTGATAAAATTTTAACACGGGTATACCGGTATGTCAATGGTTCTGGAAAAATCAATTAGTATTTATTCACAAAAATATGTGGCATAAAATATATTTTATTTACAAAAATAAAATAGCGTATTGACTGGCATACCGGTATGCCGTACAATGTAATTACAAAGAACGAGAGCAGTTCACATGGCTAATGAGCTGCATTACACAAAAACGAATACAAATATCAAACATATGTCAGACCGGTATGACAGACAGTAAGAAAGGATGGTTTCAAAATGAAAGTAGGATTTATAGGATTAGGAATTATGGGACGCCCAATGGCAAAGAATTTACTTAATGCAGGAGTAGAGCTTGTTGTTTCAGATTTGAATACAGAGGCGGTGAACGAGCTGGTTTCTCTTGGTGCAGAGGCAGGTACTTATGAGCAGATTGGTCAAAAGTGTGATATCATTCTTACCATTCTTCCAAATGGAAAGATTGTACAGGATGTACTTTTCGGTGAGAGCGGAGTCAGCAAGACACTTACAGCAGGAAAGCTCGTATGTGATATGTCGAGTGTTACACCTACAGAGAGCAAAACATGTTATAGTAAATTAAAAGAGCTTGGAGTCGGATTTGTTGATGCTCCGGTGAGTGGTGGAGAGCCTGGAGCGATAGCAGGAAGCCTTGCAATTATGTGCGGTGGTGATGAAAAAGATTTTGATGCTTTACAGGAAATCTTCGGTATTCTCGGAAACAGTAGTTTACTTATCGGACCAAGCGGAAGCGGAAGTGTAACCAAGCTTGCAAATCAGATTATTGTAAATCTTGGAATTGCAACAGTCTCAGAAGCGCTTGTTCTGGCTACAAAGGCGGGAGCTGATCCGATGAAGGTTTACAAGGCTATCAGAGGTGGTCTGGCAGGAAGCGCAGTGCTCGACGCAAAAGCACCTATGATGTGTGCCAGAAATTTTGTACCGGGTGGAAAAATCAGTATAAACCATAAAGACATTAAAAATGTTGTAAATACAGCACATGATCTTGATGTACCTCTTCCACTCACAGCAGAGCTTTTTGAGATCATGCAGGCACTCAAGGTAAGCGGACATATGAACGATGATCACGCAGGAATTGTCCAGTACTTTGAACAGCTTGCAGGAGTTGAGGTAAAATCAGACATCACAGAATAAGAGAGGTGCAGATATGCTGACAGGTTATCCATTATTAATAGCATTTATAATAAGTGTAGTCATCTTGCTGGTATCTATCATCAAATTTAAGGTAAATCCATTTATAGCAATGCTTTTTACCAGTATTGTGACTGGATTTCTCGTAAAGATGCCAATTAATGACATTGCCAACACAATATGTGCAGGATTTGGCAATACACTAAAGAGCATTGGTATCGTTATAGGACTTGGTATCATTTTTGGAAATATTCTTTCTGAGGCAGGGGCAACGGAGGCTATAGCGAAAGGCTTGTTAAAGAAAACAGGAAATAAAAATGCAGCACTTGCAGTCACAACAGCAGGCTTTCTGATCTCTATTCCGGTATTCTTAGATGCAGCATTTATTATAATGATGCCAATAGTAAAATATGTTGCAAGAGCAACCAAAAAGAGCATTATGGTATTTGTCTGTGCGCTTGGAGTTGGAACGATAGTAGGACATGCCATCGTAATTCCTACACCGGGACCACTCGCAGTAGCTGCAAATGTGGATGCTGATATAGCAGGTTTCCTTTTCTATTCGATTATAGCAGGACTTGCAGCAATCATCGCCGGTGGATGGCTCTATGGAAAGAGATTTAACAGATATCCTGTATATCAGACAACAGAGGAAGATCTTGAAAACATCAGTACGGTAAAGAAAATCCCTACCTTCGGACGCTCAATGCTTGTACTTCTCTTCCCAATCGTACTGATTTTACTTGCAAACGTAGTAACATCAATAGTTGCAGAAGGAACATTAGCATACAATATTGTTTCATTTATCGGTGAAAAAGATATCGCTTTATTCCTCGGATGTGTATTTGCATATGCATTTTTACACAATTACATTGAAAAAGATTTCAATACTGTTGTAACTGAGGCGGCTGATTCGGCAGGACTTATTCTCCTTATCACAGGAGCCGGTGGAGCATTTGGTAATGTACTCAGCACAAGCGGAATAGGCGATTATCTCGTAAACGCTATGGGAAGCATGAACATTTCACCTATCGTATTAGGATTTGTACTGAGCGCACTGCTTCGTGTATCACAGGGCTCTACAACAGTAGCTCTTGTAACTACATCGTCAATCCTCGGAAGTGCAATCGCAGCATCAGGTGCATCACCTATCCTTGTAGGCCTTGCAATCTGCGCAGGTGGAATAGGATTTTCACTTCCAAACGATTCAGGATTCTGGGTAATCTCGAGATTTGCAGGAATTTCTGTATCAGACACGATAAAGAGCTGGACAATAGGTGGAACGATAGCAAGCTGCGTGGTATTTGCGGTAGTTATGCTTCTTTCGGTGATAAATGGTGTAGTTCCACTGCCATTCCTGTAAATTAAAAAATGCCTCTATGAGGCAGGCAATATAAATAACTTGATATTTTGCGAATAGACAAAGGAGAACAATTATGGCTGAGAAGACAATTTCTATAGATGTATTTGAGAAATATAATAAACCGGATGAGACAAAGCTCGATGAGCTTCTTAAAAAAGAGATAGAGAACAATGATACAAAGTTTGTTGTACTTGATGATGATCCGACAGGAGTCCAGACAGTACACGATATAAGTGTATACACGGACTGGACAGTAGAATCAATGAAAAAAGGATTCATGGATGATAATAAGGTATTCTACATCCTTACAAACAGTCGCGGTATGACAGAGGCTGAGACAACAAAGATTCACCATGAGATAATCGACGCTGTAGCTCAGGCAGCCGCAGAGACAGGTAAAAATTATCAGTTTATCTCAAGAAGTGACTCTACACTAAGAGGTCACTATCCTCTTGAGACAGAGCTTTTAAAAGAAGGCGTGGAGAAGAGCGGCAAGACCGTGGATGGCGAGGTATTATTCCCGTTTTTCAAAGAGGGCGGCAGATTTACCATCGATAACACACATTATGTAAAATACGGTGATGAGCTTGTTCCGGCAGCGCAGACAGAGTTTGCTAAGGATAAGACATTTGGATACACACATTCATCTATTCCTGAGTATGTCGAGGAAAAGACAAAGGGAGATTATAAGGCAGAAAATGTAACCTGCATAGCACTTGAAGACCTTCGTGCATTAAATATTGACAAAATCACAGAGCAGCTTACAAATGTGAAGGACTTTAACAAGGTATGCGTAAATGCTATAGATTATTGTGATGTCAAGGCATTCTGCGTAGCTCTTTACAGAGCCATGGCAGCAGGCAAGAGCTTTATGTTCAGAACAGCAGCAGGCTTCGTAAAGGTTGTAGGCGGTGTTACGGATATCCCTCTTCTTACCAGAAAAGAAATGGTAGTAAAAGAGACTGATAACGGTGGAATAGTTGTGGTAGGAAGCCATACAGCCAAGACCACAGCACAGCTTGAGGAATTATTAAAGCTTGAGAATGTTGTTCCGGTTGAGTTCAAGTCAAGTCTTGTGCTCGATGGAGATGAAGCATTTTACAATGAGGTAAAAAGATGTGTTGCAGAAGAAGAAAAAATCATTGCAAGCGGAAAGACTGCAGTATGTTTTACCGAGAGAAAGCTGCTTACAGTGGAAAATGATACAAAGGAAAGTGCTCTTATAAGAAGTGTGAAGATCAGTGACGGAGTACAGAGATTGGTTGGAGATCTTAGCATTACACCGGCATTTGTCATCGCAAAGGGAGGCATCACCTCAAGTGATGTCGGAACAAAGGCACTCAAGGTAAAATGTGCAAACGTTATGGGACAGATTAAACCGGGCATTCCGGTATGGCAGACCGGCAGCGAGAGCAGATTTCCACAGACTCCATATGTCATTTTCCCGGGAAATGTGGGCGAGGTGACCACATTAAGGGAAGCTGTGGAAGTGCTTAATGCGAAATAATTAACGAATGATTTAAGGAGAAAACGCATGATTACAGGACAAGTCAAACTGTGCAATGATATGGAGGCTATAAAATGCTTTAACAGGGCAATGAACGAACTGGAATGTGACGTGGATCTGCAGCAGGGACGTTATGTTATTGATGGAAAGTCTATAATGGGTATGTTCAGCCTAAGCCTTCTAGAACCGATAAACATTACAGTACACACAGATAATGAAGCTGAAATAGAGCCTATCAAAGACTATATCAGTGATTATTCGATAGAATAACAGGTAGATTATAAAACAAAGTGAAAATTATATGCAAATTCATTTGTGTGGGAATCAGATATAAATCACAAAAGCGGTTTCAGGACATTTCGTCCTGAAACCGCTTTTATTATGAAAATTATATTCAAAGTTAATTATCTGTTGGATCTTCTCCAAATGTTCATCTTCTCTGCTTCTTTGATGAGCTCATCACGGAAATCAGGATGAGCAATTGAGATGATTGCCTCTGCCTTCTGCCATGTAGAAAGACCCTTTACATTTACCATACCATACTCTGTAACGATATAGTGTGTGTTGGCTCTTGTGTCAGTAACGACAGAACCCTCTACGAGAGTAGGACGGATACGTGAGTGAACTACGCCCTGCTTGTCGGTGAAGGTTGAAGAGCAGCAGATAAAGCTCTTTCCACCATTTGACATATAAGCACCGAGAACGAAATCAAGCTGTCCGCCGGCACCGCTGATATGCTTTGTGCCTGAGGTCTCTGAGCTGATCTGTCCGAAGAGGTCAAGGTCTACGCAGTTATTGATTGAGATGAAATTGTCGAGTGCGGCAATGTTCTTGATGTCATTTGTGTAGCTTACCGGGGCGCTCATAAGCTCAGGATTCTCATCGAGGTAGTCGTACATCTTCTTGGTTCCGGCACCGAAGCCGTAAGCCTGACGATAACGGTCGATGTTTTTCTTTGCTCCTGTGATTTTTCCGGCCTTTGCGATGTCAACAAATGCGTCAACGTACATCTCTGTGTGGACACCGAGATCCTTGAGGTCTGACTCAGCGATGAGCGAGCCTACTGCGTTTGGCATTCCGCCTATACCGAGCTGGAGACAGGCACCGTTTGGAATCTGGTCAACGATAAGCTCTGCAACTTTCTTGTCTACATCTGTTGCAGGACCACCGGCACCAAGCTCTCCGATTGCAGGGTTGTCACCCTCAACAATGTAAGAAACCTGTGAAATATGTACATTGGCCTCTGAACCGCCGTGACAGCGAGGCATGTTTTCATTGACCTCAACGATGATTTTCTTTGAAGTCTCACATACAGCACCGAGGTGAGATGCGTTAGGACCAAAGTTGAAGTAACCGTGTGAATCCATCGGTGCAACCTGGAACATAGCGACATCGTCAGGTGTTGTTGAATCTCTATAATAACGAGGAAGCTCTGAGTAACGGATTGGTGAGTAGAAAGAACAGCCTCTCTTGATAAGCTTTCTTTCATAACCGCCCATATGCCATGAGTTCCATGTGAAATGCTCGCCGGCATCCTCACGCTCGAAAATGGCAAGTGGCTTAAGCAAAATACCACCACGTACATTGACATCCTTAAGTTCATCAGTTCTTCTGGCAAGTGCCTTGTCGAGGGCATCAGGTGTGCCTGTGCACCAGCCGTAGTCAACCCAGTCGCCTGATTTGACAATCTTTACTGCCTCATCTGCTGAGACAAGTTTCTGCTTGTACTCTTCTAAAAAGCTCATAAAATCCTCCTTAGATACCTAAAATGATAGTAGCAAACTGCTACGTTAAAAAAATAACAAACTCTATAATCTCTATATTATCACTTTAGAGAGGATTTTACAAGTTGGTAAATGCTGGTAGCGACTTTTAATGACAGTTGGTAAATGCCGGTAGATATTTTTAGCTGGGAAAGCTTGTGCTAGTCACCCTCCGGAAGCATCCATTCCTCAGCCTGCTTCTGGTAATCGGCGGCCTGGCTGCGCAGTGAATCAATCAGCTCCTTATCGCCTTTAAATACATTCCTTGATTTAGGAGGAAGCGAATCAAGCTTTTTCTGCTTCTCATCCGCCCATTTTGAGTAGCACTCAGACAGGGCATGAAGCGCCTTGCCACCGCCGCACTCCACATCAAGTACAGGCTTTGTCTCGAAGGCAGCGTTGTAATACCACAGGCTTGCCTCCTCATAGTCTGCCTTGTCGAAATAGTATGCACCGAGCTCACAGCACACCTCACTGCAGCCATCAACTGCCACATTCTTGAGAGCAACAGAAAAGAACTTGTCATAGTCTCCATTCATGCGATAGTAGCGGGATAGCACGCAGGTCGATTCGATGTCGGGGCTGTTGCGGTACTCGCCCTGGAAATATGGCAGCGCATTGGTAAAATCCTCGGAGCTTCCGCATTTTAAAAGCTCCTTGGCATACATAGTCGCTATACTTTTTGGAAGGGTGCCGTTTTTTTCAAAGGAACGCTTAAATATGGTGAAATCACGCTTGCCGTGAGTGCCCTGCGGCAGATGCTGTATACAGATATCGCTGTCATAGACCACAGGCTCTAAGCGCACAGTCTCGTGCACCGGATTAATCCATGTAAACGTGCGAAGCCTCTTGAACAGCTTCGGGCGGTACTCTGAGGATGAATTTTGTACTGTGTTGAATTTGCTCGGAGTGATGTATTTCATCTGGACAATCTCAATCTCCGGCAGCAGCGCAGCCTTAAGCATCATGAAACGCCTGCGGTTGGTATCGTCGAGCACCTCGTCGGCATCAGGTGCATATATGTATTCCTGCGTAGCCTTGGAAAACGAAAAATTCCTGGCAGCAGCAAAATCGTCGCACCATGAGAAATCATAGATTTTGTCCGTATACCGAGCAGCTATCTCCTTTGTGCTGTCCGTCGAGCCGGTGTCCACTATGATGATTTCATCCATCAGCCCTTTGAGACTGTTCAGGCATCGTTCGAGCACCTCTTCTTCATTTTTTACTATCATACATAAGCTAATTGTAATCATATTTATCTCCATTTACCGGTCGGATGTTATAATTGTTTTTGTAACTATTCAGAATCATCCCACACACATTCGCAAAAACGCACGATACTCGTGCTTTCTCGTTGCTACGCAACTAATTTTGCTCATATGTGTGGGGGTGGCTCTATTCGAGCCACCTTGAGAACAAGAAAATCTGCTGCTTACATGCAAGCATGACGCATCAGCTTTTTTTGTTCTCAGTGGTTCTGAATAGTTATGATTATATTATAATATATATCGGCATGTTTTGCAGAAATATTTGTGTATTGTAAATATTGCCGGGATTTCATATAATTGAAATGAAATGTCGGGAGATAAACTATATAATCAGATTTTAGCAAGGAATAACGAAGTAAATTAGAAGAGGAACAAACATGGAAAATCATACAATTGTAACACTGAAAAAAGGCGAAGGACGCACTATAAAAGCAGGCGGCGCATGGATTTTTGATAATGAAATAGACACAATCACAGGCACCTTTACAAACGGAGATATTGTTGTGGTGCACGATTTTGACGGATATCCGATGGGGCGCGGCTTCATAAACCAGAATTCAAAAATCCGTATCAGAATGATGACGAGAAAAGCAGACCAGCTGATTGATGACAATTTTCTCAGGATGAGAGTGCAAAATGCCTGGGATTACCGCAAGCAGGTGATGGTGGGTGGCAATGATAATGTGGCTGCAGCAGATGAGGCTTGTGCGGCAGGCATTGGTACAACCGACAGGCCTGATTTAAACTGCTGTCGTGTGATATTTGGCGAGGCTGATTTCCTGCCGGGTATTACAGTGGACAAGTACGCTGATGTGCTTGTGGTGGAGTGTCTTGCACTTGGTATGGAGCAGTTTAAGGTGAAAATAGTTGAACTGTTAAAGGAAGTACTGGCGGCGGACGGAATAAATATCCGTGGAGTATACGAGCGCAGTGATGCAAATGAGCGCAAAAAAGAAGGTCTTCCTAAGGTAAAAGGCTTTATAGGCGCAGAGTTTGACACAAATGTGGAAATCGTAGAAAACGCAGTTCACTATATGGTCGATGTGGAAAATGGACAGAAAACAGGCTTTTTCTTAGACCAGAAGTATAACAGGCTTGCTATGCAGCGCATCTGCAAGGGAAAAAGAGTGCTCGACTGCTTCACGCACATGGGCACATTTGCCCTCAATGCGGGAATTGCGGGGGCAAGTGAGGTCACAGGACTTGATATATCAGAGTATGCGGTTAAGCAGGCCACAGAAAATGCGAAGAGAAATAATCTCTCAGACACAGTGAAGTTTCGCGTGGCAAATGTGCTGGATGAGCTGCCACGGCTCGCTGCCGAGGGTGAGAAATATGATGTAGTCATTCTGGACCCTCCGGCATTTACAAAGTCGCGTGAGGCCACCAAAAATGCCATAAAGGGCTACCGCGAGATTAACATGAAGGGACTTAAGCTTGTTAAGGATGGTGGATTTCTGGCGACCTGTTCATGCTCTCATTTCATGACACAGGAGCTTCTTGCCAAAACGGTCAAGGAAGCAGCAAAGGCCACTCACAAGAGGCTGCGTCAGGTGGAGTTCCGCACGCAGGGACCGGATCATCCGATATTGTGGGCCAATTCAGCTAATGTACCGGAGTCGTATTATCTTAAATTCTTCATCTTCCAGGTCGTCGATGAAAAGTAGAAAAGCAGTGAATAGACATGAAAAATATCCATAGCATTGAATTTTATACTGGAAGCAAGGAAGAATTGCTTCCCGGTTTTGAAAAAGATTTTCCCTATATCGCCTCGAGGGCAGAACTTGACAAGTATATAGGGGGCTATGTACCGTGGCACTGGCACAGGACAGTGGAGCTTTTTTATATGGAAAGCGGCAGCATTGAATATGATACGCCGGGAGGAAAAATATTGTTTCCGGCTGGAAGCGGTGGCATGATAAATTCCAATGTACTTCATATGACAAAAGCAATATCGCAGAGTGAAAAGAATGTACAGCTGCTTCATATTTTCGATTTTTCTCTACTTGCCGGAGAACCGGGGAGTAGGATTGAACAAAAATATATTGCGCCTGTCATAACAGCCCCGCAGATTGAGGTAATCCCACTTTTCCCGGGCAATGTAGAAGATGAAAGAATTTTGAAACTGCTTGCTGCCTCATTTCGTTTATCCAGTGATGAATTTGGATATGAAATAAAACTGCGGGAAGTCCTAACGGAAATATGGCTCATGCTTTTTGAAATATCCCGTCCTATGCGTGAAAAAAAAGGGGAATATAACAAAAGCAACGATAAAATAAAGCTGCTGATGATATACATTCATGAACATTACAGAGAAAAAATATCTATTCCGGAACTTGCTGCGGCAGCATATTTAAGCGAAAGGGAGTGTTATAGAGTGTTCCATGACTGTCTGCACATGACACCCGTAGAGTATATAACAACTTACCGTCTGCAAGTTGCCTGTCAGATGTTGGCAAAGGGGCAGGAAGCTGTTACTGTTATCAGCCATGAGTGCGGTTTAGGGAGCAGCAGTTATTTTGGAAAGGTTTTTCGGGAATACGCACATTGTTCACCTATAGAATATAGAAAAAAATGGCAGAATAGTGATATGTAATGGCAGAAAAAAAATATTTTTTCTATGTTTTTTGCATTATAATGATACCTGTAAAGAAAATAAGTAATTTACAGGAGGTGAGCACAAGATGGTAAAACTGAATATTTTGAACATGGAAAATTTTTTAGATACTGTCAATGCCTGTGCTGGCAAAGTATATATGCTCTGCCAGAACGGTAAAAAACAAAACATTAATGGGGAAGAAAAGATACAGGACAGTTTGTGGCGGCAGTATTTCCAAAACAAAAAGTGTCTGAGGATTATTTTAGAAATCCCGAATCCAACGGATTATATGAACATTGTTTCGTATTATGCCGGGGATTGCTGATTTGTCTGTAAATATTTCATTATAAAGGGCTGGATGTTTTATCTTCCAGCCCTTTTTGAAATCTCCTTATTATTCAATCAGTTCACCATATCACTTTTATTTTGTGTTATACTGTTTATAGATTTTTCATGGATTACCAATACCTGCTTTGCCGAAAAAAGAGAATACAAAGACCCGCCCGGAAGAAACCTCGTAAAGCATCGCAAAATACCGTATCACAGTGTTATAAAGTGGTAAGAAAAATGGTAAGTCTGAGTGGCAAGCACCTGAAATGTAATGGGTGGTAAATTGGAATGACAATGACACCAGAGAAGGTTATGTGTTCGCTTTTCATAATACGGAAATTTGTAGTATAATAGATGTAGCGTTTTGTGATATACTATAGAAGAACAAATACCTTTCTGTGAAAGGGGAAAGGATACGCGTATGACAGTTGATAGAAGAGTAAGCAGTATTGAATCCAGCTTCAAAATGGAAAGCATGCCATTTGATGCAGAATGTCGTCAAAGAGTAAGAAATGTCTTAACCAAAAAAGTTTCTGCTACAGATGCAATTTCAGAATTAAATAAGAAATACAGAGTATCCAAGAAGCAGGTTGAAGGATCAAGAGTATGATTATTGGTTTATATGTGGGCTACAAGGGTGCAACCATTGCCCGGTTAGTGGCGGCTTGCCACTAAGTACTGGGGATTACCTGGCGAAATAGCTGCAGGTTTGAAATAGAGGCTTTGCTGAAAAAAGAGAATATAAAGACCCGCCCGGAAGAAACCTCGTAAAGAATCGCAAAATATCGTATCACAGTGTTATAAAGTGGTAAGAAAATAAGAGGCGGCAAATCGTCAACAAGTTGTTGGCAATTTGTCGCCTTTAGTTGTATGTTGGAGTTATTCCTCTTTTATGCTGTGGTCTATACCTCTGCCTCAGCCATAATGGGGATTTATGCCACAGTAAACAACCGAACTTTAGCAGTTATGTGTGATTCAGAGAGTTCATATTTAAGTGAACCATTGTAATAATGAACCGTTTCTTTAACAATTGCTAATCCAAATCCGTGATTTATATTATCAGCTTTTGTGGTTGAAGAAAATTTACTGATATCTATAGGTGCGGATATATTATTAACAACGTCTATAAGCAAAACAGAAGCTTCCAGATATATGTTTAACCAGATGGTACTAAAATTATTCTTGGCACTGTATTCAAGAGCGTTATCCAGAAGATTGTTCAATATACTGCATAAATCATAGTCGTTAACGGTGAGATTGTTTCTTATAGCCCCCTTAGATATGATTTTTATGTCAGGATATTCTGCCTGCTTTTGCATAATAATAGCATTTACAAGAACATTTCCAGTATCAATTATGGAAGGCGTTTTATTTAAAGTGTGTTTTTTAAGAGAATCGATATAGTTTAATGCTTCTTTATAGTTTTCGGATTCCAGTAACTGGGATAAAACATTAACTTGATTTTTGATATCGTGTTTTAGTTTGCGAATTTCTAAGTTTTTCTCTTTGGTTTCGTTATAATAATGCTTTAAAATATTTACATACTGAGTTTGTTTCTGTAGATTTTCATAATTTATATTTCTTTCGGATAAAGAGATAATGTAAGCTAGTATAATTACTGATGATACAATGCACAGTAAGGCAAATGAATACAAAAAGTAACTATTAATCAGATTCTGGTATAGCTGTGAAATTGATAATATAATACATATAGTACCTGTATATCCGCATATAAAAATTTTATTTTTTAAAGATAAGGAAAAGTGGTATTTTTTCCTGATTTTTATAAAAAGAGCAATTGCCAGTATCAGGATTACTATGGTTTTTATTATATTTTTTTCTTTAACCGTATTCATGCCAACAAATATTGGAAAACCTAAGATTAAATCGCAAATAAGAGAAAGAGCCTGATAGAGTAATGAATCCAAAATATATACAAGGACAAATGAAACGATTTTATTGTACCATTTGTCTGTTAATAAGATAAATACTAACAGCATTTCAAGAAAAAAATCAATAAGTGGAGAAGCCATATTTGGTAGAACGTATAGTAATACAACCGAGAAAAAGAAAATAACAGCACATGTATAAAATTTATATAATGAGGTTTTTATTGTATCTGAGTACAATAAAAAAATAAGTAAAAATTCTATTACGATATCGAAAATTACGGTGTTCAATTGTTCCATATGCTCTCTGCCTTTTCATAAATATTTTGTGCGATCTTAGTCTGAACCTGTTTCTTACGTCTTCGCGCAAGTGGAACAGTAGTATCGGTAGTAAGAATAAGTTCATCAGAATTTAACTTTTTTATGTAATATGAGTTTACGATATATGATTTATGTACTCTTATAAGGGTATCGTTTGTAATGATTTTTTCCAGATCATTCAGTCCTTTTCTGATAAGATGACTGGTTGAGTCACTCATATAAATTGTGGTATAGCTGCCATTTGCCTTCATATAGGTAATATCACGATATGAAAGAGTGATATTATCATTAATTGAGTCCGGAAGAGTCAGATATTTTGCAGCTATTGTTTTATTTATAGTTTTCTTTAGAGTCTTGTTGAAATTCGTTTGATTGATAGGTTTTGTGATAAATCCGTATACATTTTTACCAAAAGAATCGTAGACTATTTCGTTATGACTGGTAATAAAAATAATAATGGTATTTTTGTTTGAAGCTTCAAACTGTTCTTTAACTGACTGTCCGGAAGTGCCTGGCAATTCTTCGTCTAGTAACAAAATATCAATATTGCTCTGGTATTTAAGTACATCTTCGCCAGATGAAAATATATGGTATTCAAAATTAAAATTTATATCGTTCTCCAAAAGTTTACAACAATTAAGAATTTGATTCTGCCAGTATTTTTCATCATCACAAATGGCAATAGCATATTTTGTAGGGCTCATAGTGTTCCTCTTTTATAATTATGACCGTTAATAACAATTTCAAACCGATAATAACATATCTGTTGCTTGTAGACAATCCCTTGGTGAATAATAAGATTGTTACAAAGGAGGCGAAACATAATGGTTACGTATGGATTGGAAAATCTGGTACAGTGGATATGGAAATTTTTTAATAAGAGATAAGAAATGGGTAATTATAATTTAAATGGGAAAGAATATTTAGTATAGTAGGTAGTGATTTTGTAGGTAACAGCTTATACATAGAGTCAGGAATGGTTGCAAATATTTCTGATAGCAATACTACAAACAGATTAAAAAAGAAAGTGAGGTAAACGTTATGGATATGTGCTATGACGGAACATTGGTTTGATATTTATTACCGCAGTTATTGGTTTATTGTGGCTGGTTGGAATATTAAATACAGGGATAACACAAAAATAAACTTCATTATTCATGTTTATGTAGGTGACATTAAAATCATCTGCACAAATTTATTAAAATGCAATGGTAGAGGTTATATGAATAGCATAAATATTTATGAAAACAAAACACTGAAACTCCAAAACGTCATAGTCCGCAGGCTTGACCTTGAATCAGATGATCAAAATCTTTTTGATTCTGAAATTAACAAAATAAGTACATACATACAGACGCATGGAGCAAACCAGATCGGACCGTTAATTCAATATTCAAAGGTTGAGCTGGATGAAAATAATGAGCCTGATATCAATATGCAGTTTATGCTCCAGGCGAACAACTTTATCCACAACGTAGAGCAGCCATATAGGATGGAGTCTCTGCTGCGTGTAAAAAACTGTCTGTATGCCAGATATAACGGACCGGATGATAAGCTGAAGTTCGCTTACGATAAGCTTGGGGTGTATGCATTTGAGAATGATATTGAGCTGGATGGCTGCAATTATACAATCTACGTGGACAGAAACGAAGAAGAAGAGACAATGGTTGCAGATGTATTCATGCCTGTAAAGGGATAAAAGCGTTATGAGCAGAAGAGTTAAGAGTTTAGATGAAATAAGGGAATCGAGAATACTGTTTGATAAGAATCCACCGGCATTCGGCTACATACTTATAACAGTTGTAGCCGTTTTCCTTATTGTGGCAGTAGTATGGAGTATAAAAACACCAAAGGTGTATACCATACAGGCACAGGGAACTGTGACGAATGATGAGTCAAATTACGTCATGTGCAGCTATACGGGTGAGATTCTTGACAGCAACATGGAAGAGGGCGCACTTGTGGAAGCCGGGGATGTGCTTTTTACAATTAAAAGCACTGATTATGATCTGCAGCAGACACAGCTTGAAGACAACAGAAAATCATATGAAGAACAGATATCACAGTATAGTCTTCTTATAAAATCAATAAAAGACGATACCAATTATTTTGACGAAACAAAAGCGGATGACGGTCTGTACTGGAGCCTTTTTGAAACCTACAAATCACAGGTGGAACAGAATAAGGTTGATGTGTCAACGTATCAGGCATATGGATATACTGATGAGCAGATTCAGGCACAGCTTGAGACAAATCAGGGGAAAATAGACGAAGTCTATTATTCTGCAATACAGTCGGCAGAAGCCAAGATCGCAGAGGCGAACCAGCAGATTAAATCAATTGATGCGCAGCTTGTGGCAGTATCGGGAGGACAGGATTCCTATGAAGTAAAGGCAACAGCATCAGGCGTGCTTCACATGCTGGGCAATTATAAGAGCGGAATGGTTGTACAGACAACGACAACTGTGGCAACGATCACACCGGAAAATTCGCAGAGATATCTCGAAGCATATGTTTCCACATCTGATATGGCCAGAATGCATGAGGGAGACAGAGTGCAGGTGGTTATGGACGGTCTGTCACAGAATGTCTATGGGACGATAAGCGGAAGCGTATCACGGATAGACAACAATGTCACTACACAGGAAGGACAGGATGGAGCAACAAGCCTGGCGTTTAAAGTGATGATAGTGCTAGACCAGGATTATGTGCTGAGCCGTGAGGGAGACAAGGTAAACGTGACTAACGGCATGACGGCGGTTGCAAGGATACAGTATGATAAAGTCACATATTTTAACTATGTGCTTGAGAAACTCGGAATAAAAACCGGAAAATGACATGGGATAAGGTTATGAAGTTAAGAAACAGAATCAGAATATTTGCTGTTATATTTATACTGGCTTTGGGTATGGAGTACTTACCGATGGCGGTATATGCTGCAAAAGTGACAGCGGAAGAAAGCAATATGGCAAATGATGCAGAACCGGATATGGATGAAACCCCGGAACCGGACAATGCATCGGAACCGGACAAGGAAGACAAAACAGACGTACAGGATATGGAACAGAATATACCGGTAACGGATATCGAGATATCAGATCATGAGGAAGAAGTGGAAGTAGGAAAGACAATAAACCTTACAGCTACAGCACTTCCGGCGAATGCCACGGAAAGCACGATAACCTTCCGTTCATCTGATATAAATATAGCAACTGTGACTTCAACAGGTGAAGTAAAGGGTATCTCAAAAGGATATGTTACAATATATGTATCTGCCGGAAGTATAATAAAAGAGGTAAATCTGACAGTAAAAGTAAAAACCACCGGAATAAATATAAATAAAGAATATCTCGTAATGAAGCCGGGAACGGTATTTAAACTGAGCGTATCTGTGTTTCCGGCAGAGGCAGAGCAGGCGGTTTCATACAAAGCAACCAACACATCAGTTGCAGCAGTATCGGGCAGTGGTGTGGTAACAGCAAAACAGACAGGTTCATCTACGATAATAGTTTCAAATGGGGATTTGTCGGGCGCTGTTTCGGTAATCGTAAACAGAGATACGGAAAGTTCTGCGGCTGAACCTGCGGCAGCAGATAGTACAGACGCAGAAAATACAAGTGAACAGATATTTGATGAAAATACGGATGTATCCGAAATACCTGTAATAAGTGAACAGATGCTATATGAACTGTACACAGCAGGCAGAGCAATGAAAGTGACCGGAGACGGCTACAGCATCATAATAGACGGAAAGAAGATAGTAAATTATAAAAATGAATTTAATACGGATATAGAACTCGAAAGGGCAGGAGACTGCATAAAATTCAATCTCAATGATGGAGAGTATCTGTGCGGAGAAGTGACACTGCACATAGATGATGTAAAAGGGAAGTATCTGTATCTATATAATAACGTAAAGCATAAATACGAACTTGTGAGTACAGAGGACATGAGCGGGCTTAATTTAAGCACACCAGGAAAGTATATGATCACGGCAAAGCCCATCAGAGAGGGCAACGCAGCGGTCAGATATATACTGATTGCAGGTGGAATCGGCATAATTGCAGGAATAGCTGTGTATGTGGCGGTAAAGAGAAGATACTGGTTCTGGTAAAGGTGTATGTAATCATGATTTACATAAAGTCATGTCCGGTTGCAAACAGACATGGCAGAAAAATAATGTTTAGAAGAGAACAGGAGGAAAACAAAATGGAATTATGTTACGATGGAGCACTGGTGCTCCCAAGCAGTTATGCTGTAATGGATGAAGAGGAAATGTGTTATACGGAAGGGGGTGGGTGTGTAAGTACAGACTATATTGCATGGGCAATAGATATAGGATGTGCCTTATGTGGTATATATGCAAGTGCATGCGGAGAATTATTAGGCCGTGGAGTAATAGCTCTTATAAAGCGGACTTGGAAATCTATAAGTGGTAAAGCAGCAACTATATTAGGAACGACTGTATGTTCGGCAATTGGAGTCAGAATTGGCAAATTAAATAGAGTTGCAGGAATGGTAATTTCTTGTTTGAGTTTTGGTGGAATTGTAGGATTGTGTTTAGATACCATTGATGGTAAGCTGGATTCTAAATTTAGATTTTAAAAGAAAATTATTAGTTTGTGATATCTCATAAGAGATATCACAAACTAAATGTAGGGGTGAAGAGTGAAAAAATATATCGTACATTTTATTATATGGGGATTAGGTGTAATTAGTTACTATATATTAGACAAGACAACGACCGGAGATGAGTTTCAGAATATTAGCGTATTATTAATCGGATGTTTGATGTTTTATGCAGTGTATTATATTTCTATGATATCAGAAATCAAGAAAATTGAATGTGAATTGAATGAATCGGGAATATTTGGCGGACGTGGCATGGGAATTTTAATAAACATGTTTAGCTTGCAGTATATATTTGAACTTTATAAGAAACCATTAGTTTGCATTGTTCTTATAGTATTTTCTGCTATTGTGCTGATACTATTACGTAAATATATAAAATCTTTTTGGTCAAAAAATATATGGAGTAGACAATTTTTACTTATTTTTATTGCATTTAATGTATTGGCGAGTTCTATAGGCAGTGTTCTTGGTTATAAGTGGGATGATATTTTGTTGGTTAATGTAGAAAATGTATCAAACGTAACAAAATTGATTCTTATAATATTTTATATTGTGATTTTTAAAAATACAGAGTTGCCAAACAGTTTTTTTATAAGATTTGCTTCTAAAAATGAGGCTTTGTTAGACAGAAGAAATTAGAAAATAAGCTTTTAATATATAGCATACGAAAGGGAAACAATGCGATACACATTTATAAAGCAGCATGATGCAACAGACTGTGCAGCGGCATGCATGGGTATGGTCTGTCTGCATTACAGAAAAGAAACCACTATAACAAAATTAAGGGATCTTATGGGAACTGACCTGAAAGGGACAAATTTCATAGGTCTGTCAAAATGTGCAGAGCAGCTTGGATTTAACTGCCAGGCGGTTAAGGTTGACAGGGAAGGATTCCTTAGCAGATATACACTTCCGGCGATTGCAAATGTTATTACTAAAGAGGGAATGTCGCATTTTGTTGTTGTTTTCAGGATAACGAAAAAGTATGTGATAGTGGGAGATCCGGCGAAGGATATAGAGAGAATTTCAATAGATGATTTCTATAAGAAATTTACAGGTGTGATACTGCTGTTAAAACCAAACAGCGAATTTGAACGTGAGAAGATTAAGGGAACAAAGCTGTTTGACAGGTACATAAAGCTGCTTCTTCCACAGAAAAAGCTTTTTATATATGCACTTGTGGCATCACTTATTGTAACTCTTCTTGGGATTTTATCATCACTTTTCAACAACATAATATATGATGAGATACTGCCTTACCGGCAGAAGGATGTTTTAAAGATCATGCTTGCAGTATTCTTAGGAATTTCACTGACCTCGACATTTGTCAGCTTTGTAAGACAGTGGATACTTATGCACCTGTCAATAAAGATAGATATTCCGCTTATGCTGGGATATTTTGAACACATATACAAGCTGCCGATGAAATTCTTTGCAAGCCGTAAAACAGGTGACATTACGACACGTTTCTCAGATGCATTTACCATAAAGGATATTTTTACAAATATAGCATTATCGCTTATCATGGATATATCAATGGCTCTTATCACAGGTGTGATACTGTTTCAGATGAACCCAAAGCTTTTTGCGATAATTGTAATGATGACAATCATAAGTATAGTGCTGGTATTTATATTTAAACAGCCTTATAAGAAGATAAATGAGGAGCAGATGCAGCAGTCATCAATACTCAATTCAGAGATAATAGAAGGATTGCGCGCGGTTGAGACAATAAAAGGAAATGCGAACGAGGACATCGAACTGGAAAGTATAGAACGCGAATACATAAAGTCACTTAGGATAAGTTACAAAGAGGGAATGCTTTCAAATGTGCAGGGAACCATATCAAGTGTCATATCAGGAGCAGGAAATCTCGTAATGCTGTATGTCGGCATTATGCAGGTGATAAACAACAGCCTGACACTTGGAAGTTATATGGCGTTTATGACTCTGGCGGGATATTTCATGGATCCAATCGGCAATCTTGTAAGTCTGCAGCTTTCAATACAGGAGGCAAACATTTCCATGAAGAGACTGTCTGAGATCATGGATTATGAAAGAGAGCAGCAGAGTGAAAGACAGTATCAGGAAATAACACAGATTGATGGAGATATAAAGCTTAATCATGTCACATTCGGCTATGGAAACCGAAAACCTGCTCTGGATGATGTGAGTTTTACGATAGAAAAAGGGCAGAAAGTTGCACTTGTAGGCGCAAGCGGAAGCGGAAAGTCTACGATAGCTAAGCTGCTCCTTAAATATTATGAGCCGCAGTCAGGTGACATAACAATAGATGGCATGGATATCTCGGAATACAGAAATGACGATATCCGGCGTGCTGTATCCTATGTACCGCAGAACATAGAGCTTTTTTCAAAAAGCATATATGATAATATAAGGGTTACAAGACAGAGTGCGACTCTTGATGAGGTCAGGGAGGCAGCAAAAGCGGCCGATGCACATGAATTTATCAAGAGACTTCCAATGCAGTATTACACATATCTCGAAGAAGCCGGAAATGGACTAAGCGGTGGTGAAAAACAGCGAATTGCGCTTGCAAGGGCATTTCTTAAGGAAAACCAGTTTTATATCATGGATGAATCTACCAGCAATCTGGATTTTGCAACAGAAAATATCATTTTTGATATGATATACAATAAATTCAGGAAGAAGACCATGCTTATAATAGCACACAGGCTGGCAACGGTAAAAAACTGTGACAAAATAATAGTTATGGACAAAGGAAAGATAATAGAACAGGGAACACATAAGGAACTGCTGGAAAAGAAAGGGCAGTATTACAGACTGTGGGAGATGCAGCAGGGAAATTTTGTTATCAGGCAGGACGAAAGCGTGGATAAGGAGAATGAAACAGAGCCGGATGATGGCGAAGTGATGAGCTACACTTAGCGATTATAATTTTGTATGTAATGATCATTTACATAAAGTCGTGCCTGGTTGCAAACAGGAATGACAGAAACATTAAAACAAATAGAAAAGGAGGTACACATATATGGATATGTGTTACGATGGAGCACTGGTGCTCCCAAGCAGTTATGCTGTAATGGATGAAGAGGAAATGTGCTATACGGAAGGAGGGTGGAGTGGACGTCAAGTGCTTAAGAATGTATGTGGAATTCTTGCAGTATTTTCATTAGGTTATGCAGGGGCTGCATTTAGACATTTTGTTGAAAAAAATAAGGGATTATCATATGGAAGAATGTTGAGTAAAGCAGGTGGAACTTTATTGAGATTTATCAAAGCGGTTCCATGGCAGGTAAAGGTGGCTATAGGAGTATGCACAGCAGCAACTCTGTATGCATTAGGATCATACGATTTATTTTAAAATATTGTATGTTTATAAGGCAATAAATATTTAAGGATAGACAGAAAATGAAAAGTAGTCTCAATAAATTATTTTATATGAGACTACTTTTGTACAAAACAACAATGAAAAAAATATATAAAGTTACGATAATGGTATATGCCATAATATTTATAATAGGATATCTTGGTGGGTTTAAATACATGAATATTGTATTAAACCATTATATAGAATATAGCGACTATATAATGTATGCTTTAATCTTTTTTTTATCAATAGGTATATTTTACCCATTTTTGAGGGAAGGATTTAAAACCTTTGATAAAGAGATTTTAAATGAAATTAGTACAGTATTTTTAATAATAGCATTTTTGTCAGTATTAATTCAAGTTTTGCTGGGAGAAGGAGAAGAGAAGGCGTTATCGGCTGGTATTATAATTAAAATTATAATATTTTCACCAGTAGTAGAAGAATTATTTAATCGATGTGCAGTTATTACTATTCTAAAAACTATATTAAAGGCAGATAATGTTGTTTATATGTTAATAAGTGCAGTTATATTTGCAATGTTTCACATAAATAGCTTAAACCAGAGTGGATTTATGCAGGAAATAAGCAATTTATTAATATATTTCATACTTGGAATGGGATGTGCATATGTATATTTACGCACTAATAATATCGTATCAGCAATCGTACTGCATATGTTTTGGAATGTGTCTATAGTTGGTGGGATAATAATTGACATTGCACATAGATGATGTAAAAGGAAGGAATACAATGCGATACACATTTATAAAGCAGCATGATGCAACAGACTGTGCATTGGCAATTTTATTGACAGAAGAGATTCTCATAAAAATAACGGAATAGTGTTTGGTTGATTGAAAAGTATGAGGTATTATATGGAAACGATAAAAATACAGCACTTATTTGGTAGATTTTCTATATTTTTCTTGGTGTTAATTGTGGCAGTATTTGCTGAGGAATATTCAATTGATAGGTTGTGCTTGAATATAAATGGATTTCCATTTATTTTTATGAATGCATTTATGATTGTAGGAATAGCATATATTTATCAAAAAGCAACAAGGAAATTATTCATAAAGGAATTTGAGTATGAGATATATGAAGATTTCTTCTATATTAATGGGAATAAATATGAATATCAAGATGTAATAAAGTGTGAAATTCATTATTTCGATTATTTTTTTATAAATGTATTGTGTTTACATATAGACATGAAAAACACTTCTAAAAGCACCCTTTTGTTATATTCAGAAGACTTGGATGAAGGGATAGACTATAAAGACATTCCATTGTTTAAGTTTTATGAATCAGTTAGCGAACATTTGAGAATCAGCTAACTATTGACAGATAGGTTTGAAAGAAAATAATAGGCTTGCCAGGATATAATTAGTGAGCCTATTATTTAATGTGGTCTTTTGCAGGAGTAATATACCGCGGATTTTCATAACAATACTGTTACCCTCCTAGATTTTGTTCTAATTTTTCTCTACTCCATTGATAACTTACTTTTTTTAACAATCCATCGTTTTCTACTACTACCTTTGCAATCACCTCCCCCTTTTCACATATGTAATAAATACCATTCGTTTCATATACCACGTCAATTTCACTGAGCTGATATCTTTTGTATATAGAATTATTTTCTTGAACAATTTGTTTAATTAAATCATCTAAATTATCTTCATTTTTTCTGATATAGTATACAAGAGTGAAATCACCTTCATGTTTATAATCATGCTCGTCATATATGGACGCCGCCTCAAAATAATCATATTCGCCAAAATTCAATCCATAATAATCCAAAACTCTATCAAATGTATTATTTACACCTGATGCCGAACCCATCATAAGACAAAACAAACCAAAAAATAATGTCCCAAAAACATATATAAGACAATATATTTTTTTACTCTTTATATTTTCTCTATCACGATGTCTTCCATAACAAATCACATCCGTAATTTGCTTTGGGAAAAATAGCGTGATAAAAATTGAAAATATTGCATATAACAATCCCATAACAGTTTCTACCATTTCTTATTATTCCATCATTCATTTTAATTATATCATTTATACCATGCTTCGTCCATTTTTTATCTAAATACGCTCATATAAAATTTAGGTGGAAAATTTAGGTACAAAACAAACCCAAAAATAATGTCAAATACTTTGAAAAAGTGTCAATAAAAACATAAAATAATAAAAAAGTTTTGAGCTAATTGACAATTGTTTAATTAATATATCTTGTGATAAAATATCCGCGAAGATAATGGAGTGCCATTATAAGGAGGTATTCAGAAATGAATAAAATAATAAACAAACAAGTTCTTGCTACGTTTGCATTAGTTACTATCATGGCAGGAGTGTTAATAGGTACTAATTGTATTTATGCAGCGCAGGACGGAAAAGAGACAACAAATATCCGGCTTATAAACCAGACTTATTTTAATGTTAAGAATATCGAGGTAACCTGGAATGATGGCAAAGAGCAGACTGTCAACAACCTTGGCAGCCATGATTCAATTGATTTCTCATCAGATGTGGGAAGCGTATACAAAATGGATGTTACCGGAACAACCCAGTCCGGAGAGAAATTCACCGGACATTTTAAGGGACTGGTCGGCAAAGATACAAGAGTATTTATAGAGCTTGACGAGAATGCTGATGTTCAGGTTTTTATCCCACAGGGAGAAATTGATTAAGCATTAATTATTGTTCTTTAAGATCCGCCAGAGTGTGCTTCGGCTTATGCCGAGCCGCCTGGCGGTTTTTTCTTTATTGTCATGTTCTTCGTGTAACACCTGAAGAATGATCTGATAATTTATCTCATCTAGAGTTCCATCAAATTTTACTGAATCATCAAAGACGCGTCCGTAGTCGGGCTCCTGTTTCAGGATGGCTTCTACAGTGTCACAGGAGATATACGGTGTCTTTGTTATTGTGACAAGCTCTTTGAGGACATGCTGCAGTTGGTCGAGATTGTTAGGCCAGTTGTACGAGTGCATTTTTTCCATTGCGTTAACGTCAAAGCCTATTATCTGTTTTCCAAGGGAGACATTGAACCGGTGTAGATAGAGCGCGGTTATACCGGAAAAATCGTCAATGCGCTCTCGAAGCGGTGGGAGATTCATGGTAAGGCAGGAAAGATGATTCTCCATAAAGGTGCGTATTGTGGCAAATGCAGGCTGATTGGAGTTGTTGATGGAAAGCGAGACTATGAGTCTCATTCTCGTGCAAAGCTTCGTCTGGTCTATATATTGAAACAAATCACCAATCTGTTCCAGACTAAGAGCGTCGGCTTTTTCAAAAAATACTGTGCTGTCCACTTCGTTGAGAGGAGAATTCTCATTGTTTAGCAGGCTGTGCCACTTACGCTCTTTTATCAGAGAACAGTCGATACTGTAAAATGGAGCGTGCTTATAGTTGCTTTGCTTGTAAATAAGTGATGCAGCCTTGCCTTTGCCGGTTCCGTTTTCTCCGAGAATAAGCACAGGCAGATGGCTTTTAGCGTATTCTTCTATTATCTGCGCTATTTTGCCTGCTTTACCGGTTCCGTTGTAAGCGTCAGCAAAGTCGTTGGAGGAGGTGTTGTCAATATTGTAAATCTGAAAGCCAGGGTCATCCTCGGCGGTTAATGCAGGACTCTTACATATAGTAATTGCAGTGTACTTCTGGTCATCGTAAATCAGGTGGCGGTTGTACAGAGTATAGATGTTATCGCGTATCTGATGCGAAACGGTCTGGTTCGGAACTTTCAAAAATGACTTAATGTAGGTCTGTACAAAATTCATCAACGATGTATTCATTTCATCTATTGCGATACTTGAAAACCACAGAGTACCTGCAGGCGAGTAAATTAAGAATTCGCGGTCATCCTCGGTCAGAAGCGACTGGAACAGATCCTTCTGCTTGTGGACATAATTGGAAGAGTGCACAAGCTTTACAGCCTCGGCAACGGCGTTTTCTATGCTTTCCCTGCCGGAGGTTACAAGATTATAATTTAATCCGATATCCTTTGCGGCTCTGGCACCGGTCACGTCACATAGGACAAGCGTGCAGCCGTTTTCTTTTGCTTCTTTAAGGCGATTGACTGCATCTGCCGAGTCCTTGAAAGTGATTATGTCAATATCATATTGAAGCAGGTCGCACAGCAGATGTGCATTTGCAGTGATTCCGGGAAAACCGGCAATTACAAATTTTCCGTTGTAGCTCTCGGCAAGCTTGATGCTCAGAAGTATATCGTAAACAGAGATGGATATATCTATGACGGGAAGCTCAACAGCAGATTGTATAAGCTCTGCGGTACCGCCTCGCGAAATGATAACGTCGTAATTTTTATGTGCAAGCTGCATTGCTATATCACGGCCGGTGAACAGATCGCCGGTCTGGACAGTGAGAGCAATGTCATCGCGCGACTGTGCTATATCGGTAAGTATGTCAGCCATGCCCTCGTAAGGGGCGACTGCAAGAATCTTGGTTTTCTGCATATATTTCTCCTTTTAGGATTTGTAAATGTTAAGTGGTTATTTTAATGTTTAAAAATGAAACGTAAAGATAGCACTAGTGATGCTTTGTTACTATTTAACCATATTGTATTACAGTATGTTTCAAAATGCAACAAATAAATGCGACGTATGTTTCAAAATAGAACAAAAATAACAAAACAACGCGTTGAACGAGTCACAAAAAACAGATATTATATGATTAGTTCAAAGAGATGTTCAAAAATAAAACACAAGAATAACAATATAACAAAGGAGAGGTAATATATGAGTTATCAGATTAAAATTCCGTCATGTATCTTTGGCGGAGCAGGAAGCATTGAGAATGTGAAAGCGGTAATAGAAAAAGAGAATGCAAAAAAAGTAATAGTTTTTACTGATAAAGGCATTCGTGCAACAGGACTTTTAGATCTGCTGACAGAGATTCTTGAGGAAAACAAGACAGAGTATCAGGTATTTGATGATCTTGCCTGTGAACCATCATATCAGGATGTTGAAAAGGTTATGAAGGAAGTGGAGAGCGCATCAGGAGATCTTATCATAGCAATCGGTGGGGGAAGTGTTATGGATGCAGCAAAGCTTTGCTGCGTATTAAAAGATGCAGACTACACTATAAAAGATCTGCTCAATGATCCGACGCTTGCAAAGAAACAGATTAAGACGGTTATGATTCCGACAACCTGCGGAACAGGATCTGAGGCAACCTGCAATGCAATCGTTGCGGTTCCGGAGGAACAGTCAAAGAAAGGAATTGTAAATGACAGTATGATTCCGGACTATGTGGTATTGGATTCAAATATGATCAGAAAGCTTCCAAAATCAATTGTGGCAGCAACAGGTGTAGATGCATTGGCCCATGTGGTTGAGTGCTTCACCTCAAAGAAAGCAACACCGTTTTCCGATACCTACGCAGTAGCCGGAGCCAAGCTTATTTTCCACAATATCAGGGAAGCTTATAACAATCCTGACAATATGGAAGCAAAAAGCAATATGATGACCGGAGCCTTCTATGGCGGAGTCGCAATCACAGGAAGCGGAACAACAGCAGTTCATGCACTTTCATATCCACTGGGAGGCAAATATCACATTGCTCACGGTGTATCAAATGCCATACTTTTTGCACATGTTATGGAATTTAACAAGGACGCATGCAGCAGGAGACTTGCAATACTTTGCGATGCTGTTTACCCTGAGCATGCAGGAAAATCTGAGGATGAGAAAGCACAGTACATGATCGATCAGATTGCTGACATTGTAAAGGTTACAAACATTCCAACAGATTTAAAGGAATTCGGTGTTAAGCCGGAGGACCTGGATTTCCTTGTTGATGCCGGAAGCAAACAGCAGAGACTTCTTGTAAATAATATGAAAGAATTAAGCCTTGACGATATCAGAAGCATATATCTTAAGGTATTAAAATAAAGGAGGAACCTATGAAAAAGCCAATTATCGGAATTACAATGGGAGATCCTGCGGGAAACGGTTCTGAGATTTCAGTAAAAGCGTTATCAAGACCTGAAATATATGAGCAGTGTCGTCCGGTGATTATCGGTGATGCCGCATGTATGGAAGAGGCAGTAAAAATCGCAGGAAAAGAAGGAAAGATAAAGATTCATGCGATTCACGATATTAAAGAAGCAAAGTTTGAGTACGGAACGATTGATGTGTACGACATGAACCTTGTGAACATGGACAGACACATATTCGGAAAAGTATCAAAGATGTGTGGAGAGGCTGCTTTTCAGTATGTCGTAAAGGTAATAGAGCTTGCGCAGAGCGGCGAGATTGACGCAACTGTCACAAATGCCTTAAATAAAGAGGCAATAAATATGGCAGGACATCATTATTCGGGACATACAGAGATTTATGCAGAGTACACCCATACAGACAAGTACACAATGATGCTTGCGCACGAGGATTTGAGGGTTGTACACGTATCGACGCATGTTTCTCTCAGGCAGGCATGTGACAAGGTAAAGAAGGACAGAGTCCTTGAAGTTATAAGAATTGCAAATGATGCCTGCAAGGCGATAGGCATTGAGAATCCAAAGATTGGTGTGGCAGGTCTTAACCCACACTGCGGAGAAAACGGACTGTTTGGAACAGAGGAAATTGAGGAAATCCAGCCGGCAATAGATGAGGCAATGGCAGAAGGAATCAATATTCCTGAGAAAAAACCGACACCGCCTGACAGCATATTCTCTAAAGCAATCGGAGGCTGGTATGATATAGTTGTAGCAATGTACCATGATCAGGGACATATTCCTCTGAAGGTTAAAGGCTTTGTATACAACAAAGAATTAAAGAAATGGGATGCGGTAGCAGGCGTAAATGTAACACTCGGAATCCCTGTAATAAGGGTATCGGTAGACCATGGTACAGGCTTTGACCTCGCAGGAAAAGGCGAATCGAATGAGTTAAGCCTTGTAAATTCAATTGACTATGCGACAAAGCTTGCAGTAAACAAAAAATAGCGGGAGGAAATGCGATGGTAAAGCTGTTGATCATAGCAGATGACTTTACCGGTGCATTGGATACCGGAATCCAGTTTGTGAATAAAGGAATTGCCACCCAGGTATTTACAAAAATGCCGGAAGCTATCGGGGATATAGATGAGATGACAGAGGTTCTGGTTATAGATTCTGAGACCAGACCAATGCCGGCAGCTAAGGCATATGATACTGTAAAAAATATTACAGAATGGGCAAAAGCAATTAAGATTCCTGTTATTTTCAAAAAAACGGACTCAGCGCTCCGCGGAAATATAGGAAGTGAGCTTCAGGCAGTTTTGGACGGAAGCGGACACGACAAAGTTTATTTCCTGCCAGGGTATCCGAAGATAGACCGCTGTACGGTAAACGGAACTCACTACATACAGGGGCAGCTTCTTGAAAAAAGTGTATTCGGGCAGGATCCGTTTGAACCGGTAAAGCTATCGTACATACCTGATATTATCGCACAGCAGACAGCTTTGAAATGTGCCTGTGTTAAGCACAATGAAGCTTTGAATGATATAAAAAGCGATGAACGTATCGTAATCTGCGATGTGGAAAAACACAAAGACATAGAAGAAAGGCTTGATGAATTGCAGGAAAAAGATGAGCTTTGCATTATTGCCGGATGTGCCGCACTTGCGGAAGCACTTGCCGACAAGCTCAGATTTGATGCAGCGAAGCCGCAAAGCTATAGGAAGAGTGAAAATTTTCTTGTGGAATGTGGCAGTTTGAATATGATTACGCAAAATCAGCTTGACTATGCCGAAGAACACGGATTTTCAAGAATCCATATGACCGTAGAACAAAAATTGCAGAAGGATTATTACAGCACGCAGGCGGGCTTGGAGTTTTTGCACAAAATGCAGGAAGAATGTGAAAAAGACAGATGTCTCATCATTGATTCCATAGACCGGGAAGAAGACAAAAAGGGCTTTATGGAAGCAAATAAGCTGACTATGAATGATGTAAGAGCCCTGATTCCAACGGCACATGGACACATAGCCGACTATCTGGCAGCAAATAAGCAGGATACGACAATACTTATGACAGGCGGCGACACTTTGATGGGGTATATGAAGCTGATAGGCTGTACCCAGATTACACCGGTATGTGAGATAGAACAGGGTGTGGTTGTTTCCAATCTGAAAAATCACGGATTTGTGCAGCAGATAATATCCAAATCAGGTGGGTTCGGAACCAAAGATGTACTGGTAAAGATTGCAGACAAAATATTAAATCAAAAATAAAAAAATAAACAAGTTTAAAAGGAGAAGAAAAACATGAAACAGACAGAATTAAAAGGAATTATTACACCAATTTTAACACCAATGAACGCAGATGAGAGCATCAACACTGACGAGCTCAGAACACAGATTGACAGACTTATCGATGGCGGTGTGCACGGAATTTTCCCATTTGGAACAAACGGTGAGGGATATATCTTAAATGAAAAAGAAAAATGCGAAGTCCTTGAAGCTGCAATTGATCAGGTAAAAGGAAGAGTACCTGTATATGCCGGCTCAGGTTGCATTTCAACACAGGATACTATCAGAATGAGCAAGGAGGCAGAAAAGCTCGGAGCTGACGTCCTTTCAATAATCACTCCAAGCTTTGCGGTTGCATCACAGAAGGAGTTATACGATCACTATGTAGAGGTTGCCAAGCATGTAGATACTCCAATCGTTCTTTACAATATTCCTGCCCGTACAGGAAACAAGCTGCTTCCTGAGACAGTAAAGAAGCTTGCAAAGGATGTTGACCTTATCATCGGTGCAAAGGATTCAAGCGGTGACTGGGATAACTTAAAGGCATATATCACAGAGACACGTGAACTTGACAAGAAGTTCTATGTTTTATCAGGAAATGATTCGCTCATTCTTCCTGCATTAAAAGAAGGAGGAGTCGGAGGAATCGCAGGATGCTCAAATGTTTATCCACATGTGCTTTCATCAATCTACAACCTTTTCAAAGAGGGCAAGCTTGAGGAGGCAGAGGCAGCACAGGATTCTATCGCAAGCTTCAGAGCTGTATTCAAATACGGCAATCCTAACACAGTTGTTAAAAAAGCGGTTGCAATGCTCGGATATCCTGTTGGCGATTGCAGACGTCCATTCAACTATCTGTGTGATGAGGGTGTGGAAGCGCTTGCAAAGGTATTAAAAGAGAATGCTGACAAAGGTATGAACTAACTCTGGGGAGGATGAACTAATATGAAGTTTGTAATGACACAGGCTGTATGCCCTGAAGGAATGCAGCTTTTAGATGGAATAGCTGATGTATATGTAGCTGACAATCAGGATCCGAACAATTATCTTGACGAGATGAAGGATGCAGATGCTCTTATTGTAAGAATTGCAAAATGTGATGCAAATGCTATAGAAAACAGCCCGAAGCTCAAGGTAATCGGACGTACAGGCGTAGGATACGATTCGGTTGATGTAAAAAAAGCAACAGAGCTTGGTATCCCGGTGGTTATAACACCGGGAGCCAACAACAGAAGTGTTGCTGAGCATGCGGTAGCAATGATTTTTGCATTGTCAAAGAATCTTATCGAGGCACAGAATGAGATGTGCAAAGGAAACTGGGAAATCCGTGGAGCAAAGAAGGCTTTCGAGCTTGAGGGAAAGACAGTCGGAATCCTTGGCCTTGGAGCAATTGGAAGAGAAACAGCCAAAATCTGCAAAGGCTGTGGAATGAGCATTGCAGCGTACGATCCTTTTATGACAAAAGAGCAGGTAGAAGGCTATGGTGCTAAATATTATGAGGATTATGTGGACCTGTTAAAGGACAGCGATGTGGTATCAATCCATGTACCGCTCACAGATCAGACCAGGAACATGATCTCAAAGAAGGAGCTTTCTGTTATGAAACCGACGGCGCTTATAATAAACTGCAGCCGTGGAGGAATCATCAACGAAGCAGATCTCGTAGAAGCATTAAATAACGGAGTTATCGCCGGCGCGGGAACAGACGTATTCTGCAGCGAGCCGCCAAAAACAGATGATCCGTTATTAAACTGCAGAAATCTTATCGTAAGTCCGCATTCAGCAGCCCAGACAAGAGAGGCAGTAATCAAGATGGCACAGATGTGTGTCAAGGGCTGTCTGGCAGTAGCAGAAGGTAAAAAGTGGCCATATGTAGCCGACAAGTCAGTATATGAGCACGAGAAATGGAAGGGTGCTGACTGGGCAGAGGTTTAAAATAAAAATATATCGGGGGATATAATATGGATTCTAGTATTATTTCAATTATAATTGTATTAATTACAATGGGCTTGTTTGTCTGGAACAGACTGCCGATAAGCGTGGTTGCTATCCTGGGTTCGGTAGCAATGGCAATGTTTATTCCGGAAATGGAGCTATCCGCAGTATACAGCGGATTCAGCGCAACAGGCTGGCCGATGGTAGTCGGAATGTGTGTTGTAAGTGCCGCACTTTTTGAAACCGGAATAGCAAGAAAGATAGGAGAAAAAATCGGAAATTCTTTTCTTGCCAAGACGGAGAGGCGGTTTATAGTGACGGTAAGTGCTGTATGTTCATTGATGTCAGCATTTATGAGTAACAACGGAACTGTTGCTATCTGGATGCCTATTATCGCAATCGTAGCAGCAAACTCATGTGGAAAAATCCGCTCAAAAATGGTTATTTTCCCAGCCGGAACAGCAGCCGTTATCGGCGGTGCATGTTCACTGATCGGCTCAACCTCACAGCTTGCAGCAAACTCAGTATTACAGGGATATGCCGGTTATGAGGAAGGCATGGGAATGTTTGACATGACAAAGATCATGTTTCCGGCAGCAGTTGTACAGATTATTTTCTGGGGAACCATCGGCTACAAGCTCCTCGACAAGGTATTAAAACCGAATAGTCCTGACTTCGACAAGGGAAATATGTATTCAGTTGCAGAGATACATAAGCTCGAGAAGGAACAGGAGTCAGATGCTCCGGCATGGAAGGGCTATGTGGCACTCGGAACCATGATTTTATGCATAGTATTATTTGTATTAAGCGGTTTCCAGCCATTCAAGAGCTATTTTAACATCGGTACAATCGGTCTTATAGGTGCTGCAATAGTACTTGGAACAGGCTGTATCTCGATTAAAAAAGCATATTCGGATCTTCCTTGGGATGTTTTTGTATGTATCGGAACAATATCAGGAATCGGAACAGGTCTTGATGTATCAGGTGGTGGAGCATTAATCGCAAACGCTGTACTCAACCTCTTCGGAGGAAAGAACGCATCGGTTGTGCTTCTTACAGTAGTTATCGCAGTGCTTACAAGTGTACTGACAAACATCATGTCAAACAATGCCACAGCAGCAATGCTTACACCAATCTGTATAGCAATTGCATTATCGCTTGGAATCAGTCCTATTCCATGGGTAATCGTAATCGGTGCCTGCTCAAACCTTGCAATAGCAACATCTTTCGGAACAGCCGTAAATATGCAGATACTTCCGGCAGGATACAAGTTTTCGGATTTCGTAAAAATCGGTGGACCGTTACTTATTATACTTATTGCAGTTGTTTCCATATGCAGTGTGGCATTCCTGTTCTAAGAATTGAATGTCCTGAAGCGGCAAATATTTGCCGGTACACCGAATAATAAATCAGTATGGAAAGTTTGTGTACATAATAAAACAGATACTAACAATACAGGCAGAGCTATCATTTATGATAGCTCTGTTTGTGGATATGAGCATCCCGGGAGCAATTCATTCAATAATACAATAACTGAGAGGAAGATCGAATGATGAAACAATTTTTTAGGAAAACCATGAAAAACATAGCGACCTACGTGGAACTGGTATTGTCTGCATTTCTCGTATTTGTGATAGCGATACTTATTATAAAGCTTGTAGGTCAATGTTTTTTTGATATATGGCATGACAAGCTTGAACTGGAGTATTACATGGAATTTGCCATGTCGCTTGCTATAGGCGTGGAGTTTGTAAAGATGCTCTGTACGCATCAGCCGGGCACGATAATAGAGGTTCTGCTTTTTGCAACAGCCAGACAGATGATAGTCGAGCACCTCAATGTATATGAGACTCTTGTTGGAATTGGCGCGATAGCAGCGCTGTTTGCAATCAGAAAATTCCTGTTCTGCAGTTTTGATGAGGCAGATCACATGATATGCCGGGGCAGCCAGACAGTGGCACACGCGAATCTCATAACCGGAGCCAAAATTCCGGAGGAAAAGACAAGAATTCTTCGCAATGTCATAAGCGACAAGCTAGGTGAAGAGGGAAAGACGGTTGCAATAGGTGCCTGTGTGTATTATAAGGATTGTGCACTTAGAGTGGATAGTATGCGCGAAGGGGTGGTAACCAGAGTTGAAGTGATAAAGAACCTGTAATGTATATTTAACCTATATTATAATATTTTTTATTTCTATGCTGCCATTACCATTTGTATTTTATTTCTCGCGTAAGCTGTTGTTATGGGGGTAAGCGGTATCTTTCTTTGCTTGTAATCGTTTCAAAAGAATTATATAATAGGCATATATGATTTTAGGAGAAGAAAGTATGGCACAGACTATAAGCATCGGAAAACAGGATTTTCTATACCTTCGTGAAAACAATTATTTTTATATAGATAAGACTGATTTTATCAGGCAATGGTGGGAGAGTGCGGATGACATCACGCTTATTACCAGACCACGCCGCTTTGGAAAAACTCTGAATATGAGTATGCTTAATTATTTTTTCTCAAATCATTATTCGGAAAAAAGTGAGATTTTTGAGAAACTTTCTATATGGAACAGCGTAAAATACCGCAAGCTACAGGGAGCATATCCTGTTATATTTATAAGCTTTGCTGATGTAAAGCAGGGAAATTATAAGGATGCGGTACAGAAGGTTAAGAAGATAATTGCGGATGTATACAGGCAGTATCGTTATCTGATGGATTATCCTGATTTCACAGTAGCTGACAGGCGTAAGCTGTCAGACATGACAGATAGGATTGATGATGTAACAGCTCAGGATTCCCTTAAAGATCTGTCATATTTTTTAAGCGAGTACTACAAGAAGAAGGTTATTATTCTACTTGATGAATATGATACACCTATGCAGGAAGCTTACATTCATGGATATTGGGATGAATTCGTTAATTTTATGAGAGGATTGCTGAACTCTACTTTTAAGACCAACCCATATATGGAACGTGCAATAATGACAGGAATTACGAGAGTCTCAAAAGAGTCTGTTTTTTCAGATCTGAATAACCTGGTAGTTGTTACGACTACATCAGAGCAATATGCTGATTGCTTTGGTTTTACTGAGAAAGAGGTTTTTGAGTCGATTGAAAAGTATGGCATGAGTGATAAAAAAGCTGTTGTTAAGCAGTGGTATGATGGATTTACCTTTGGTTCGCTCAAAGATATATATAATCCATGGTCTATCACTAATTTCCTGAAAGAAAAAAAGTTAAAGCCTTATTGGGCTGCTACCAGCTCCAATGCTCTTATAAGCAGACTTATACAGGAATCATCTGCAGAGATAAAGAGCCTCATGGAAAGTCTGGTTAACGGAAAGAGTATTGAGGTTAATTTTGATGAACAGATAGTATTCAACCGGCTCGAAAAAGATGAGAGCGCTATATGGAGCCTTCTTCTGGCGAGTGGGTATCTGAAGGTTGATAGCATTGTCCATAAGGGAATGACTCTTGAGCCCTGGTATAGACTTAGTATAACGAATCTTGAGACTATAAGTATGTTTTCTAATCTGTTCAAAGGATGGTTTGCGGATGTATCATCCAACTATAATGAATTTGTGAAGGCTTTATTTAGTGGGGATGTAAAAGCAATGAACGTGTATATGAATGATGTGGCGATGTCTACTTTTAGTAGTTTTGATACAGGCAATCATCCATCAGACCGTAGTCAGCCGGAGCGTTTTTATCATGGCTTTGTGCTTGGACTTTTGGTTGATATACGTGATAATTATGAAGTCCTTTCAAATCGTGAAAGTGGCTTTGGAAGATATGATGTAGTTCTGGTTCCGAGGGAGAAGGGACGTGACGCATTTGTTATGGAGTTTAAGGTGTTTGATGATAGTGAAGAAAGTGGACTCGAAGATACGGTTGCGGCAGCGCTCAGACAAATTGATGAGAAAAACTATGATACTCAATTGCTGGACAGGGGAATATCTGAGAATAATATCAAGCATTACAGATTTGCATTTTGCGGAAAAAAAGTGTTGATCGGATGCTGAGAGAAATTATGATACGATAAATTGAAAATATGATTGCCAATACTTGCTTTGCCTATAATGAGTTGATGAATTTAAAGTGCAAATGCCTAAATATTAGATAAATTTGAAGGAGGATATTACATGTACAACGAAAATTATTCAATAATATTCAGTAGTATGACCGGCAACACACGTAAGCTGGCTGATAAAATTCATGAAATCTTACCAAAGGAGAGCTGTGATTATTTTGGCGCGGCTGATGCCCGTGGGATAGAATCCGAATTGCTATACATTGGATTTTGGACGGACAAGGGAAACGCAGATAGCGATACATTGGATTTCTTATCTAAATTGAAAAATAAAAAGATATTTCTGTTCGGAACAGCCGGTTTTGGAGGAAGTGATGCATATTTTCAAAGGATTCTTGGCAATGTTAAAATGTCCATTGATTCAAGCAACACTATTGTAGGAGCGTATATGTGTCAGGGCAAAATGCCACAGTCTGTGCGGGAGCGCTATGTGAAAATGAAAGAAAACCCGGAGCATCCGGATAATATTGATGTGCTGATTGAAAATTTTGACAGGGCTTTGTCACACCCGGATGCAGATGATATAGAGCGACTAAAAAATACTATTATTTAGCAGGAGGTATTATATATGTACAATTTTACATTCAACATTCCAACAAGGATTCATTTCGGAAAGGATACCATTTCGAGTTTATCAGAGCTCAAGGCATATGGCAGCAAGGTGCTTTTAGTGTACGGAGGCGGCTCTATAAAGAAAAACGGTCTCTACGATACCGCAATGAAAATCCTTAAGGATGCGGGGCTGATCGTGTTTGAACTTAGCAGAGTGGAGCCAAACCCAAAGATTGAGACAGTCAGAAAAGGTGTTGAAATCTGTAAAAATGAGGGTATCGACATGGTGCTTGCAATAGGAGGCGGCAGTACAATCGATTGCTCAAAGGTTGTTGCAGCAGGTGCAAAGTATGATGGTGATGCGTGGGATCTGGTGCTTGATGGCGCAAAGGTCAAGTCGGCACTTCCGATATTTGATGTGCTTACTCTTTCCGCAACCGGTACAGAGATGGATCCTTTTGCTGTTATCTCTGATATGTCTAAAAATGAAAAGTGGGGAACAGGATCGCCGTATATGGTGCCAACTATGTCAATATTAAATCCTGAATATACTTTTTCGGTATCAAAAAAACAGACCGCAGCAGGAACCGCAGACATGATGAGCCATACAATGGAGAATTATTTCTCTATGGAGAATGCTGACTGCCAGAAATTTATGGCAGAGGGATTGCTGCGTACAATGATTAAAAATGGACCGGTTGCCCTCGCACAGCCTGACAACTACGAGGCCAGAGCCAACCTGATGTGGGCAGGCACCCATGCAATCAACGGTGTTGTGGGCGATGGCTGTTCACCGGCATGGTGCGTACATCCTATGGAGCATGAACTGAGCGCTTTCTATGATATTACCCACGGAGAGGGACTTGCAATACTCACACCGGCGTGGATGGAGCACATACTAAATGATGACACACTTCCGATGTTTGTGGAGTTTGCAAAAAATGTCTGGGGACTTTCCGGTGATGATGACTATGCACTTGCACACGCTGGCATTGATGCGCTGAAGAAATTCTTCTTCGAGACAATGGGCATTCCTGCAAATCTTAGAGCTGTGGGAATCACAGACGACAGGAACTTTGAGGTGATGGCAAAGAAGGCCTGCGAGGGTTCAAAGGGATCGTTTGTACCGCTTAGCAAGGACGATATTGTGGAGATTTACAGAGCGGCTTTCTAATTGGTTTTAGCTAAAAAACTATAATTCAGGAGGTACAATGATGCAGTTTCCAAATGATTTTGTATGGGGCACGGCGACAAGCTCTATCCAGATAGAAGGTTCGCCTGCCGGGGATGGAAAAGGGAAAAATATATGGGATGCGTATTCGCATAATACAGACAGAATACGTGAAAATCACAATCCTGATATAGCCTGCGACCACTACAACAGGTATAAAGAGGACATTGACATAATGAAAAAAATAGGTGTGCACGCCTATAGGTTTTCAATTGACTGGAGCAGGGTATTGCCGGATGGAACAGGAAAGGTTAATCAGAAAGGGCTTCAGTTTTATTCAGATTTGATAGACAGTCTGCTTGAAAACAAAATAGAGCCGTATCTGACACTTTACCACTGGGAGCTGCCACTTGCGCTTCATCAAAAGGGCGGCTGGCTGAATGATGAGATTGTGGAGTGGTTTGGGGATTATGCGGCATTGATTGCAAGGACCTTTGGTGGCAGAGTGAAAAATATATTTACCTTTAATGAGCCACAATGTTTTATAGGACTTGGTTATCTTCAGGGCATACATGCACCCGGCTATAAATGCTCAGTGGCAGAAACGATAAGGATGTCACATAATGTACTAAAGGCTCATGGCCGTGCTGTGCAGCGAATCAGAGAGGCTGCACCTGATGTGCAGATAGGATTTGCCCCTACATGTGGGATGCCATATCCGGCAACCGATAAAAAAGAGGACATTGAGGCTGCAAGGCAGGCAATGTTTGAGATTCCACCGGATGATAACTGGACCTGGAACGTATCATGGTGGTCAGACCCGGTGCTTTTAGGACATTATCCGGAGGAAGGACTTAGGAGGTTTCATGATATACTCCCTGATATTACATCAGAGGACATGAAGCTCATATCACAGCCGATAGATATGTATGGTCAGAATATATACAACGGCTGGATGGTCAGGATGGGAGATAATGGACAGCCTGAATCAGTGCCGAGAAGCATCGGATATCCTGTGACAGCAACAGGATGGCCTATCACACCGGAATGCCTGTACTGGGGACCAAGGTTCTTGTATGAGCGCTACCACAAGCCGATATATATCACAGAAAATGGTATTTCATGCAATGACGTGATTTCACTTGACGGAAAGGTACACGATCCGGGGCGTATTGATTTTGAGAAAAGATACCTGACTCAACTGCAGAAAGCAATAGCAGATGGAGCTGATATCCGTGGATATTTTTACTGGTCACTTATGGACAATTTTGAGTGGACAGAAGGATACTCACAGAGGTTTGGGCTGGTGTATGTTGATTACGCGACAGGAGAGCGCATTCCGAAGGATTCCGCAGGGTGGTATCATGATGTTATTGCAAGGAATGAGATTTGATATTAACAAAAACTAACTAAAAAAATTTAATAAGCCATGTTACCACCACAGCGGTGAGAACATGGCTTATTTTTATGTGCTATGATAAAAAAAATCGTAACTGTTCAGTACCTTCACAATTCCTGGTTATTGTGTGCAGAATCACGTCGGTCGATCAGGTGGAGCTTAAATTCCACATATACAATGCTGAGAGCTATGATACAATAGCGGATTCGGATGCGATAACATTTACAGCGCAGTAAAAAAATATAATATGCAAGCGGCAGATTACCAACATGTAGTCTGCCGCTTGTAACATTCATCTAATACAATTCAATTATTCTGCACTATAAGTTTTATTATAATACATTTTATAGAATTTTCGTGTGGCACCGGCTACAAATACTACTGCAAGCATACCAAGAAATGCTTCAAGACTGAAATAGCATACAATCAGCCCCAGTGCAACAGTAATCAGGATGGTGGCCTCGAGACCTTTCTGACCGGCCAGTGCTTCAATCTGCTGGGAACGCTCGTCGTGGTGTTCATTGTAGAGACGCCTGAGCATAGTCTCATCTTTAAGGGCTTTCTGATTTTTGACAAATTTCATGATGACAAATGCTTCCACTACAATAAACAATCCTAATATAAATCCATGAACAAAGCTTGCTGCATGAGGATTGCTGTAGGCAGAGGTTAGTACACCTGACAGGTTGGTTCCAAGTGCAATCAGACATAATGCTGTTACTGCCATATAGAAATTATTCTGCTGTTTTATCTCAGTTTTCATTTTATCAATTTGTTTATTATCCATTTTATCCATTCTTGAACTCCTTACATTAAATATTTATTAGTCCTCCATATCGCTGAAATCAAAGACCTCCTCGATGGTCAGACCAAAATGATGCGCAATTTTATAAGCCAGCCCGAGCGATGCCGTGTATTTCCCCACTTCGATTGATGTAATTGTCTGACGTGTTGTACCTACAATATCTGCAAGATCGCTTTGAGACAGCTTGTTTGCCTTGCGCAATTCTTTTATTTTATTTTTCATGGTGATCACCTTTTGCATAGTTAACTTTGCAAAAACAGAATAATATATGTGATTTGAAATGTCAAGTATACTTTGCAAAAAAGAAATGAAATGTTACAATGAAATTGAAATATAAAGCTTGCCTTACGGATTGCATAATGGAAGTTTTAAAGAATTTATGGATAGATGTAACCCCCACCAAACAAAATCCTACATAATAGATAGAAGGGAGGTTTATTGAAAATGTACACACAGGAACAGATACTTGACATGTATTTTGATCGCAACCAGCAGGCTGTCAGTGCGACCTCGCAGATGTACGGAGCGAAGCTTACCCGGTTTGCAGACACTATGATAGCACATGAGGATGCGCTGGAATGCGTAAATGACACATACATAGCAGCATGGAACAAGATACCGCCGGAGCGCCCTATGCGTTTTCTTTCCTGGCTCTACAGGGTATGCCGCAATATCGTCTGCGACAGGATTGACTGGAACAATGCTTCAAAGAGAAATTCCAACATGAACTGTATGCTTGATGAGCTTGAGGAGTGCCTTGCAGACAGCAATGCAAAATACGAGGGCGAGCTGTCGGAAATTGGCAGGTGTTTATCGGATTTTCTGAACGGACTGGAGACGGAAAAGAGAGTGCTTTTCGTGAGACGCTACTGGTATGGCATGACGATTGATGAGCTGGCAGCTATGAGCGGCAAAAGCAAAAGCAACGTAAAGACCACACTGTTTCGGATAAGGGCAGAGCTTAAAAAATATCTGGATGAGGAGGGCGTATATCTATGACGAAAAAGGATTTATTTGATGGTTTAAATTACATCGATGACCAAATAATTGAAGAAGCGCAGCCGACCGGAGAATCGGCCGGGTACAGTGATGAAATTTATGTAAAAAATCATGAAACTCATCACGGCGGAAAAGAAGACAAAAGCAGGAAAAAGCACAAGAAATTTGCACGGGCAGCAAAAGCGCTTGCCACAGTGGCGGCAGTTCTTGTTGTTGCAGTCTTAGGCACGGAGGTTGTGAGGCTTAATAACCGTATAGACGAGCTGGAAACCAAAACTGCAAATGTGATTTCACAGAATAATGCGCAGAATAATGTCTATGCGGGCATAAAGAGTGGTGCAAAGCTTGGGGATTATGAAGCTGCCTCTGATTATGGAAAATTGTATGATGTGGTAAAAAAAGCAGAGGCTTCCATAAGGGATACCGCATTTGGAGAGTTGTTGGAGAGTGCAGACGCAACAGGCATTGTGTCTGATTTATCGTCTACAAATAAACAGGAGTCTAAACAGGAGTCGGCAGCCAATACAGAGTATTCAACAACCAACGTGATGACAGAGGGCGTTGATGAGAGTGATGTGGTAAAGACGGACGGAAAATACATTTACATGGTCGAGGATGGTCAGATATCCATCACGGATATTTCAAAGGGTGAGCCGGGAGAAGAGACGCTGTTTCGTCCTGATTTTGAGGTACCGTCAGATACTGTAGAGGAGCTTTATATCAGTGACGGAAAAATGCTTATCATATCAAACCATGCGGGCGATAAGGATGAGACTATATGCTATAGCTATGATATAGCTGACCCGACGAAACCGGTGCTTATAGGTAAAGCGCGTCAGGATGGATTTTACAATACATCGCGCAAAATTGGCAATACGGTATATGTTTTTTCAGACACATATATAAAGACCTCCGATATGAAGAAAAATGTGGCGCTGCAGGAGGATAATCTGGAGAAATGGGTGCCTCAGGTAAATGGCAAAGTGATAAGCTATGACTGCTTCTATATAGGAGAGGATACATACTCAGGCACAGTTATTTCGAGCTTTGATGTGGATAAACCTGATAAGACGATAGATGCAAAATGCATTATGAATAATAGCGGCGAGGTATACGTTTCTAGCAATGCCATGTATCTGTATCATTCCGATTGGAGTGCAAGCCGTGAGCTTACCAAAATCAGCAAAATTTCGTTTGAGGACGGAGTGATGAAGACCGGGGAGACAACCTCAGTGAATGGTTATCTTAACGATAAATTTGCAATAAATGAGCAGGGAGGGTATCTGTATGTGCTTCCAACCTCAAATACCGGCAGCCAGCCTGTCAATTCGCTTCATGTGCTGGATAAGGATATGAAGGAGGTTGGTGTGATAAACGAGATTGCACGCGGGGAGAGTATCTACGCGGCCCGCTTCGTCGGAAAATACGTATATTTCATCACCTACAGGCAGACGGATCCGCTTTTTGTGGCAGATATATCCGATCCGACATCACCAAAGCTTCTCGGAGAGCTCGAGGTGAGTGGATTTTCTGAGTATCTGCATATGTGGGATGACACGCACGTGCTTGGAATAGGCTATGGCGACTCGCAGCAGAGTAAGATAAAGCTTACGATGTTTGACGTGAGTAATCCGACAAAGCCGGTTGAGGTGAGCCAGAAGCTTATCGATAGTTCTGAGAGCTGGAGCAATGAGTTTGTATACAACTACAAGGCTATTCTTGCCGACCCGGAGAAAAATCTGATAGGATTTGCTGCGAATGACTACTATCTGTTTTCGTATGACAGTGAAAACGGCTTTAGTCTTTTGGAGCAGCAGGCGCTGACCTATAAAAATACAGACGGCTACAGAGGCATTTACAAGGATAATGATTTCTATGTGGCAGGAAACGGAGAGATAAAGCATTTCAAGCTGGCAGAATAGTGTAAAAAATAGTGTAAAGAATAGCGCAATGTAATAAGATATAAAACAGGCGGTGAATGCCCAAAGAGGGTGTTTGCCTCCTGTTTTTTGTATAATTTCATATACAAATGATATATAAGAGAATATTTAAGTATGCAATTCAAGGCAGTCGGTGATATAATATCTCTGATTTTGTCAAATAAGACGGATTACTAAGGTTACCGGGCACTGGCGAACGGTAACCATAAATAGATTTTGATAACACGGAGGAATAATTAAAATGAATACAGCCTCAAAGACAAGACATGTCTTTATTTTGTTTTTGGCAGATATAGTCTGGGGAATAGCCTTTGTAGCGCAGTCAAAGGGAGGGGACGCAGTTGGAGCATTTTCATTCAACGGCATCCGCTTCCTTATTGGTGCGCTCTGCCTTCTGCCGGTCATAAAAATACTGGATATGAAGGAGCTGACGGTAAACAAGCCTGAAAGCAAAAAGCAAAAGAAAGAGCTTTGGATAGCCGGAACCTGCTGTGGAATAGCGCTCTTTTTTGCAAGCAACCTGCAGCAGCTTGGAATCAGCATGGGCGCAGAATCCGGCAAGGCTGGCTTTCTTACAGCCACATATATACTTATGGTGCCGATACTTGGGATTTTCCTCAAAAGAAAATGCGGAGCCAAAATATGGATAGGTGTATTTATTGCACTGATAGGCATGTATTTTCTGTGCATGAATGGGGCATTTTCACTTAGCGGCTCGGATTTGCTCCTGTTGGCAGGGGCATTGTGCTTTGCGATACAGATACTTGTGATTGACCATTTCGTATCACAGGTAGATGCGGTCAGACTTTCATGCATTGAGTTTTTTGTCACCGGACTTGGCTCATGTATAGTGATGATTTTTACAGATATGGGACCGTCTACCGGCGGTATAGCGCAGTGGGCACAGTCGCTTTGCACATGGGATGCATGGATTCCGATTCTCTATGCCGGCATTTTCTCAAGCGGAGTGGGCTATACGCTGCAGATTGTCGGACAAAAGGGCTTAAACCCGGCGGTGGCATCGGTGGCGATGAGCCTTGAGTCGGTGGTTTCTGTGATTGCAGGATGGATTCTGCTGGGACAGATGCTAGGTGGCAGAGAAATTTTTGGATGTGTGCTCATGTTTATTGCGATAATTATTGCACAGCTTCCGGATAGGGAGTATACTAAACAGGTTACAGTATAAAATGAAATGTGATTATTCAAGTGTGATTTTGCGAATGTACATGGGATGAATAGTTACAACAAGACAGGGATTGGATATGAGAAATAATAGCAGAAAAAATTACAGACGACGCAGACGAAATACAGGAGCTTCACAGATTAAGCTTGTAGGAATAGTGGCTGTGATAGTCGTCATAGCAATCATAATAGTTATATCATGCTTTAATAAAGCGAAAAAAGACAGTAATAAGGTAAAAGACACAGGAGCTGCTACAGAAAATGTCACCGGTGTGACAGAGCAGGAGAGTGAGACAGAGGAAGTAAAGGAGCTCTTTACACCAAAGGAGTCAGAGACCACAGCGGCAATCGGAGATGAGCTGGAGAGCTCTTATGCCGTAGTGATTGATGAGCAGGACGGTACAGTTGTTGCGGGAAAGAATGCTCATGAGAAAATGTACCCGGCTTCCATGACAAAGGTTATGACAGTGCTTGTTGCAGCAGAGCAGGCTGAGAAAAATGCGATAGCCGCAGCGAAGACAGAAAATACCGAAATAGACAGGCAGGCTGTGATAGAAAACAAGCTCAACGAGATTGTGACCATCACAAGAGAAGCCACAGATTATTCATATGTGCATGATTGCAGCACAACAGGCTTTTTAGACGGTGAGCAGGTGCCGCTTCGCGATGTGTTTAACGGAACCATCCTGCCATCAGGTGGAGAATCGGCATATCAGCTTGCGGTTTACACAGCAGGCTCAATGGAGGCCTTTGTCGATATGATGAACCAGAAGGCAGCAGAGCTTGGTATAGGTCAGACCACTCATTTTGCAAATCCTGTTGGTATATATGATGAGAACAATTACAGCACAGCCTATGATATGGCGGTCATCATGCAGGCAGCGATGCAGGACGATATTTGTAAAACAGTACTTTCAAATCATACATACAGCACGGCTGCAACACCGCAGCATCCGGAGAACCTGAACATATCGAATCTGTTCCTGCGCCGAATAGAGGACAGGATGACAAGTGGCGAGGTAATCGGTGCAAAGACAGGCTTTGTAAATCAGTCCGGCAACTGTGCGGTCAGCTATGAGAAGGCAGCCAGCGGAAAGACATATATATGTGTGACAGCAGGCGCTTCAAGCGGATGGCACTGTATAGATAATCATGTGTATTTATATAATACATACGGCAAGTAATCAGCATAGCTGATTTTAAGGAGACAGATATGGCGGAAAATCAAGGCAATTCCAGAAAAACGATCACGCATAACATGCACAATGAGAAAAAATACAAAAACCCCACAGGACAGGAGAGGGTAAGGGAAAAAAGCAGCCGGGCAAAAAGCGATAACGTATGTCCGTATGCTAAGAAATGTGGCGGCTGCGATTATCAGGGCGTAGAGTATAAGGAACAGCTAAAAACCAAGCAGGCCTACATGAAAAAGCTGCTAAAGCCTTTTTGCTTCGTGGAGCCGATTGTCGGCATGAAAAATCCGCTCTATTATCGTCACAAGGTCCATGCAGCCTTTGACTGCACGAGACGCGGTCAGATTGTGGCGGGAGCTTACAGGAAGAACACACATGATGTGGTGGATATAGAAAGCTGTATGATAGAGGAGCAGGAGTCGGATGAGATAATCAGAGACATAAAGGATATGCTCCGCTCATTCAGGATAAAGACCTATGATGAGGACAACGGCTATGGGCTTCTCAGACATGTGCTTGTGAGAAAGGGCTATGCAACAGGGCAGATAATGGTAGTTCTTGTACTGGCATCGCCGATACTTCCGTCAAAGAATAATTTCGTAAAAGCACTCAGGAAAAAGCATCCCAATATCACGACAGTGGTGCTCAATGTGAATGACAAAAAGACGAGCATGGTGCTCGGAGACAGAAACATCACGCTTTATGGCAAGGGCTTCATAGAGGATAAGCTGTGCGGCTGCACCTTCCGCATCTCACCAAGCTCATTCTATCAGGTGAATCCGGTACAGACGGAGCTTTTATACGAGAAAGCCATTCATGAGGCACACCTCACCGGCAAGGAGCGTGTAATCGATGCATATTGCGGCACCGGAACCATAGGCATCATAGCAGCAAAAAATGCAGGTGAAGTCATCGGAGTCGAGCTGAACCGTGATGCAATCCGCGATGCAGTCACCAATGCAAAGCGAAACGACATCCGAAATATCCGCTTCTACAATGATGATGCCGGAAAATTCATGGTCGAGATGGCACAAAAGGGTGAGAAAGCAGATGTTGTCATAATGGATCCTCCAAGAACCGGCAGCGACGAGGCATTTTTATCATCGGTTGTCAAGCTGGCGCCGGAGAGGGTGGTGTATGTGTCATGTGGCCCGGAAACACTGGCGAGGGATTTAAAGTATCTCACAAAGCATGGGTATGCAGTGAAACGTGCCACACCATATGATTGCTTTCCATTTACAAGCCATGTGGAGAGTGTCGTATTGATGTCAAGGGTAAAATAGGCAAAGGCAGAAATGCCTAGAAATTAAAGGTTTTAAGACCAATAGTAGTAATTTGAAGTGCTGCTGTTGGTCTTTTTCTTTTGCCTTGCCCCGAACATATCTGTTCAAAGATGTTCATGTTGGCGGGGTGCTTTGAAGAACAACTATGGATAATTGGTGGGGGTGAGAATATAAAATGGATGATAAAATGATGAGAAAATACTTGATAATATTCGTGAATGAGATTAAAATAAAATAAATGAAGGGAGAATCAATTATGGACTATTTACCAGTACAAGAGTTTTCTAATAAATGGAATATAAGTAAGAGAAGAATACAGATTTTGTGTAAAGAAGGACGAATAGAAGGAGCAAAGATGATTGGTAATATGTGGGTAATTCCTGCAGATGCAAAAAGACCGAATGATGCTAGAACAAAATCACCAATAAAGCCTAATACAGAGAGTGTGTCTGAAGTACGCCGGGAATTAAAAAAAGTACTTAAGAAATTGTACAACATTACGGAGAGACTTTATATAAATGAGGATGACAAAAAGAGTGTGGTTTTGGCTACAATAGCTTATTCATTGTACGAATTTTATTTGGGTGATAAAGAAACAGATGAAATGTATAAAATAATTTATAAAGATATTTCTGGGAAAGAGAAAGAAATTTCTTTAGATTTTTCATTAAAGGAAATTGTAACTGAGTTTATAGAGAAATTCTGTGATGCTCCAGATATTAATAATATTTTATCTTGGGCGTATCAATATACTAATAAAATTATTGATGGGAATATATATAGTCAGACTCAATTTTTTACTGAAAAATACATGATAGATTACCTGGTTGGAAATGTTGTTGATTATGATAGAACTAAAAAGATTGTTGACCCATGTGCAGGTGGTGGAAATTTCTTAGTGGAATGTTTAGATTATTTGTGTGACTGTTTAGGTGAAAAAATAAATGTTGATGAAATTATTTTAAATACAAGTAGATTGTACGGATATGATATTGATAAGTCAATTGCAAGAATAGCAATTGTGAATATTAGATTAAGAGCAATATCTATAATGAAACGAGCTAATATCGATGTTGCAAATGAATTATGGGAGCAGATTTGTCCTAATATCTTTGTTACAAAAAATGAAGATACGATTTGTGGTTCTCTAGCAAAAGATAATCGTGTTGTGGTTAATCTTGTAAATGGAAATGAGTTGGGGATGGATGATGCACTTTCAAATGCAGATGCAATAATAACTAATCCGCCATTTGCAACCATAAAGGGAATGCGTCAAGAAGAAAAAGAATTTTTGAAAAAAAATTATCCTGATGCAAACTGTGATACATGCGTTTCGTTTATGGTAGCAATACACAATCTGTTGAAACCAACCGGTGTATGTGGAATAGTATCTCAAAATGCATGGATGCATTTGAAGTCATTTAAAGAAATAAGAAATTATTTCTCAACGCAATACAATATTCAAAAAATAGCGAATCTAGGGTCTGGTGCTTTTTTTGACCTTAGTGGAGAAAAGTCAAATGTTTCTCTTGTTGTATTTTCGAATAAATACAGGTCAGATAATAAAGTTGAAATACTCAATTTATCTTCATTTTCATTAAAAGAAAAAATTGATAAGCTAATTAGTAATGAAGGTAGATTGTATATTGGGCAAGATATGTTAGATGGACCGAATGGTTACGATTTTTCTGGTAAAGGAACCTTAAATGTAATGGGAGCAAATAAGCAACCGTATCGGAATGTTGCAGTTCCAATGCAAGGAACATCGACAGGTAATGCTAAAGAACTTGTGGGTTATTTTTGGGAACATTTTGGTGAAACGGATTGGGTTGCTGTAAGTAATGGAGGCGGTTACTGCAGATGGCAGGGATTAAATGATAGTGTTGTCAAATGGGGAAAGGAAGGCGAGTACATTAAGTCTCAAAAGGGGTCTGCGTTAAGAAATGTAAAATATTTTGGTGATACTCAAATGGTATTTAGTGATACAGGAACAGCAGGGTTAAATGTTAGAGTTTTGCTGGATAATCAGATTTTTATTGCGTCTGGTCCAGGAATTAGAGTTGTTGAAGGAAATGAATATGCACATTTAGCTTTCTTGAATTCAAGAATAGCGGCATATTATGTGAGAATGATGTCTCCAAAACTTACAATAGCAGCCGGATATATTGGACAAATTCCTGTTAATGATAATATTTATTCTTCAGTTGTTCTTGAAAAAGAAGCACGGTTATGTATTGAGCTAAAAAGGAAAATGTTATCGACAAGACCTAATAATATAGAGTATGAGTCCACATATATACAAAATATTAGTGGTAATATGCTTAATGATGCTTGGCGAATGTTTAATGATGATCTGATAAATGAACTTCTAAAATTAGAAGTTGAAAGTAAAATAGACCAATTCATTTTTAAGGAGTATGGGCTTTCTGAAGAGGAAGAAAAGCATCTTCAAGATAGTGTTGGTGAGTGTGCATATTTGATTGATAGAACGCAGGAAATAGATATCGATAAACTTGATAAATACCTAGAAAAACTAATAGATGCGGCTTGCTGCTTAAAGAGAACAAGAGCATCAAAAAATTCATTAGGAAGCGATGGAGTTCTTGAATATGTTGCTAAAGATTTAGGAGTTAATCCAGAGGCGGTTGTAAAAAAAATACAGGAAAAGCCGTTTGAAATGAAAAGAGTATTAAATAAATATATGGATATGATTTTGCATAATATGGTTTTATATAAACTGGGTTATAACACAGATAATGGTGTGCTAATTTCTGAATGTGCAATAACTGAGTTGGTATCTGATTTGATGGAAAGGTTTGGGAAAGACTTTGATTATAGTAAATGGATACAGGAATCGTTTAATAAAGTACACAGTGAGATATTTAAAGGTGTTCCTTATCTACAATATGAAAATGGGGTGATTCATAAGTATGACAGCAAAGTTGCATAATTTGGTTGCTAAATATTTGAATAAAACAATTGATATAGAAGAATGGGAAGATATTAGAAAAAAATATTTTGAATATTCATATTTAGCATTTATGACTCTTTGTGCACATGAGATTAAATCTGATTGTGCTGCAAATGAAATAGAAAATATTATCGGAATGAATGATATTATTGAAGAATCAATATTGTGCTATGTCTTGAAAATACCGGGTTCGTATGAATTTATTTCTGAGGTATTATCTATTATCAATGATTATGACGAATTTGATATAAACTGTTTATACCAAAGTTATATAGCAACAGATTTTTCTATGATGGATGGTGAAGTGAAATTCGAGGGTGGAAAGAACAATAGAGATATATTGGGTTCATACTATACTCAAGAAGAATTTGCATATGAGATTACTCAAAAAGCAATTGAGGAATATCTTGAAAATAATATTAGAGAAGAAGTAAATGAGTTAAAGATTGCTGATTATTCTTGTGGTGGTGGAGCATTTTTGGTTGCAGCATGTCGAATATGCAGACAAAAAGGGATAGGTGCAGATATTTACGGATATGATGTAGATCCGATTGCAATAATGATAACTAGACACAGATTGCGTTTTGAAGAAAGTTCGGGATGTAAAATTTTATTAGGAAATCCATTATTGATTACAAAAAATGATATAGAGCCATTAGAAAAATTTAAGATGGCAGAGGTAGGAAGATTTTATTCATTGGAAATGGGGGTTGTATCACACGACAATGTAATGATTGCCATTGGAAATCCACCTTGGGAAAAGATTAGATTTGAAGAAAAGAAGTTTTTAATGCATTATGTAGAAAATCAAGAAATTGGATCAAAGGCAGGGCGAGAAAAATATATTCAGAACATTTCAGAAACTAATAAGTATTTTTATAATTGTTTTATTGATGATTACGAAAAGGCAAAGCGATTAATAAAAAAAGAGGAATGCTTTTGCAAATCAAGCTGTGGTGAGTTAAATACATATGCGATTTTTACAGAATTATGTCGAAATGTGGTTTGCAACAGCGGTATTATTGGATTGATAGTTAAATCGTCACTTCTCAAGATGCCCGTGTACAGTGCTTTTTTTAGGGAAATGACAAAAAATAAAGATTTGTATGAAGTATACATGTTTACAAATCGGAATAAGATTTTCAATATTGATTCTCGTGAAGAATTTTCAGTAATTTTCTTGAAAAAGAACAATACAAAAAATCTTAGCATAGCATTAAATATTGAACGATATGAAAAATTTGTTGATAGAGAAAAAATAGAATTGTCATATGATTTATTGAATAAACTAAATCCTGAAACGGGAATGATTCCTAATATACGTCATAACGAAGAATTAGAATTTCTAGTTAGCATTTATGAAAAATATGATACATTCGGAATGCGTTATCCAGAATGTAAATTTGGTAGACTGGTTCATTTGACAAATCATTCGGAGAGTATAATTAAACAGAATGATAATGGCTATATTCCTATATATGAGGGAAAGTTTATTGAGTTATATACGGCTAAATATGCTACATTTTCAGGTATGAATGAAAGCAATAAGTATAAAAACAAAGCTTCAGCTAAAATGATTTGTGACATAGATGGCAAAGAGTATCCAGAATCTCGTTATTTTATAAAAGAAGAAGTTTGGAATAATTTATCTAGAAATTTTAATGATGAAGGTGTGATTGCTTGGAGAAGTTTGACATCAGCTACCAATAGAAGAACAATGCTTGCAACTGTTCTTCCGTTGATTCCAACATGTCAGTCTATTCAAATTTTGCAATTGCCTAAGAAGGAAATGCTACACATACTAGCACTATTTAATTCAGTAGTATTTGATTATATTGTAAGATTAAAAATGGCAGGGCTTGATTTGACGCAGACAATTATTAAACAGATTCCTATTCCGGATACAAAATCATTTGAAAAAGAGTTGGTCTATATGGGAGAAAAAGCAACAATTGAAAAGCATATTAATTCTCGAATAAGAATGTTATACGCAAGCGACCAAAGACTGGATAACTTTTTTGCGGATGTGAGTATCTATCCGATAAAGAGAAAAATTTCTAGAAAACAAATAATAGCAGAAATAGATAGATTAGTAGCATTTTTGTATGGATTAAATGAAGAAACATTTGAGAACATACTTCATACTTTTAGTAAGTACTATTCAGAAAAGGAAGTTGAAGCTTATTTTTAGGCATCAACTTCCTTCTGATAACTTAGAGCATGCCATATGCTCTTGCATTTGCATTACTCTTTTTCCCATTACGTGCCCATACGCGGCTGATAGATTTTACATGATTAAGTTCAGATTCAGGTAAAACAGAAAGGGAATAATAATCGGTGTTAATTTTTTCGAATACAAGTATTTTATGAGCAAAATCTCCACGATTTCCATACTTTGATAATTTATCAGAATCGTCATTAGGCTCTCCAGCTAAGTGAATTCTCCAGCTTCCGTTACCAGAAGTATATTCAATTTTTGATGGAAAATAATCTTTTCCAAGATAGTTGATAGTGATATTTTTTTCTATTGTAGTATCTTCAGGATCAACATCAAAGAACTTTACACCGCCATACATTAGAGTTGAATCTGAATATTCATATGGAGTACCTTTGACAGAACCATATTCTATTTTCCCTAGTTTAGATAAATCAAGAATATTAGCTGACCCACCTGTTACTGCTTTTGTTTCAAACCAAAATTGTTCATTGGTAAAAGCAGGTACATTTTCAGCGGTGGGAGTAATTATGTAGTCGATATCAGGAGTAGATGATTTAGTAAGCGACTTATGAGGTTTCTGAGTGGTTATTATAGTTGGAATAGTAACCTTCTCAGATCCGAATAAGCTGTTTCTCTTTTGCCTTTTCTTCTGGGATACTCTTTTGCTGATATTCTCAATTTTCTGAGATACTTCTTTGGAGATATAATTTGCCTCTAATAATGTGTTAATGTCGTCAATGGAATTTATTTTGGTAGAGCAATAATAGTCTGTATCAGAATATTTTTCTATTATTGAATAAATGTTTTCTAACTCATTTTTTCCAGTTGATGAATCATATGATTGGATTGAACAACTTTCAAAGTTGGTCCAAAGACCGCCACCAGTCAGGTTGTTTGAACCAATAGCACACCAAGCGGTAGACGAGTCTTCCAATAAATAAATCTTGCTATGGTATGTTGTTGAAAAGTTTTCTGAATGAATAACGTACAGTTCATTGCATAGTGAAAATAGATTAAGCAATGCTTCATACGAAGTTCCATCTAGATCTATACCGATAAATGCTTTGACGTATCCCCCACTTGACTTGAAGTTCTCAATAGATTCTTTTAATCTTAAAACTCCGCTATTCTTTGCAAATGCAGAGAAAATAGTAAAATTTGTATAACCGTTTTTTAACTCCGAAATTAGAATGTCACCGAGTTGACCTTGGAATGGTTGATTGATAATAGACATAATATCTTCCTCCTTAAAAACACAACTATAAAAATTATATCACACAGTAATTAAATTTTATATATTTTTTTCTTGATATTATCCTGAATCCGTGAAGTTGATTTCCTCACATACTCCTTAAACCCTATAGTTTCATGCTTTTGCAATATTTTTTGTCCAATATTGTTGTTCACTCACCAGGTGAAAGCAATCTGTGGTAAAATAGACGTAACAAAACCTATGGATTGGAGTCTTTTACCATGAATAACAACCACCGAATCACACTGAACACCAATAAGAACATTATTGTTGAGTTTACAAATGAACGCATTATCCCAGCCAGCGGTCTGGCTGTTGTGGGCGCACTCCTTGGGAAAAGCGATTTCATCAAAAAACTCAATCGCATGGATGTGACATCCAACTGGTCTCAGCATCAGATTAAGAACGGTGATATTGTACTCACTTATCTTGGAATGCTTTGCATGGGCAAACCTTACTTTGAAGCTGTCCATGAAATGGACGATGACAAGGACTTTTACAAAGCCGCTCTTGGCATCACCTGGAGCATTCCTTCCGAAGAGACGCTGCGTCAGCGTATGGATGATATCGGTGATTCCCTTCGTCAGACTATTCTTGAGCAGAATGTTGAGATGCTCCTTGCAAATAAAATACAACCGACTGCTCTTGCGAATGGTCTTGTTCCGGTAGATATTGATGTAACATCTATGGATAATTCGAAATCCAAAAAGGAAGGTGTTTCACGCACCTACAAAGGTTTTGACGGCTATGCGCCTATGATGGCATATATCGGTACCGAGGGGTATGCCATCAATTTCGAACTCCGTGAAGGAAAACAGCACTGCCAAAAGGGGACAGTTGAATTCCTGCAGGAAACAATAAATCTTTGCCACAAACTGACAGATAAGCCACTGTTGATCCGCCTTGATTCTGGAAATGACTCCATCGACAATGTTGCTGTTCTGATGGATGCAGGCTGCTTTTTCATTATCAAGCGAAACCTTCGCCGGGAAAGCACGGATGACTGGTTTGAAATGGCAAAGCAGTACTGCCAGAATGTAACCAGTCCCAGAGACGGAAAAACCGTCTATATAGGCAGTGACTGGAAAACCGTTGCCAGTAAGCAGTTTAATACAGAGTATACACTCCGTGCCGGATACGAGATTACAGAACGAACAATTGATAAGTATGTTCAGTTCAACCTTGTTCCCGATATTGAAGTTGAAACCTGGTGGACAAACCTTGGTGACCCGGATGATGAAATCATCAGTCTGTATCATGCCCATGGGGAATGTGAGCAGTTTCATAGTGAGGTAAAAACAGACATGGATCTGGAGCGGCTTCCATCCGGAAAGTTCGCGACCAATGCACTGATACTCGAATTGGGGATAATCGCATATAACATTCTCCGTATGATCGGTCAGGGCACAATTGGAGGACGGACACCCCGTCAGAAAAGGGATGTTAAACGCCGTCGTTTACGCACAGTTATCAGCAACCTGATTATGATGGCAGGGCATGTAACCATGCATGCACGCCAGTTGATAATCGGCCTTGGAAAAAGCAACGTCTGGCGGCATATATTTTCTGATATCTGCCAGAAATATGCTGTCACAAATGCATAAGTAACAAAACAATTTTATAGCAGGCTTATTCCGTGTACCCTTTTTTGCCCAATGAGAGCTTAGAGACACGACATTGGTGTCGAAAATAGACATTGAAGTATGTTTTTATCGTGAAACCAACTTGCCCTTGGCAGGTTGGTTCGCGTAAAGGATGAACTTCACGGATTCAGGATTATGTAAACGTCAAACCACTCGCCTTGGATAATTAGCATTTTTGTGAGACACTCTAAAAAACAAATAGTTTTTTAGAGGAGGTAAACTATCATGGATCAACTCACACACAATGTCAGGTGTGCCAATTGGTTAAACATCATAAATCAATGTCAGGAACGACTTGCAAACGTAACCATCCGGCAATGGCTGAAACACAATGACATCAAAGAAAAGTCATACTATTACTGGCTGCGTAAGTTTCGCAAAGTAAACGTCAAATCATGCGCATTCAGAGTGATATATGTACATACCCAAAAATCATAAGGAGGTACAAAACATGGTACTACATTTCAATGTAACAAAGGACAAACGAAAAGCTATGGTTCAGGTAATTGAGAAGGAAATCGGGCGCAAGGCAAAATACCTTAGAGTTCCTTCCTGCGCCTAGGAAATTGGGAACTTTACGGTAGGAAAGAATGGCGACTTGGAATTTGGAGATTTTGATGACCTTGATGAGGTTGCACCGATTGCTGATGCTTGCGTTTTGGCAACAGGGGTTAGCTCGGCAGAATGGAATAACAATAAAATGGGGGCAGAAGAACCTGACAGTGAGCCGAATAAAGGGGCAGAAACGGGCGAAAGCCTTGGACTTACGGTTTCCATACCGCTTGAAAAGGTAGAAGTAGGCAACCTTGCAAGCATTCTGGATGCAAAAGGAGATTTGATAAAAAAGGCACTTGGTATTCCCAACCTAAGATTTACTACAGACGAAGAAAATATTTCCTTCCCTTGGTTTGAAGAGGTAAAGCCAGAAGAGGCACTTGCCTACACTAAATTTATATCAGCCATTTGCGAGATGAGTAAAAAGCAGAAGAGAGTGACCGCAAAGCCAAAGGAAAATGAGAATGAGAAATACGCATTCAGATGTTCCCTTTTAAGGCTTGAGTTCATCGGGGATGAATTTAAGGCAGACAGAAGAATCCTTCTTTCAAAACTGGATGGCTCGGCTGCATTTAAGGCAGGAGCGAAGAAAGTGGGCGAGCAGTAATGTTTTTCCCACCAAGAGATGTTGTAAATAAGGTAAAGGAACAGTACCCGGCAGGTTCAAGAGTGGAACTTATTTCCATGAACGACTCATACAGAGATATTCCAAGTGGCACAAAGAAGACAGATTTATAAAATAAGAGGAATAGTGCATGATGCCTATTTCTAGCATGTTAGCATAAAAATTATAAGGAGAAAGAAATATGCCGATCAATATAATGACGGGTAAACCGTATATAATAAACTACTCTAATATGAGAAGAGAATTGATGGAAATGGAGATTTTTCATGATAAAGAGCTTCAAAAAATGTATGTTGATAAATGGGTAGCCGAATTAATGGAAGCCGATAAGAATTCGGTGGATTCATATACTGATCCTAAAAATCAAAGTATGATAATGAAGGAAAAGATGGAAGCGCCAGAAATATTTCGGACTATTGTGAAGATGAAGGAAAATGAAATGTTTATTCATTTTCGTGTATCTAGAATTATTCAAATGCTTCATATGAGTGGAATAACAGAATCTGATGCAATAGATATTTCAATAAATGAGTTTATAGATAAAAAGAGTATAAATTGGACAGGTACAGAAGACTTTATTGATAGAGAAGATCCAATTATAATTTTTCCGTTTACCATAGGAGAAACATATAAGGAGCTTGTTGTTGATGGAAATCATAGGGTAACAACTGCAATACAAAAAAAGAAGAAAATAGTAAAAGCTATAATAGTTGATCCCAATGCTGCGGTATTAAATCATATGTTAAGTTCTTCATTTGATGAGCTGTTATACGTGTTTCAAAACGAGGTAGTATGGATGGGATCACACTATAATGAAAACATTGAAGACGAAAAGATTCTAATTACACAATCATATTTCGTTTGCGGAAGTGTTAATGTGGCTTTATAAGGAATCACTATACTGTTTGCTGATTTTAAAAGAAGGAGTAAGAAAGAGTGATGACAATTAGGGTAGTGTCAGCCGTAATTCGAAAAGATGATAAGATTTTTGCGATAGTCAAAGACAATGGTAACTATAAAGGCAAATGGAAGTTTCCAGGAGGAATAATTTTAGAAGATGAAACGCCTAAACAAGCATTGATTAAAGCGATAAAAGAAGAAGTTGATACTGATATTGAGGTTGGAGAACTAATTGATTCTATTGAGTACGATTACCCTACTTTTCATTTATTAATGGATTGCTTCTGGGCAAAAGTAGCATCTGACAATTTGGAATTGAAGGAAGCAGCTGCTTCAAAATGGCTAACCAGAGAACAATTAGATAGTGTTGAGTGGCTTCCGGCGGATATTACGTTGATATCTAAAATCAAGAATAATATGCGTGTAAGAGAGATGCTTAATCGTAAAGTAAGTGTTGAGGAAAAGAATAAAGAAATATCTAATGAATTATGGGGCAAAGTCGTTCATGATTCAGAAGACAATGAAATTAAATGGTGTTATACGGATGTTCTCTATTCATTTAAAAGTATGTACTTGTTAGGTATTAAAGCATATTATCCTGAATTGGTAGAGGTATGTGGTATGACACTAAGACCAGCAAGTAGAAATTCAAACAGAGCAATGGCATATAGTGGTGAATTCTTGTTGTCTTGTGTTGATAGATGTGGAGATTTAAATGATAATGTAATGCTTCAGAAATTGATTGATAAATACGAGACGATTGGAAATGTAATACCTGTGTGGCCTGGTGCAAATGTACATAGAGGGCAGTTTGGCTGCTATGATTGTCCTGATATTTATTTCAATGATGAAAAAATCAAAGCTCATGCCATATGGTTCTTTTCACAAAGCGATAATAATTATGTTTTAGGTAATGAGTATATTATAAACGGCGAATATGAAGGAATAGATGTGTTGTCATTGTCTAATATCCAAAATACTGAATATGAAAAATATATTCTACACGCATTGAAAATCATTTCGGATAGAAATGAAAAGTTACAAAGAGAGTTAGTTGAGGGAAGAAGGGAATAGAAAAATTGTTATACGATGAGAATGTGGAGAGATTTTTGGAACAGTACTCATTAGAGGATATCTTGTCAGGAGTAATAGAAATGCAAATGCTTTTGTATGGCAGGGGGGAAGATGCACTGATTGCTGGATCAGAGTATCTTGCTACAAATGCTGTTGCTATTTGGACTAAGCCATTTCTATGGTCTGACTATCTTGAATTGGAAGAGATATGTAAAAGTGCCTTTATTGAAGATACTGAAAAAATAATAAAGGATGCGCTTATGTTACAGGAGGCATCAGATGAATACTTACATTAAATTCCTTAAAAGGAATAACTGAAAGTTTACACGATGATGTATATAAGACGATTGGCTATGCGTATGAACAGGCGATAAAAACTATCAATTGGGCTAAGGATGGTAAATCTTTTTTAGACAATGGTACAGAAGTGCGTATTTCGCCGGCCAAGAAAAATTATATTATATGTGTCACTGCAGAAAACTTTGGAATTATTCCATCTGAAATTAATAAATATGTTACCATAGATGAGAAAACAAAGATTATTCCTTATGTTGTAAATATTTATGATTTTGAAATAGTAACAAATGAATGTAAGACCATCGATGAGTTCTGGGATTACCTTGACTTTAGGATGAAGAATGCAGATGTAGTTACTGGTGTGGATGAATTGGATATTTTTGGATTTTATAAAAAGCGTGGAAATGTTAAGATTAGTGTAGAAGATTTGATGATTCTAAACTATACACTAGAATTTGATCAAAAATATTCTGCGTTAGACAAAGAGCGATTTAAAAAGGTGTAAAACCTATTTCGATTTATGCCTTAAAGAAATACGCAGACAAGAATAATGCTTTTACCGGCAGCAGCATTTTTAACATTATTAGCCGGTAAAGGTGTAAAAGCCAGATTTTATGTGGGGTTAGCGATATGTTGTAGCTCTGTAGAAACATACCGCATGCAGAGACGGTGTGCCTTTTGTCCAAACTTCATGAAGCAAAGCATCAAGTGAGCATGAAACTGGATATGTATGAAATGGATATTGCTGAGGCTGAGAGCAAGGCGACATATGAGGAAGTTAAGAAATAAAGAGAAAATTATACATAGGTGGGAAAATGGATGCTTCTTTTGAGTATAGCTTGCTTTATAGTCGATATGTTCCCAAAACGCACAAAGGTCGAAAAAACCTTTGATATGTTCTCGAGAACGGGGAAAGGAAGTAGATGTGTTTCCGATTACGAATAAGGGGTATTTGCCTGGCGATGTTGTTATCTATACCATTTTCTCAAGCCACATTGAAACGGTTTGTTTGCTGTCGCGAGTGTAAGCGTAAAATCAACGATATTATGAAGAAAAACATATTCCATCTTACGTGCAAATGGTGTAGAATAATACCAATACACGGAGGACAAACATGAGAACGCTATATACATTTGACAAACACAACTATTCCGATGATATGGAGGTATTTGAGCGCTTCGCAGTGCGCGCTGTTATTATCAGAGACGGCAAGCTTGCCATGCAGCAGGCCCGTGAGGGCTACTACAAGATACTGGGCGGCGGCATAGATGCAGGAGAGACCAACGAGGTGGCGCTGGCAAGGGAGGTGCGCGAGGAGGCAGGGCTTCTAGTCGTGCCGGAAAGCATCAGGGAGTGTGGCAAGGTCATAGAAAAGAGACGCGATATATTTGAGGATGACAAGATATATTATTGTCACACCTATGTGTATTTCTGCGATGTGAGGGACGAGCATGTAGCCGCACAGATGACAGACAGTGAGATAAGGCTTGAGTATCACCTGTCATGGGCCACGCCGGATGAGATAATAAAGGCCAACAGCGCCTTTCTTGATAAAGAATGGATAGCAAGAGACACTAAGATTGTTGAGTTGATAAAAGAAATGTGTTAAAATAATGCCTGGATGTAAATCCGGGCATTTAATATAAGGAGAAGCAGTATAAATGGATAAAAATAAAATCAAAAATAAATTAAAGGACGATCCGGCCTTCACTCTTGAGGTGCAAAACCCTGAGGTTGAGGAGCTGATGGCACAGTATTCGAGCGACAAAAAGGCGGAGACACTTAATAAGCTTATTGAGAAATGCACAAAGAGCAGATTTCTGGTGCCTGCAAATGTCGGGGAGAACAACAAGCCGATTCCGCTGTTTATTAAAAACGGTGAGGGAGAGGCTTTCATGCCGATTTATACTTCAAAGGCACAGCTTTCTAAGGATCATCCGTCACCATGCATTGTAAATATGCCGTTTCTTGCAGTCAACAATATGGTGGCAAATAAAGAGTCAAAGATTGATGGTATCGCATTCAACCCGTTCACTCACAATCTGATTTTCAAAAAGTCTCTTGTAGAAAAGATTGAGGCAGTGGAAAAGGCCAGAAGAGAGGGCCATCCTACATCACCTACAAAGGGCAAGACTGTACAGATGACAGCAGAGCAGTACGTCATCTTCGAGCGTATGCAGTATGAGCATATTTTCCTGCCGACAAAGATGTTTGAGGGCGGAAAAGAGTTCATGGACAGACTCGCCGATGAAAAGGAAAAGCTAATAGACGAGCTGTACGAGGAGGCATATCAGCAGAAGCGTATGTATCCGTATATGGAGGAGGATTTCTCTGTTATGTCTATGCAGATTTCCGATACGCTCAATGTCACCAGAGTTGATTTTCCGACCAGGGATATGGCTCCAAACTGCGCAATCCGTGCTTATCTCGTGTGGGATGAGGCTGCGTCAAAGGGCAGATACTTTGCAATTGATGTGAAGGACGATAAAACCACTGAGCTGGTTGAGGTTACAGAGGATTACAAGCGTCTTGGATATGGAGCTGCACCGGTTGAGGGTGCTGAGCTTCAGACTGTTCTTGATTTGGTTAAGAAAAATGCAGAGGAACTGAATTAGAAAAGTAAAGCAGGGCAGGATATATAAAGGAGGTCGTGTATGAAGGAGTTTTTAGGCAGAATAAAGGCTGATTTTCTACTGTCATCAGTGCTTTGCATAGCGCTGGGACTGGTGTTTATCATATGGAGAGCTTCGGTGCTCACGATTGTGGCCAATGTGCTTGCAGTAGTGCTTATCATCATCGGAGTGGTCTATATGTGCAGCTATTTTTTGAGTATAGTCACGAATGGCTTTTCAGCGATGCTGGGGCTTGTGGTTTTGGCAGTGGGTATATGGTTTCTGGTACAGCCAAAGGTTGTGGTGAGCCTGATACCTATAGTCATCGGTCTGGTGCTCATTTTTCACAGCATCAGGAGCATTATTGAGGCGGTGGATGCTAAGAAATATGGTTACGGTGCGTGGAATATCGGACTTATTTTTTCAATTATCAGTCTGATTTTTGGAATAATCTGCGTGACAAATGCATTTGATGTAATGAAGACAGCCACTGTTGTTGTCGGAATCATACTGATTTTCAACGGAGTGTCCAATATCTGGATTACAAGCCGTGCCACAAAGGCGGAGAGCGCCTACAACAAACAAAAGGAGTTTGAGGCAACGTTTGTCGAGGATAGAAAAGAGGAAAAATAAGCAGTAACAGAAAGGCAGCAGAATGCGTCGGATGGAGTTCAAGATGGAGAGACCCGGACTTACCAAGGTCGGTGACCATCTGAAGGTAACAGAGAGCAAGCTTCCGACTTCATATTATTACACGATAGAGCATGCAATTGCCATGTCGGGAAACTACGTGGTCAGCGAGAGGCTCAAAAGCCGCGAGGGCGATGTCGTGGATGTGAGGGAGACTGAGAAGGGCTACTTTGTTACGATGGAGTTTGATGAGTAATGACACAGCAAGGTAAGAATGCAATAGATATGGTGCTCGCTGAGAGCCTTATAGAGCTTTCAGCGAAAAAACCGATCGATAAGATTACAATTAAAGAGATAACGGACAAGGCCGGAGTCATCCGCCCCACGTTTTACAATCATTTTCAGGACAAGTACGAGCTGATAGAGTGGATTATCAAAACCGAGCTGCTTGAGCCTATCAAGCCGCTGCTCAATGCCGGAATGATTTTTGAAGCGATTGTGCTGATGCTCAATAATATCTCGGCAAACAGTGTTTTTTACAAGAAAGCACTAAAGCTGGAGGGCGCTGTGACGTTCAATCAGATTGCCATGAAGTGCGTCTATGAGATGTTTATGAATATCATAAGCGAAAAGAGCACAGGAAAGAAATCCAAATACCGCTGGCTCACACCGGAGGTGATTTCTACATATTATGCGCAGTCACTGTGCTTTATCACGGAGGGCTGGATAGCCCAGGGCATGGATGATATTGAGCCGAAGGAGATGGCGGAGGCATACATGTATCTGATTACGCGCTCGATGGATGATATACTAAGTGAGCTGTAGAAATCAAATACAATATAATATATGTGTCATATCGGATATACAAATTGATGGATTTGTATATCTCACATGACAAATCGAAGAGATTGAATATTTATTTATTCGGTCTTTTTTTTTATACTTCAATACGAATAAAAGAAAGAGTGGTGAATCTAATGATTAAATTTGGAAAAGGAGTCGTAAAATATCGTGTGCTGATACTGATAGTTGCATTTGCACTGCTTATACCGTCAGGCATCAGCTTTATCAACACGAGAATCAACTTTGATATCCTTTCTTATCTGCCAAGCCAGATTGAGACTATGAAGGGTCAGGATATCATGGTAGATGAGTTTGGAACCGGAGCGTTGTCATTTGTGATCTTAGAGGATATGAAGGATCAGGACATAGAGACTCTGGCTGATGACATTGAGGACCTTGAGGGTGTAAAGGATGTCATCTGGTACGGAACAATCGCTGATTCTACATTGCCTAGAGAGGCAATTCCGGATGAGGTGTACGACGCATTCAACAACAAGGATGCAAACAGCCAGCTCATGCTCGTCACCTACAGTGACACAATGGGTTCGGATGAGACAATGGAAGCCGTCAACAAGATGGATAAGATGGTGAAAAACCACTGCTTCGTAGCAGGAATGGCAGCGGTCAACGCAGATACAAAGACACTTGTTATGCAGCAGGCTCCTATATATGTCATCATAGCAGCATTGCTTTCAATGCTTGTCATGGGAATTACAATGGATTCAATAATTGTTCCGATGTTATTCCTCTTAAGTATAGGAATGGCTATCATCTATAACCTGGGAACAAACTTCATACAGGGACAGATTTCATACCTGACACTGGCACTGACAGCAGTATTGCAGCTCGCCGTAACAATGGATTACTCGATTTTCCTGTGGCACAGCTATCAGGAGCAGATAGACAGATATGACGGAGACAAGAAGCGAGCCATGGCACATGCCATTTCCCACACTATTGTCTCAGTAACAGGAAGCTCAATCACAACAATCGCAGGCTTCGTAGCCCTCTGCTTCATGAGCTTTACACTTGGACTTGACCTGGGAATCGTAATGGCAAAGGGTGTTGTATTCGGAGTTATCGGATGTGTAACAATCCTTCCTGCACTGATTCTTGCATGTGACAAGGCAATCGAGAAGACAAAGCACAGGATTCTCATGCCGGATGTTTCAAGGATTGCGAGCTGGGTAACAAATCATTACAAGATACTTGCAGTGATTTTCATCGTAGTGCTCATCCCGGCAATATACGGATACACTCATGATCAGGTCTACTATGACCTTGCAGGAACCATGCCTGACAGTGCATACAGTAAGCAGGCCAACGACAGACTCGACAAGGAGTATGCTATGGGTGCCACACATATCATCATCGCACCGAGCGATATGTCAAAGGCAGACAGCATAAGCATGATAGATGATATCAAGAAGGTCGATGGAGTAAAGCTTGCAGTATCGCTTGACTCAATACTTGGACCTACAATACCGGATGATATGGTGCCGGATGAGGCAAAAGAGATATTCAAAAACGGTGATTACCAGATGATGCTTGTGTCATCAAAATATGCGACAGCATCAGACGAGGTAAACAACCAGATAACAGAGATTAATAAGATAGTAAAGAATTACAGCGAGGACGCAATGCTTATCGGTGAGGCACCTTGTACAAAGGATCTTATCACTATCACGGATACAGACTTTAAGCGTGTAAGTGCAGTATCAATCGTATTGATATTCCTTATCATCCTGATTGTATTCAAATCGGTATCGCTTCCAATCATACTTGTAGCGGTCATCGAGTTTGCAATCTTTGTAAATATGGGAATTCCGGGATTTACAGGAACGAAGCTTCCGTTTATCGCGAGCATCGTAATCGGAACCATACAGCTTGGTGCAACGGTTGACTATGCGATACTTATGACCACAAAGTACAGAAAGAACAGATACACCGGAATGGACAAAAAGCCGGCAATCACAAAGGCGCTTGCAGATTCGACAAACTCAGTTATCGTCAGTGCGCTCTGCTTCTTTGCCGCAACCTTTGGTGTAGGACTTTATTCAAACATTGATATGATCAGTTCTATCTGTATACTGCTTGCACGAGGCGCAATCATCAGTATGTTTGTAGTAGTATTTATACTTCCGTCAATGTTTATGATTTTTGACAGAGTAATATGTGCCACAAGCGCAGGCTTTAAAAACAAGAACCTGACAGCTTAGTAATTGTCGGTGTTCGAAATATATAAACATATAACCTCAAAACTAAAATCAGGAGGAATAAGACATGAAATTACCAGAATTGAAAGAAAAGTTAAAAAGTAAATATATTGTCCGTGTTGTAGCCGGAGTCCTCACAATAGCACTTGTAGGTACAGGAATCGGAGCAACAGCAGTTTTTGCCGAGAAGGACAGCACAGCAGTCACAGCCGAGGCAGACAGCACAACAGGCAGCAGCAAGGATGCTGATGACATAGCAGATAAGCTCATGGACAGCGTATCATTAAAGGATAACGATGCAGACAAGGACGAGAGCGTATATCTCATCTCAGATGCAAACGGCAACGTAAACAAAACAATCGTAGTAGATCACCTTAAAAATAAAGACAAAAAGGATACCTTGGAGGACGCTTCAAACCTTTCGGATATCGAGAACGTAAAGGGCAAGGAAAAATTCACACAAAGCGGTGATAAGCTCACCTGGCAGGCCGGCGGCAAGGACATTTACTATCAGGGCACAGCCACAGCAGAGCCACCTGTAACACAGAAGGTTACATACTACCTCGATGGAAAAGAAATCTCACCTGAGGACCTTGCTGGAAAATCAGGAAAGGTCAAAATCCGTTTTGACTACACAAATACCACATCATATACAGAGACAGTAAACGGCGAGAAGCAGACAGTTTCCGTACCATTTGCAGCAATAACAGGACTTGTACTCGGTGATGGCTTCGAGAATATCGAAGTGACAAACGGCAAGGCTGAGGTAAGCGATTCATCAAGCGTAGTGCTCGGCTATGCACTTCCGGGCTTAAAGGACAGCCTCGGAATCAAGGATGGAGACCTCGATGGCGATGTAAATATCCCTGAATACATGGAAATGACAGCAGATGTGGAGAATTTCTCAATGCCTGCAGCCATGACCTTCGTGGTAAACGCATCTGATTATGTAAGCACAGACGGAATTGACACATCAGACCTCGATGACATGATAAATGACTTAAAGGATGCCTCAACACAGCTTCAGGATGGTTCAAAAACACTGGCAGAGGGTACTGACACACTTGCTGACGGACTTTCAACATTGCAGAGCAAGCTCGGTACATTCGCATCAGGAGTTGGCACACTGCAGAGTGGACTTAAGACATATACAGATGGTGTTAGTACATTAAGCGGTGGATTGAATACACTTGGAAACAGCACTGGAGCCCTTGTGTCAGGAGCAGATAAGCTCAATAGTGGAGCAGGCCAGCTTGCAAGCGGAAGTGCAACACTTAAGGATGGCTTGAAGACATATACAGACGGAGCTAGTCAGCTCAATGCAGGAATCAATGAGCTGGGAAGTAAATCAGGCACATTAGTTAGTGGTGTATCAAAACTTTCAAAAGGTACAAGTGCTCTTAATGCTGGAGTTCAAGAGCTTGACAAGACATTGCAGGCAGGACCGACTAATGACCAGAAAACAGAAATTCAGTCTACCGCAGCCAAGAATGTGAGGGATTCATTTGCTGGAGAGATTGGTAATACAGTAAAAACTACAATATATAATGGACTACGATATGGAACTGATAAAAATGGAAATGTAGTTGATGGAGAACTTTATACTAGTTTATATAACGGTACAGCTAGTCAGAATTTTGAAAAAAATCTTGATTCTACATATAAAGTTGTTGTCAATAGTATCCTTTCAAGTGCTGCAAATGTAAAAGCAGGTGAAGTAGATAGTGATACATTAGCTTCAAGCATAAAGCAGGTGTATAAACAAACAAGTGATGATTATGCTAATGCTATTAATGCAGCAACACAAACTGGAACTATAGATGCTTTGACAAAGAAAATATTAGAAAATGATGATTGCAAAAAGGCTTTTGTTGACTATAACGCTATACAAAATATGTCAGCTAGTCAGTTAGCAGAATTCCTTTATAGTAAAAATGAAGCATCAGATACCCTGTTAAATATGACTCAAACACAGTTGGAAAATGTTTTATCATCTGATGATAATAAAAAGCAGATAAATGCTGGTGTAGAAAGTGCTTTAAATACATTGGCAGAAAAGCTCAGCGGTGCATGTGAGCAGGTTTCAGAGACAGTGGCAGCAACTGCAGCGGTATCAGGAGCTTCTGAGACAATGAATTCTATTCATGAAAAGATAAATGCTCAAGGCCTTGTCAGTGGTGTAGCAGAGCTTAATGAAGGTGTAAATGGAGAGAATGGACTTATTGCAAGTATGCCTACCCTTACATCAGGAATCAAGCAGCTTGTGGACGGCTCAAATACATTAGTTGCAAACAACGATACATTAAATGCCGGAGCAACAGCACTCAATGCCGGAGCAAGCCAGCTTTCAGCCGGAACACAGTCACTCATGAACTCAGTACCAACTCTCACAAGCGGTATCAAGCAGCTTGTAGACGGTTCAAACACACTTGTAGCAAACAATGCACAGCTCAACAGCGGAGCATCACAGCTTGCAGATGGAACAAATCAGATAGTTTCAGGTGTTGACCAGCTCACAACAGGCTCTAAGACACTTGCAGAGGGTGCACACACACTTGCAGACGGTATGGTACAGTTCAATGAGGAAGGAATCAACAAGATTCTCGATGCATACAACGGCGACTTAAAGCCATTCACCGACAAACTTCAGGCAGTAATTGACGCAGGCGAGGAATATCAGACATACTCAGCAATCGCTGATGGACAGACGGGCAGCGTTAAGTTCATATATAAATTAGCTTCAATAGATGCTAAGGCAGATAGCGACAAATAATTAATTAAAGGATGTTTAAAGATTATGGGAGGCAAAAATGGGCTGGATAGAATATCTGTTAATCGTGGCGGGAAGCTCACTGGAGATTTTCGCGATGATGGAATGTCAGGGTTCCCTGATCCAGAAAGTAAATAAGAAACAGCTTACAGCCATTTGCTTCATAGTTGCAGTTTGCCAGTTGTTAGCAATGTACATCGGGTATTTCCTGTCAAGCTTCCTTAACGGGAAATACTCGGTGAAGGATGAAGCACTTTTAGGAGAGATAATTTCTATCGGAATACTGATAGGACTGGGGATCAGGCTTATAGGAAAGGCTATAAGAAACGAAAGGATTGAGGAGCACTGTCAGGCGCAGCTTGACATGAAAGGAGTGCTAAGGATAGCAGGAATCACTGCATTTTATACGGTTCTTGCAGGAATAGCATTCGGCTTCCTTGGTACCGGACTTTTCACCATTATGATAATGGTGGCGCTGCTCACTGTCATCTGTATAGTGGCAGGCATTTACACAGGATATCATTTCGGTTTTGAGCAGAAGACAAAGGTATATATCGTGGGGGCGATACTCTTTTGGGCGGCTGGAATTGATGTGATAGTAAGGCTTGTAAGTGCAAAATAATGCATAGGGCTCTGTTCGTAAGGACAGGGCTTTTTTGCTGTCTGCAATTTCAAATGCTTTTGTCAATATTTTTGCGGCAGTAATATCGTTTTACTGCCGCAAAATACTAATAAATCTCAAGCTTCTGATTAACCAGTGATTCACCTTCATATACAAGCTTAAGTGTGAAGAAATTTTCTTCATTTTCAAGCAGGAGCTTTAAGAAGATAGCGTCGCCTTCCCAAGTAGGAAGTGTGGGCACGATAGTTTTATCAACCCATTTGAGGTCGCCTTCGTTGCATGTGATAAGCTTGCCGGAAAATTCATCAGCAGTGAAAAGACACATCAATTCCGGCTCCTGCTTATCACTTATAAAAGTTATAAGTGCGCGGAAACGGTAAGATGTGAGCGTAAGCCCTGTTTCCTCCTTGACTTCGCGGAGCAGGCATTCTTCGGGTGATTCACCATTCTCGGCGTGACCGCCAACACCAATCCATTTACCTTCATTTATATCATTTTCTTTTTTAATACGATGAAGCATGAGATATTGTCCATCGTGTTCTATGTAGCATAAAGTTGTTATTTTCATGATGTACCTCCGTCAGATGATTATAACATAAAATGTGGAGGGAAAGATAGGAAAGCTAGAGGAACTGTAAATGAGGTTTATATGCTAGCTTGCAATGTCAAAGTAAATGCTATAGAATATTTTTATATCAAATTAAACACAAATGAGGAGATTTAAAGTTATGAAACAGAAATTGAGAAACCTTTCGGCACCGGCAAATATAATATTTGCCATTCTTGCAGTCTTTCTTTTCATTGCACCCTTACAGTGGAGCGGAAAAGTTCTGGGATTGATTCCTGGCATGGAAAAGGCGGATGACTATCTGCTGCAGGCTATTGTGGAGACCATTGTTTTAGTTATTTTTCTGGGAATCACATATTTATTTGGGCTGTGGGATATCTTTAAGGAAAATGCAGCAGGATGGACCAGAAGCTTATACACAGGTGGTTTTTTCATAGTGTATTGTCTTTACGCTGTTGTTTCAGGCATATATTTGTGCTTTTTGAGCGAGCATGGTGATGTGAAGGCATTTTACAACATCATCTTTTTCTTTATTGCGGTCTGTCTTGTAGGACTCGTTGAGGAGCTGGTGTTCAGAGGAGTAGTGTTCAATCTGCTGCTAAGAGCTTTTCCAAAGACGAAAGGTGGAATCACAGGAGCAGTAGTTTTGGGAGGCATACTGTTTGGCTTGATGCATTTTTCCAATATGGGTGCAGGGGTTAAGTTCAGCAGTTGTCTGATACAGGTTATTTCAGCAGGACTCATGGGCGTGCTGTTTTGTATGATATACGCTTCTACACGCAATTTCTGGATGCTTGCAATTTTCCATACTGTTGTAGATATGGGCGGACTTTTATCATCAGGAATATTTGAGGGAGGCGGAGTGGCCGACAGGATTAATGAGTTTTCAGCAATGAACTGTGTCGCATTTGTCGTGCTCGGTATTCCTATGCTTGTTATGCTTCGTAAGTCAAGGCGTATCCGTCTTGAGATGCTCTACAATAATGAGACTATCATAGATGACGAGAGGGAAGGTGCTAAGCTGGCAGTGGTTTCACTGGTGCTTGGCATTTGCAGTATTATTTTCTCGTTTTTTGGCTATCTGATGGGGCTTGGAATTGTCGGCATGCTTGCTTCCAAAATGTCAAAAAGGGCAAAGCAGTATAACAATGCAATAGCAACTGCCGGTATGATTACATCGATAATAGGATTTGTGCTGTCGCTCATCTGCACGATTGGTATGATGGTGCTGTTTGCAAGCGGCATGTACGACAGACTTGTTAATATGACGATGTAAATTAAAGTAACTGATTTGACAATATGGTAAAAATACCATATAATATTTTGTAAGAACAATGGAGAAGAGTTATGGGTGGATTTATTGCTGAATTTTATGAGAATGGGGACAAAATTCCGGTAAAAGATTTTTTAGATAGTTTAAATGTTAAGATGCGAGCAAAGCTATTGATGGAAATTAAACTGTTGGAAGAAAAAGGCACATTGCTGAGAGAACCATACAGCAAGCCGCTAGGTGATGGGATTTTTGAATTGCGAGCTAAGGTAGGAACAGATATTTCGAGAGTATTATATTTTTTCTATTATGAAGGAAGAATAGTATTAACACATGGATTCATTAAAAAAACTCAGAGGACACCGGTTGGTGAAATTGAAAAGGCTAAGAAATATAGAAGAGATTATATAGAAAGGCATGGTAAATAATATGAGATATGACGATTATTTACAGGAGCAGCTTAAAAATCCTGACGTAAAAAAAGAGTGGGACGATCTCCAACCTGAGATGGATGTCATAAGGGCTATGATAGATGCGCGCATTAAGAATAATTTGACTCAAAAGGAGCTTGCAGCACGTACAGGCATTGATCAGGCGGATATTAGTAAGCTTGAGAATGGTACGAGAAATCCATCTTTGAAACTTTTAAAGAGGCTTGCGCATGGAATGGGGATGCAGTTGAAAATTGAATTTGTACCAATGCAGCCGTTAAAAAAATAAAATTGAACGGATGCTGCAATAATACGAAGCAGACCTTTGAATGTGGCATAAAGTCTACATTCAAAGGTCATTTTTTAAGGAGAAACCATGAACATTTTACTGACAGCAATCAATGCAAAATACATACATTCAAACCTCGCAGTTTACTCACTGCGCGCCTGTGCCGGGGAGTACAGGGATGCTGTGGAGCTTGCGGAATACACGATAAACAATCAGAAGGATTACATTCTTGAGGAGCTTTACAAGAGAAAGCCCGACGTACTTTGTTTTTCGTGCTATATATGGAATATTGATTATGTGACTGATATTGCACGCGAGTATAAAAAGCTTTGTGCGTCAGTGCCGATATGGGTTGGAGGTCCTGAGGTGTCTTACGAGGTGGAGACATTTCTTGGGGAAAATCCATACATAGACGGCGTGATGATAGGAGAGGGAGAGGATACTTTTAGAGAGCTGTGCGGTTACTATGCGCATAAAAGAAAGCTTAGTGATATTGCAGGCGTTGCTTTCAGAAAAAACAGCACTGATGGCAAAGCAGATGAAATAGTTTTCACAAGCCCACGCCCCATCAAAAACATGAGTGAAATCCCATTCTGCTATGATACGCTTGATGATTTTTCAAACCGCATCATCTACTACGAGAGCAGCAGGGGATGTCCGTTTTCGTGCAGCTACTGCCTTTCATCGGTGGATAAGACGCTGCGTTTCAGGGATACTGAGATTGTAAAAAGAGAGCTTAAGTTTTTCATAGACCAGAAGGTGCCGCAGATCAAGTTTGTGGACAGAACCTTCAACTGCAATCATGCTCATGCCATGGAGCTGTGGCGCTTTATAAAGGCGAATGACAATGGTGTGACAAACTTTCACTTTGAGATATCGGCGGATCTGCTGAATCAGGAGGAGCTTGAGCTGATTTCTGATATGAGGCCGGGGCTTATACAGCTTGAAATCGGTGTGCAGTCCACAAATGAGGTCACGATTAAGGAGATTCACAGGACTATGAAGCTTGAGAGGCTTAAGGAGGTTGTGAGGCTCATTCAAAGCGGCAACAATATCCATGAGCATCTGGATCTGATTGCAGGGCTTCCGTATGAGAATTATGACAGCTTTGGGCGTTCCTTTGATGAGATTTACGAGCTTAAGCCAAACCAGCTCCAGCTTGGATTTTTAAAGGTGCTCAAGGGCTCGTACATGTTTGAGCATGCCGCGGAATATGGTATTGTGTACCACGACAAGCCACCGTATGAGGTCATGTCCACGAAGTGGCTTTCGTTTGATGATGTGATAAAGATTAAGCGCGTCGAGGAGATGCTTGAGGTGTATTACAACAGCGGACAGTTTGAGATTACGATGAAGCTCATGGAGTGTATCTTTGACAGTGCATTTGAGTTCTTTCAGGAGCTTGGAGATTTTTATGAGGCCAACGGCTATTTTGGAATGAGCCATTCGCGCATCAGAAGGTGCGAGATACTGCTTGAATTTCTGGCTTTATATCTGCATGGCTGTGACATCGATGATACGACTTCTGAGGGATTATCCGAAAATGCCGGAGATAGCGATAATACTGATTTCGATGAAAATGCGCAGCTTTACAACATGATTCAGGAGTCACTCATCTTTGATTTGTACTATCGTGAGAATTGCAAGAGCCGCCCAAGGTGGGCCGCAGATATAGGCAAATTCAAGCACATGACACATGCCTACTGTAAGAATGGAAAGCTGTCGCATGTGGAGCCGTTCCACTATATTTTTCCGGACAAGCACACGCGCAAGCTGGATGAGCTGCCAAAGTATCATAAGGAGCCGGTGTGGGCGCTTTTCCACTACGACATGAGAGACCCGCTTGATCACCAGGCTATGGTGGAGTATGTAGATAACAGTAAAATGCCGGGAAGGTTTACGGACTAAGAAAAATGAGCAACATAGACGATATAAAAAATTACACGGTGATTGACCTTGAAATGACAGGTCTTTCCGCCAAAAATGACAAGATAATAGAGATAGGTGCGGCACGCGTGCGTGGCGGCGAGATAGTGGATACGATATCCACACTGGTAAATCCTAAGCAGCATATTCCACAGCGTGTGCAGGAATTAACAGGAATTACTGACAGTGATGTGGAAAACGCAGCAGATATGGACGAGGCTGTGGATAACCTGCTTAACTTTATCGGGGATGATATCATACTTGGGCAGAATGTGACCTTTGATTACAGCTTTTTAAAGCAATGGGCGGTAAATCACAAGCGCACACTCTCACTGAATGCATATGATACGCTGAAAATAGCCAGAAAATGTCTGCCGGCTGAGCAGTCGAAGAAGCTGGAGGATTTGTGTGAGTATTTTGGTGTGAGCAGGGAAAATGCGCACAGGGCGCTCGATGATGCGATAGAGACAAAGCAGATATTTGAAAAGCTGCTTGCACTGATGGACGAAAAGGGTGAGCCGGTGGAGTATAAGCCACTTGTATACAAGGCAAAAAAACAGACACCTGCCACGGCCCATCAGGTCAGACAGCTAAAGGAGCTGATGGCTGAGTATGGGATAGCAGATGTCATATCATGGGACAACCTGACCCGAAGTCAGGCCTCAAGGCTGTACGATGAATACCGCAGTAAATATATTTAATTACCGGCCCGAGGCGGCATCAGCCTGTAAGTTCTCAAGCATAGAAACGATTCCATCCCTTGAAAGAGAATTGAGCTGCTTTGCTTTCTCAATAAGCTCTGCAAGCCGGTCGGCTTTTGACATGCTGATATAGGCGTTGGCTAACAGGCTGTATACGTTCTTTGAATCGGCACCCTGCTCCACTGCAAATTCAAGCAGCTCATTGGCCAGCGATTCATAGCCTTCTTCCTTAAGCCTATTGTAATAGTCCGGCAGCATTGAAACAAATTTCGTGAAATTATCATCATATTCAGACAGCTTTTTAAAATTGAGAATGCCATATTTAAGCTTTAAATCAGTGTTTGTCATTCCGGTGAGATTGACAAGGGTTTTATCCCTTAAATCATTTATTTTATCATTATTTAATGGAAAAAACCTTTCCGGTATGGTAATATAACACAGGTCAGTGGTATCTCCGCGGAGGGTTGAGTTGGCCTTACGCTCCTTCTCCCAGAACTCCTCGGTGACCTTTGCCTGAGCAGAATCAGCTCTCTTTATGGCAAAAGTAATCACTGCTATAAATAAAATGAACAAAATTAGACAAATTGGAATCATATGTTGGAAAATCCTTTCTCATATATGAAAATAGTATAACTCATTTTTGGACAGAGGTGAATAGTATGTACGATTTTAATAAAAAAAGAAATCAGAAGGTGGTTGCTATAGTGATAATAGTGGTTATAGCAGCGATGCTTGTGACAACATTTGTGTCAAGTCTTGTATAGCTTTTCTTGAAATATGGAAAAAATATGATAATATGATTAAAGGGTCAAAAGGTATCATAATATGATATAAAATGCATGACAGGGGCACTTTTAACAGCCCAGGGAAAAGGAAGCGGAAATGAAGATTAATAAAAAAGCATTATTACTTGGTACAATGGCATTTGTGCTTGTGGCGGCATCAGGTGTGGTAAATGCATATGCAAGCGGTTCGTCAGGCACAAAGAAGGCGAAGGTACAGACAATTACAGAGGGTGTGTGCATTGGCAGTGTGGATGTAGGCGGTATGACAAAGGAAGAGGCAAAAAAAGCAGTTGATTCCTATGTTGACAGCATAAAGGACATCTCCTTTTCATTAAAGGGCGCCAATGGCTCATTTGATGCAACCGCACAGGAAATGTCTGTTTCGGCGGACACTGATGCGGCGGTGGACGAGGCCCTTTCAGTGTGCCATGAGGGCAGCCTGATTGACAGATTTGTGGAGTCGGAGGAGCTTAAAAAGGGCAATGTTGCCGTCAATATGTATCTGTCGGTTGATAAACAAAAGACCGCAAAGATGATTTATGATAAGAGCGACGAGCTCAATATAAAGGCAGTTGATAATTCGCTGCAGAGAAACGGCAACAGCTTCGATTTTGTTCCGGGACAGGAAGGCAAAGAGGTGGATGTGGTAAAATCCGTCTATGCCATAAATGACTTCTTGCAGAACAGCTGGGATGGTTCGGCGAATGAGATAGAGCTGGTCACAAATACGGTTCAGCCGAGGGGCTCAAAGGAAGAGCTTTCAAAGATTAAGGATAATCTGGGAGGCTTTTCTACAGATTTCAGCAGCTCGGCAGCAGGGCGTGCAGCCAATGTAAAGAACGCATGCAGCCTGATAAACGGCAGTGTCATATATCCGGGGGAGCAGTTCTCGGTTTACGAGGCTATCAGCCCTATCACAACTGACAACGGCTACCAGATAGCAGGTGCATACGAGAACGGTCAGGTAGTTGACTCGGTAGGCGGAGGTGTGTGCCAGGTTGCTACCACTCTCTACAATGCGGTTATAAGGGCTGAGCTCGACATAGTGCAGCGCTACAACCATTCCATGATAGTAAGCTACGTAAAGCCATCTGACGATGCGGCAATTGCAGGAACCTACAAGGATCTTAAGTTTAAAAATAATCTGGACAATCCGGTGTATATAGAGGGCTATTGCAGTGGAGGAATCATTACCTTCAATGTGTACGGAGTGGAGACGAGACCCGCAAACAGGGAAATTTCCTTCAGGAGTGAGACACTTTCCGAGGAGGATCCGGTTACGCAGTTTAAATTTGATGCAGGTCAGCCGGTCGGTTATTTCAACACCGAGCAGTCTGCGCACAAGGGAGTGACCGCAAGGCTCTGGAAGACGGTCACAGTCGATGGAACAGTGCAGAGCGATGAGGTATTCAACAACAGCAAGTACAAGTCATCACCGAAAATCGTGACGGTCGGTACAGCAGGCGCATCAGCGGAGGTTGTTGCACAGCTTCAGGCGGCGGCAGCGGCTAATGATGAGGGCTCGGTTAAATCTATTGCTGCGTCTGCGGCAGCAGCGGCTCAGGCAGCCCAGGCTCAGGCAACCCAGACACAGGATCCAAACGCTGCAGCTCAGACACAGGGCGTGCAGACACAGACTACAGATCCTAATGCGGCAGGGCAGACACAAGGTGCTCAGACACAGCCGACAGACCAGAATGCGGCAGGACAGACACAGGGAGCACAGACGCAGTAAATGCCCGCAGGTAGTAATCTGATTAATTATAATTAGGGGCAAAATACCTTTTGACCCTAATATCATATTATTATAAGGAACAGGAAAACACATGAAAAACGGTAAAATATCAGAGTCGGTTTTAAAACGCTCTGTCTTAAAACAACTTCATACCAAAAGCGACAGAGTACTTCTTAAACCGGCAGTAGGTGAGGACTGTGCGGTGATTTCCATGCAAGAGGGCGGAAAAACCGGGTTAGTTACTGCTACCCAGACGTTCACACTGGATGTCTCAGACCGGCATGTGTGTGCCAGCTGTGCGGTTTATGATGCATTGAACAATATTTATGCCGTGGGAGCAAGCCCTGTTGGGATAGAGCTGGCACTGCTTGTACCTACCACAGAAAACGAGGCAAGGCTTCGTGAGACCGTGAGAGCGATTGATGCTGTATGTGAGGAAGCAGGCATTGTGGTGCTTGGTGGGCATACACAGGTGAGCCGCGCAGTGAAAAATATCGTGGTGACAGTCACTGCAATAGGTGAGGCCAATGAAAAGGCGCTCACACCATCATCGGCAGCAGCACCGGGCATGGACATAATCGTGACAGGCTATGTGGGGCTTGAGGGCACCGCAATTCTTGCAAATGAGAAAAGAGCCGAGCTTGAAACGAGATTTTCCAAGGCATTTATAGACAAATCAGCAGCATATATAGACCATATTTCCACTGCAAGGGAGGCTGCATCCGCGATTGGCGCCGGTGTGGCGGCAATCCATGACGCTTCGCAGGGAGGCATCTTTGGAGCACTCTGGGATATGGCAGAGGCTTCGGGAATTGGTCTTGACATCGATTTAAAGAAGCTCCCTATCAGGCAGGATACGATTGAAATAAGTGAATTTTTTGACATAAACCCGTATAAGCTTTTGTCAGGAGGAAGTCTGATAATCGCAGCTACAGATGGCAGCCGCGTGGTCAGGGAGCTTGAGAAAACAGGCCAAAACGCTGTTATAGTCGGTGCCACAACCGATTCAAACGACAGAGTGCTGATTTCCGGCGAGGAGAGACGGTTTTTGGAGACTGCCCAGACTGACGAGATATACAAGGTTTTAGGCTAATATATTTGAATCAGGAGAATATATATCATGAGAGAAAAGATATTAACATTTATAGAGAAAAACAGCAGGATAAACCTGAAGGAGCTTGCAATCATGCTTGGCGTGGATGAGGCGAGTGTGGCAAACGAGATTGCTGCGATGGAGCAGGAAAACGTCATCTGCGGATATCACACACTTATTGACTGGGACAAAGCAGGGCTTGAGAAGGTCACAGCCATGATAGAGGTCAGAGTGACACCACAGCGCGGCATGGGCTTCGACAAGATTGCTGAGCGTATATACAACTATCCTGAGGTGAAGTCGGTATACCTTATCTCAGGCGGCTTCGACCTCATGGTCACACTCGAGGGCAAGACTCTGCGAGAGGTATCACAGTTTGTGACAGATAAGCTTTCTACACTGGATCAGGTGCTTTCAACAAAGACAAACTTTATTCTGAAGAAATACAAGGATCATGGAACTATCATGGCGGCACCTGTCAAATCCGATGAAAGGGGAATTATGTCATAATGAGAGACCCTTTATCCAGTACAATAAAGTCCATCCAGCCGTCAGGCATCCGTAAGTTTTTTGATATAGTGAGCGAGATGAAGGACGCTATATCGCTCGGAGTAGGAGAGCCTGATTTTGACACACCGTGGCATATCAGGGACGAGGGCATATATTCCCTTGAAAAGGGACGTACCTTCTACACCTCAAATGCCGGACTCAAGGAGCTAAAGCTTGAGATTGCAAGATACCTCGACAGAAGATACGGCATGACATATGATTACAATAAAGAGATAATGGTAACTGTCGGTGGCAGCGAGGCAATAGACATCGCACTGCGCGCCATGCTCGATCCGGGAGATGAGGTGATTATCCCGCAGCCAAGCTATGTTTCATATGTACCGTGTACCGTTCTGGCAGGTGGCACACCTGTGATTGTGGAGCTTAAGGAGGAAAATGATTTCAGGCTGACAGCCGAGGCGCTTGAGGCTGCTATCACTCCAAAGACAAAGATACTGATCATGCCTTTCCCTAATAACCCAACAGGCGCTATCATGGAAAAAGCAGACCTTGAAGCAATCGTTCAGGTGGTTAAGGAGCATGATCTGTTTGTGATAAGTGACGAGATTTATTCTGAGCTTACATATGTGGATAAGCATGTATCTATAGCGTCGTTTCCGGGAATGAAGGAGCGCACAGTGCTCATAAACGGTTTTTCCAAGGCATATGCCATGACAGGCTGGAGGCTTGGATATGCATGTGCACCGGAGGCAATTTTAAAGCAGATGCTAAAGATTCATCAGTTTGCAATCATGTGCGCGCCGACCACGAGCCAGTATGCGGCAGTAGAGGCTATGAAAAACGGTGATGAGGATGTTGCACAGATGAGGGAGGAGTACAACGGCCGCAGACGCTATGTGCTTCACCGCTTTAAGGAGATGGGGCTTAAGTGCTTTGAGCCTTTCGGAGCTTTTTATGCGTTCCCAAGCATCAAGGAGTTTGGCATGACCTCCGACGAGTTTGCCACAAAGCTTCTAAACAGCAAGAAGATCGCCGTGGTTCCGGGAACTGCATTCGGAGAGTGCGGTGAGGGCTTTTTACGTATATCATATGCATATTCGCTTGATGATTTAAAGGAGGCACTCGGCCGCATCGAGGAGTTTGTTACAGAGCTTCGCGCTGAGCTGGATAATAAATAGTTTAAATTGACAGGAGACAAAATGGCAAAGCTGAACATAGTGTTACATGAGCCGGAAATTCCGGCAAATACAGGAAATATCGGAAGAACCTGTGTCGCAACAGGCACGAGGCTTCATCTTATAGAGCCGCTTGGATTCTCTCTTTCAGAGAAGGCACTTAAGAGAGCCGGCATGGATTACTGGAAGGATCTGGACGTCACCACATATGTGGACTGGGAGGATTTCCTTGAGAGAAACCCGGGCGCAAAGATATATTATGCGACAACAAAGGGCAGACATGTGTACTCTGATGCTCATTTTGAGCCTGACTGCTATATTATGTTTGGCAAGGAAAGCGCAGGCATTCCGGAGGAGATACTAAAGGCGCATCCGGATGAGTGCATCAGGATACCGATGATAGGTGAGACAAGATCGCTTAATCTGTCCAATTCAGTAGCTATCGTGCTCTACGAGGCATTGAGACAGAACAATTTTGATCATATGAGGCTTGAGGGAGAGCTTCACCACTTAAGCTGGGATGACTAAATCAAGCGGTAAAGCGCATATAGTGTGTGGCTTTTTGGACTTGAAGGGTTACGATTATTGTAAATACGGTAGATTTTTAGGAAAAAGAAATGGGCATAATTAAAACAAGCAAACTGGTACATGAATTTATACGAAGAGACGAGGAGGGCAATGTAGAGTCAATCACTACAGCACTCGACAACGTAAACCTCGACATAAAAGAGGGGCAGTTTATTGCAATCCTCGGCCACAATGGCTCGGGAAAATCAACTCTTGCAAAGCATATCAACGCACTTCTGGCGCCGAGCGACGGCACCATATGGGTGGATGGCATGGATGTGTCAAAGGAAGAGAATGTCATACCTGTCAGGAAAAGTGCAGGCATGGTTTTCCAGAATCCCGACAATCAGATTATCGCCAATGTCGTGGAGGAGGATGTGGGCTTTGGCCCTGAGAATATAGGTGTGCCGACAGATGAAATCTGGCAGCGCGTGGACTATGCTCTCAAGGCTGTCGGTATGACAAAGTACCGCACACATTCGCCTAACAAGCTTTCCGGAGGACAGAAGCAGCGTGTGGCAATCGCGGGAGTCGTGGCAATGGAGCCAAAATGCATAGTATTTGACGAGCCAACAGCCATGCTTGATCCAAACGGCCGCAAGGAGGTCATAGCCACAGCCCATGAGCTCAATAAGAAAAAGGGCGTGACCATTATTCTCATCACCCATTACATGGAGGAGGTGGTCAATGCAGATCATGTCTATGTCATGGAAAAGGGCAAGGTGGTCATGGATGGCACACCGCGTGAGATTTTTTCAAGGGTGGACGAGCTGAAGGAGCATAGGCTTGATGTGCCGCAGGTGACACTGGTAGCCGATGAGCTCAAAAAGGCAGGTCTTGATATCCCTGATGGAATCCTGACGAGAGAAGAGCTTGTAAATGCGCTTGTTGCGCTGAAAAACAGATAGGCGGGAGAAAATATGTCAATAATTCTAGATCACATAAACTATTGCTACAGTGCCGACTCAGCCTACAAGGTGCAGGCACTTAAGGATGTAAGCCTTGAGATAAATGATGGAGAGTTTATCGGAATAATCGGTCACACCGGTTCCGGAAAATCCACACTTATCCAGCATATGAACGGCCTTTTGAAGGCGACAAGCGGTCATATATACTACAATGGACAGGATATATATGACAATGATTATGATTTAAGCAAGCTGCGTCACAAGGTTGGAATGGTGTTCCAGTATCCGGAGCATCAGCTTTTTGAGACAACCAACTTTGAGGATGTATGCTTTGGACCGAAAAATCAGGGCTTCGATAGAAAAACAGTGGAGCTGAGAGCCTATGAGGCACTGCAGAATGTACATTTTCCGGAGGACCTCTACTATCAGCCGCCGTTTGATTTGTCCGGAGGACAGAAGAGGCGTGTAGCCATAGCAGGAGTACTTGCAATGCACCCTGACGTACTCATACTCGACGAGCCGACAGCGGGACTTGATCCTGCGGGCAGAGATGAGATACTGGGGCTGCTTTTACAGATGAAAAAGGATCTGGGTATCACAATCATACTCGTATCACACAGCATGGAGGATGTTGCGGAGTATGTGGACCGTATCATTGTCATGAATTCAGGAGAGGTGATGTTTGACGGAGTGCCGAAGGAGGTATTCTCACACTACAAGGAGCTTGAGGCAGTCGGACTTGCAGCACCGCAGGTCACATATCTGATGCATGATCTGGCGAAAAAGGGCATACCGGTTGACCTTTCGGCGACGACAGTTGCGGAGGCGAGGGATTCAATACTAAAAGCCTTTAAATAGCTCACCAATGCTGCCATTTTGATACAAAACATGAGGAAGGAATACAAAAATGATTCGTGATATTACCATAGGCCAGTATTATCCGGCGCAGTCGCCAATACATAAACTGGACCCAAGAGTAAAGCTTTTCGCAACACTTATATATATAATTGCGCTGTTTTCCTACAAGGGAATAGCCGGTGTGCTGTTTATAGTTGCCGCACTGGCAGCAGTTATAAAGATTTCGAAGGTACCCTTTAAGTTCATGGTAAAGGGACTCAAATCCATTATAATACTGCTCCTTTTTACAGCCTGCTTCAGCGTATTTTTCACACAGGGAGAGTACACAATCTGGGAGTACGGTATACTGCACATTTCGGACACCGGACTGATAAATGCAGCAACCATGATGATACGACTTGTGCTGCTCATCATAGGAACCTCGCTCATGACGCTCACCACCACACCAAACCAGCTCACGGACGGTCTTGAGAAATCACTGGGCTTTTTAAACAAAATACATGTTCCGGTGCATGCGATAGCCATGATGATGTCGATAGCGCTTCGTTTTATTCCAATCCTTATTGAGGAGACGGATAAAATAATGAAAGCACAGATGGCAAGAGGAGCTGATTTTGAGCATGGAAATATCATAAAAAGAGCTAAGAGCATGGTGCCTCTTTTAGTGCCTCTTTTCGTATCGGCATTCAGGCGTGCGGATGACCTCGCAATGGCCATGGAGGCCAGATGCTACAATGGTGGAGAGGGCAGGACAAAGATGAAGCCACTCGTATATGAAAAGGATGATAAAATCGCATATCTTTTCATATTTGCATTCTTAGCGGTTGTGATAGTGCTTAGAATTTTTCTGCCGGTGAATCTGGGCAATCTTATTTTCAGATAGTGAAATAGATAGTGCAGACAAAACAGGAGAGATATATGCGTGTAAAAATGATTGTAGCCTACGATGGCACAAATTACTGCGGCTGGCAGATACAGCCAAACGGCATCACAATTGAGCAGGTATTAAACGAGCACCTGAGCCGCCTGTTAAAGGAGGATATAAAGGTGACAGGAGCAAGCCGCACCGATGCGGGAGTGCACTCGCTGGGAAATGTGTGCATGTTTGACACCAATACCCGCATGCCGGCGGAAAAGATATCGTATGCGCTGAACCAGAAGCTGCCGGAGGACATAGTGGTGGTTGATTCCTGTGAGGTGAGCGCTGATTTTCATCCACGCTTCTCAAAGAGCCGCAAAACCTATGAATACCGCATACTAAATGCAAGGTTCAGAAATCCGACACGTAGGCTTGACACATATTTCTATCATTATCCGCTTGACACAGCAAAGATGAGTGAGGCCGCAAAATATCTCATCGGAGAGCATGATTTTGCAAGCTTCTGCTCGGCAAACTCGCAGGCACAGACCACAGTCCGCACGATATATGACTGTACGGTGTCAAAGACCGGTGACATCATCACAATACGCGTGACAGGAAACGGCTTTTTGTACAATATGGTGCGCATAATTGCAGGAACGCTTGTGAAGATAGGCGGAAGTGATATGCCTGCCGATGAGATGAAGCGTATAATAGCTGCGACAGACAGGTCAGCAGCCGGTCCTACAGCCCCGGCACATGGGCTTACAATGATAGGACTGGGGTACGAGAAACCGCTTTAGATTTTTAATATTGTATTAAGATTTTTGGAATATCCGTTTTTAGCTTCAATAATAGGCTATAATGTCGTTACTGATAAGACACAGTACGGTAAAAAGAAGCTTGGAGATGAAGACGGTTATGAGATTTACAAAAGTAAAAGAGAAAATTATAAAAAATAAAGCTATAAACAGCACAGACAAAGGAAAAGGCAGACACCGCGGAGTAATCCGTATAGGAGCGTTTGCCCTGGTATTTGTTGTGCTGTTTTCGTTTGTCTCGACATTTTTTAAGATGACAGATGCTGTCAATATTGCGACCATAGAGGGCTTTTATAAGGAGCCGAAGAACACAATTGATGTGATGATGATAGGAGCCAGCGAGGTATACGCCGATTACAGTGCAACCGAGGCCTGGAAGAATTACGGATACACATCATACTCGCTGGGGGTATCCGGAGCGCCCGGCAGCCTGTACAAATCAATGCTCAGGGAAGCTCTCACCAGACAGCATCCGAGGGTTGTGGTGTTTGAGGTGAATGGCTTTTTACAAAAGGACAGCTATTATGACAGGTCGGTAAAGCTGCATAGCTGGATAGACAATATCCACAATGAGGAAAACCGGCTTGATACAATAAAAGAGATTGTGCCAAGGGATGAGCAGGACAACTTTACAAATCCTTTTAAGCTGTATCACAGCAACTGGAAGGATATAGACAAGTGTGCACACACCTTTGCCACAAGAGTTGGAATGTATTTTGCAAAATCATCATGTATGAAGGGCTTTTCATCTATTGCAAAATATTCCGACTGTCCTTCGGGCAAGCAGAAAAAGCTCTATTTTACCGAAAAGAGCAGAGCGTATATGACGGATCTGCTTGAGTATTGTAAAGCACAGGGCGTGGAAAAGGTGCTTTTTGCGAGGTTCCCTCATGAGAAGGAGGTAAAGAATCCGCAGGTGCTTTGTGATGTAAAGGAGCTTGTGGAGTCCTATGGCTATGATTTTAAAAGCTTCGAAGGTGATAAGGAATTTATAGGAATCAATGAGAGGAATGATTTCTACAATTCAGAGCACCTGAATATAAATGGAAGCCGCAAATTCACTGCATTTATGGGAAAATATCTGTCTGATAATTACAGGCTGCCTGCAGAGCACTCCCCAAAGCTTCAGAGTGCATGGGGCGAGTGCGCAAGGCGCGCTGACAAGGTGATAAGTGCCTGTGCAAAGGATACGGACCTGAGTCTTGGCAATCATTATTTTGAGATGTCCGTTTATCTGCCTTATAATTTTTCGTCAAGCCTTGCGACCAATAAGGTAGCAGATACGAACAACGACGCAAAGCCTGTCAAGGCGATAAATAACCCGGTTAAAAAATAGATTTGGAGTAAATAAAATGGAACTGATTTCATTAAAATATGCGATATTTGTAATCGCCCTGCTTGTACTATATTATTGCTTTCCGAAGAAATACCGCTGGTATGTGCTTCTGGCGGGAAGCATGGCATACTATGTGATTATATGTAAGTGGTATGTGCTGTTTATCATTTTTACAATATGCACCACCTATGGCTCAACAATATGGATTGACAAGCTGCTAAAGAAGCAGAATGCCATCGTAAAAAGCCACAAGGAGGACTGGGACAGGCAGACCAGAAAGGAATACAAGGAAAAGGGCAGAAAAAAGAGAGTGGCAGTCATGCTTTTTGCGCTGCTTTGCAATTTTGGCATTCTGGCATTCCTTAAATATATACCATATGCGGGCGAGCTTGGACTTTTGCTTCCGCTTGGCATATCCTTCTACACCTTCCAGTCCATGGGCTATGTGATGGACGTATACAGGGAAATTGTCGAGCCTGAAAAGAATTTCCTTAAGGTAGCACTTTTTGTATCATTTTTCCCTCAGATCATACAGGGACCGATTGCGATATATGATAAGCTTGCAAACCAGCTCTACGAGGGACATTCCCTGCGCCTTCTAAATCTGCAAAAGGGTGCGCTTCTGGTGCTCTGGGGAGTCATGAAAAAGCTTGTGATAGCAGACCGTGCGGTAAATATCATCAATTTTGTAATGGATAAGCCGATGGATTTTTCGGGCACCTATGTATTTTTTGCGGCAGTAGTGTATGCGCTGCAGCTATATGCGGATTTCTCGGGAGGAATCGATATAGTGCGCGGTATTGCAGAGATGTTTGGCATAACAATGTCAACAAACTTCAACCATCCGTATTTTTCGCGCTCGCTCACTGAGTACTGGCACCGCTGGCATATGACTTTGGGAGACTGGTGCAGAAACTATATTTTCTACCCGCTTTCAATCTCAAAGCGTTTCCTGAATTTTGGCAAATGGCTAAAGCCAAGATTTGGTGCGCATATCAGCAAGGTGCTTCCGGGCTGCATCGCTAGTGTCATCACATTTATCGTCATCGGAGTGTGGCACGGTGCCAATATGAAATACCTGTATTTCGGACTTTGGAACGGCATTGTCATCATGCTTGCAGAGCTTTTTGCTCCGGTAAACAAAAAGGTGGCAGGCGGCTTTTTTAAGCTGACCGGCCTCAGGGAAAAGGGCATATTTGCAACGATTGTATCAGTGCTCTGGACCTTTATGCTCATACTGGTAGGCTACTATTTTGACATAGCGGCAAATGCGTCGACAGCATTTCATATGCTTTTTAAATCAGTCACGGATTTTCATATCAGCGAGCTTGGAATAAACAACATCATTTTGAATCTCGGTTCATGCGGACTGGACGAATACGATATAATTTTACTTATAATATGTACGCTGCTGTGGTTCTTCATCAGCTTCGTTGAGGAAAATAAAAAGCTCGACATGCGCGATTTCATACTTTCAAGAAAGCTGCCGCTTCGCTGGGCGATAATATATCTTGGCATCTTTATAGTAATAATATTCGGTTACTACGGACCGGGCGTAAATCCGGCGGATTTTGTATATATGCAGTTTTAAAGAAAAAGTTTAAAGATAAAGTTTGAAGAAAAAGTTTCAAGAAAAAGCATAATAAAAAGTTTAAATAAAAAGCTGGAAATAAGAGTAAAAAGCACTTGACAACAGCCGGTTACGCAAGTATAATATCTAGGTCTGTAAAAGTAGATAAATGGAAGCCAAAGCCCCGGCAACCATTTAGTATAGATAATGATAGTCATCTGAGATGGAACAGAGGACTATAAGATGTCAAACAGGAAGTGGCGTCCGGACATACGCGATTTCAAGAGGCATCGGCATTAAAAGTAATCGAATCATTTAAGGAGGAAAACCGATGAAAACATTTATGGCTAGTCCTGCTACAATCGACAGAAAATGGTACGTAGTAGACGCTGAAGGTAAGACATTAGGACGTTTAGCATCAGAAGTTGCTAAAGTATTAAGAGGAAAGAATAAAGCAATCTTTACACCACACATTGACACAGGTGATTATGTAATCGTTGTCAATGCTGACAAGGTTAAGGTTACTGGTAAGAAATTAGACCAGAAGATTTACTATCATCACTCAGATTATATCGGTGGTATGAAAGAGACAACATTAAGAGAGATGATGAACAAGCATCCAGAGCGCGTTATCGAGTACGCTGTAAAGGGAATGCTTCCAAAGGGACCTCTTGGACGTCAGATGTATACAAAGTTATTCGTATACGCTGGACCAGATCACAAACATGCAGCTCAGAAGCCTGAGACATTAGAGTTTTAATAGGAGGTAAAGTAAATTGGCTACTACAAAGTATTACGGAACAGGAAGAAGAAAATCATCTGTTGCTAGAGTATATTTAGTACCTGGAACAGGAAAGATTACAATCAATAAAAGAGATATCGATGAGTACCTTGGTCTTGAGACATTAAAGGTAGTTGTTCGCCAGCCATTAGTTGCAACTGAGACAGTTGATAAGTTCGACGTTTTAGTTAACGTTCGTGGTGGTGGATACACAGGACAGGCCGGAGCAATCCGTCACGGAATCGCTCGTGCACTCCTTCAGGTAGATTCAGAGTACAGACCAGTTCTTAAGTCTGCTGGATTCTTAACACGTGATCCACGTATGAAAGAGCGTAAGAAATACGGTCTCAAAGCAGCTCGTAGAGCTCCTCAGTTCTCAAAGAGATAGTCTTTCGGAAAAGAGAATATCAAAAGTATATTACACCTCAGAACTTCGGTTCTGGGGTGTTTTTTTGTGTGAACTATGATAAAATAAATATTATAATAAAAAGTAAACAAGTATAAGAGAGAATATATTTTAATATTAATCAAAACAGAGGGAGTGATTATATGACAACTGTGAGCACCAAAAGTGGTAGAATTATAAAAGTTGTATCTAGAGAAGAAGAGAAGAGTACATTGACAGAATCGGATAATGAAATGGACGAAAGGGCAGTTGAAGCTGTTAAGGCAGCAATAAATAAAGCGAAAATATGTAAAAAACCTATAGCTGGTTATGACAATGAAAAGAAACAGGCTTATGTAGAGTATGCAAATGGGGAAAGAAAATATGCAGAATAAAAAACCGATGATTCTTGTATTAGCGGGACCTAATGGTTCGGGGAAAAGTACAATAACAGCCTTTTTTGATAAAGTTGGTAAATATACTAATGCTGATGATGTTGTTGCGACTACGGGAATGAATAATATGGAAGCGGCTGTTTTGGTTGATCGGATGAGAAAACGGAATTTATTATATTCCAATGTATATGGTACCAATTTTATAAAGATTTTTTAGAAACGTATATATTCATCAGGCAGCAAGTGGTTAAAGACGTAGAATAATAAACTTTTAACGGAGACACGCAGCTTTAAAATTTGTATATAGATGAATAAAATGCAGTGTATGAGGAGAATGTAATGAGAATATCAGATATTATGAGATTAGGAAAGTCTGCCATTATTTTTGCCACTATTGTAGTGGCTTTTTTGGCAATAATCTGGCTTTTAGGCTACAAAATGATTTATAAAAAAATATTGCATGGGAAAAAACAGATTTCAATTGGCAGAATAGGACTGGTGTGTGTACTTGCAGTATACATTGTTGTTGTCCTTTATGTGACATTGCTAAGAGGAGGTATTGGTTTTGGGGGATTTGAGTACCGGGCTAACTTTAAACCATTTTCTTCATACAAAGAGGCCTGGTACAATTTTAGTGCACAGGAATGGAGAAATCTGATACTTAATATATGTATGTTCGTGCCGTTTGGATTTTTACTACCAATTTGTTTTGGAAAGATTAAAAGAGCGTGGAAAATATATTTGTGCGGGTTTGGGTTTGCACTGTTTATAGAGGTTGTGCAGCTTATCACGGGACGAGGTGTATTTGAAACTGACGATATCATAAATAATACGATAGGTGCAATGATCGGATATGGATTATTTTCGGTTGCAAGACTGATATTTGTGGCAGTCTGTTCAAGGAAGAAAGTCCAAGATAATACAAATGAGGTCAGTGGAGTGGCACATGATGAAAATGTTTGTGAAAGACAGAACATTTCCATAAGAAAATGTCTGGTGGCACAGCTTCCGCTTGCGTTTACAATTATAGCTTTTGCAGCTGTTTTTATTGTATACAATAGTATGGAATATGGTAATCTTTCAATCGATAATCTTTCAAATCAAAATGTGGATGTCTCGATGGCAGATGGTGTGAGTCTGGCAGATGAGGCAGATCCGCTTGATGTATACACAATTCACAGGGCTACAGAAGATGAGGCGAGGGAGCTTGCCGACGGGTACTTTTCAAAGTATGGTGTTTTAATAGATGACTCAAAAACAGACATATATGATGATACTATTATTTTTTACAGTACCAGCCTTGATGATGAGGGTAGTAACCTGAGTATCTGGTGCGATTACGAAGGACCAACAGTAAGTTTCACGGATTTTTCAAATATAGATGATGAAAATTCGTATGCTGACGCTGGACTTTCAGAGGAATTTGTCAGAGAAAAGCTGGAAAATCTAGGAGTGGTTATTCCCGAAAACGCAGTTTTTGCACCAATCGAGGAATATGATGCAGGAAACTATAGGTTTACAAACGATGGAGAAATTCTTGACGATGGCTTGTATTATAAGGGAACGATAGAATGTTGTATTAATTCGTCAGGTAAAATTGAAAATTTCAGAGACTCCATGATAAAATATACGCCTTATAAAAAGGTAGATGTTATTTCAGAAAAAGAGGCTTATGACAGGCTATGTGCAGGAAAATTTTATTTCCCGGATTATGATAAGGATGAACAATTATCTGATTTAGTTGTAAAATCAGTGAAGATAAGTTACACACCGGATTCGAAGGGATATTATCGTCCGGTTTATGAGTTTGTGGCAAATGCAAATCAGGATACAGGCAAGAGAGAAATAAGTATAATGGTAGATGCTATGGAAATTTAGGGAGGAATAACTTACAAAAATTAACTGACAGCTGTATTAGGTCTGGTAAAAAACAAAACTTTCTCAACCAAATATTGGTTGAGAAAGTTTTGTTTTTTGGGGTATCTTTATTTTATATTGGCATCATAGAAATCTTTGTCTATATAGCAGCCGGCAGATAAATATTCAGTAGCATTTATGGCGCAGTCAAATTTTTCTATCATACCGCTGATAGGCTGGATCAAACCATCCCATCCATCAGATTCTTTGTAATTCATGCGAAGGCGTTTCCAGTCCGTAAACATACAGACAGCATCTCTTCCATTTTTACCATTTTTGGTTGGTAATTCCATTGTGGAGCCTTCTGTTATTACGGTTTTACCATTTTCATCAGGCGGAGCCATTTTGGCATTCATTTTCATCGGAATGATGAAATTTGCACTGGCAAGTTCGCGGAACAGGTGACCATAAAATATGTTGTATATGAGTTTTTCGTCATCTGTTTTTGGCTCATTCATTTGTCCTAGTAACAGGAGCCAACGTTCAACATCGGGGTTAGTTACCGGTCTTTGGATGGGTGGAAGATTACTGTAATCAGGTTTTTCAACAAGCATACATGCGTCAATAGAAAAATTATCATAGATAACTTTCACGCCACAGGCACCATTCAGATAAAATGTACTTCCAAGGAAATTGTATATGCCTTTTTTGTCTGAACCATTTTCTATTTTTACAATGTCAAAAACATCAGGATTATATTGATTTTTAATAATATCAATATATGCTTTTGGTATGAGCATGATATCAGGTGGTGTAGTTAAATATTGATCCGGTTGTTTTATGACCTGTGCCATCATAAAAGGTTCCCCGGTTTTTTTGTGGATTACAGTATAGATTTCCTGAGATGATAAAATGCGGCTGCACATATGATGTGAGATGGAATCCAGTGTTTTTTTATTAAAGGCTTTGATTTCTTCTGTTTCCTGAGTCTTCTTTTGTTCGATCAGCCAGCAGAATAATCTTCTTAATTCGGCCAGATCAGTAAGACTCATATTGTCATAGTCGATATCAGTAAGTTCCATCTTTTTTGTACTGATATAGGATTCGCCAAGTGCATAGATATATGCATCATGAACATTTTTTACTGATACATTTCGTGTTAATAATACAGAGCCGGGTTTAAGCTGGAGTTTACTTCCTGCTTCAAGCTTTACAATGACAAAAGTGTCTGCCGCAATATCAACGGAATTATTATTGATAATAATTTCAGTGACAGTTGTAAGTTCAGTCAGTTCACTATCTTCTCCGGGATTTGTGATGTAGATGGCAGCACCTTTATAAATAGTTCCGTTTACTTTTCCGGCAGCTAATAAATCGGCAGAATTTTCTATACGAAAAATTTTCTGCACGCCAAGATAGAAGTCGCTTTTTTCCTGCTGTTTAGATTTTTCCTTTTTAAAAAACATAATCTTTATAACTCCTTAAATAAAAATTTATGTTGTATCTTTATAAAATATTATCTATGATGAGAACAGGTTTATCAAGGTCTTTCTGAAAAAAATATTATTCCATCGAAAAACGCATTACTGTTCACACGCAAGCTTGACACTGCGCTGTCAAGCTATGCGCCATATGTTGACAGAAGTCTGAATTTCCCACACAAAATAGATCATAATGATTTGTGTTACAAGCTATTTAAAGTTCATGGTTTCACCTGGGGAGGCGATTGGGTAAACTCAAAAGATTATAAGAAGAAGATTATCTGAAGAAAACGTAAATTAAAATGCCATTATTGTGGTGCATATAAATACTGCAAAAAGAAACTTACAAAGTAATCGTGGACAATAATATATGAGCGCAAATATATGATTGTAAAAACAGCTTGGTTATGATAACGTAGATGTATCATAGGATAAAATTATATCCATTAAAGGAAAAGAGAGGGAATCATAATGAGCAAAGAAATACCATACAAAATATATCTTGAAGAGAGTGAAATGCCAAAGCAGTGGTACAATGTCCGTGCCGATATGAAAAACAAACCGGCACCGATATTAAATCCCGCCACATTAAAACCGATAACTGTTGATGAGCTTTCACCGATTTTCTGCAAGGAGCTTGCAAAACAGGAGATTGACGAGACAACGCCGTATTTTGACATACCACAGGAAATCAGGGATTTTTACAGAATGTACCGTCCATCACCACTTGTGCGTGCATACTGTCTTGAGAAAAAGCTCGGAACACCGGCACATATTTATTATAAATTTGAGGGAAATAATACATCCGGAAGCCACAAATTAAACTCTGCTATAGCACAGGCTTATTATGCAAAGAAGCAGGGACTTAAAGGTGTTACCACAGAAACCGGAGCAGGTCAGTGGGGAACAGCACTTTCTATGGCGTGTTCATACTTTGATCTGGACTGTCAGGTATATATGGTAAAGGTTTCATATGAGCAGAAGCCGTTCAGACGTGAAGTTATGAGAACATACGGAGCACAGGTCACACCATCCCCATCAATGAATACTGAGATAGGAAGAAAGATAAACGCAGAGTTCCCGGGAACAACAGGAAGCCTTGGCTGTGCCATATCAGAGGCGGTAGAAGCTGCCACAACACAGGAGGGTTACAGATATGTACTCGGATCAGTGCTTTCCCAGGTACTTATCCATCAGACTGTGATCGGACTTGAGACAAAGGCTGCACTTGATAAATATGGAGTAAAAGCAGACATGATCATCGGTTGTGCAGGAGGCGGTTCAAATCTTGGTGGACTTATCTCGCCATTTGCAGGAGAAATGCTCCGTGGGGAGGCTGATTATGAGATCATTGCGGTTGAACCGGCATCATGTCCTAGCCTTACACGCGGCCGCTATGCATATGATTATTGTGACACAGGAAAAATCTGTCCACTCGCTAAAATGTATACACTTGGCAGCGGATTTATTCCATCTGCAAACCATGCAGGAGGGCTTCGTTATCATGGTATGAGCTCTATAGTATCACAGCTTTATGATGACGGATATGTAAAAGCAAGAAGTGTAGAGCAGACAGAGGTATTTAAGGCGGCAGAAACCTTTGCAAGAGTCGAGGGAATACTTCCGGCACCGGAGAGCAGCCATGCGATAAAAGTTGCTATCGATGAGGCACTTAAATGTAAAGAGACAGGAGAAGAGAAAAATATCGTATTTGGTCTTACCGGAACGGGATACTTTGACATGTATGCTTATCAGAAGTACAATGATGGGGAGATGTCAGATTATATTCCGACAGATGAGGAAATCGCAAAGAGTTTAGCGAAGCTTCCAGTTGTAGATTGATTGACGGATCATAGGATGGAGTTTGAAGCAAGAATAAGGGAATGAGTGATTGATATCTATATATAATGGTATCTATATAAAAGAAATAAGAGGCGATAATAATGGATTTTGAAAGCAGAAGACAAAGAATTTTAGACAAGATGGAGGACAATTCTATAGCAATACTGTACTCAGGCATCGAGCACCATGTGAGCGCAGATGAGTATGATTTATTTACAGCACAGGCTAACCGCAATTTCTTCTATCTGACCGGACTTAGACGTGACAACATGGTCCTTGTCCTGGATAAATGTGTAGAGCCTGCTAAGACGATGCTCTTCATAGAGGAGGCAGACCCTACGATGGAGCGCTGGTACGGCAGGAAAGTGACTGTGGAGGAAGCCGAGGAAATATCAGGAATTGATGAGATAGAATACATTTATGAGCTTGAGAGCACGCTGGACAGGATAATGACGCGTGAGGATGTATATACTGCATATTTTGACACGTATCGTCACCAGAAAGCGGATTTGCCGGATTACAATGTGGTAAAAGCCAATGAATTTCGGACAGACTATCCGGGAGTTGCTGTGAAGAATCTTTTCCCACTTGTGGCAGAGGAGCGTATGCAGAAGGATAAGGATGAGATTGAGCTGACCAAAAAGGCAATCGCTCTCACAAAGGACGGACTCTGCAATGTGATGGCCAATTTAAAGCCGGGCATGAAGGAATATCAGGCACAGGCAGACTTTGAATATATCATAAGACGCGGTGGGGCAGAGTGGACAGCTTTTCCTACAATCGCCGGAAGCGGAATGAATGGAACAATGCTTCACTATGACACAAATCGTGAGACGATGGAGGATGGAACACTGGTGCTTCTTGACCTTGGAGCCAGAATAGATGGCTACAATTCGGATATTACGAGAACATATCCGGTAAATGGCAGGTTCACCGAGCGCCAGAAACAGGTATATGATATTGTGCTTGCTGCAAACCGAAAGATTGTCGAGGTTGCAAAGCCGGGAATGACTACTAAGGAATTAAACGAAGTATGTAAGGATGTGCTTGCAGACGGGCTTATGAAGCTTGGACTTATAAAGAACTCTGTAGAGATTTCACAGTATTACATGCATGGCGTGTCACACCATCTGGGAATTGATGTGCATGACGTGACAGTTGACTCAAACAGCAGGCTTCGTCCGGGAGCAATCATCAGTGACGAGCCGGGGCTGTATATAGATGAATGGGAAATTGGTATCAGGATTGAGGATGATGTGCTTATCACCGAGGACGGTGCAGTGTGTCTGTCGGAGGATATCATCAGAACCACTGAGGATATAGAGGCCTACATGGCAGAGTACAAAAAGAATTAATCGTGGTAAATGATAAATTTTGCGGTTTATAATATTTTTATGTGACATAATCTGATTTATGTATTATAGTAGTGCTAGTACAGCAGTTATTATTAATTGCTGTATAGGTGCAACGAAAATAATTCGTTCGACAGATGAAAGGAGAACAACTATGGTAAAGAAGATTAATGGCAGTGAATTTGAACAGGTTAAAAATAATAAGGCTATCATTGTTGATTTTTCGGCAGAGTGGTGCGGCCCATGCAAGATGCTTGCGCCGGTGATGGAGCAGCTTTCTGATGAAATCACAGATGTGGAGTTTTACAATATTGATGTGGACGAGAATCCTGATTTGGCAAGAGAGTATCGTATAATGAATATTCCGGCTGTTATTGCAATCAGGGAAGGTCAGGTTGCAGGTCAGCAGATAGGCCTTGTGTCTAAGGACGATATGAAAGGCTTTATAGAGGGAGTATTCTAAGAGGGAGTATTCTATAGTGTAAACCGGGCAGGCTATTGTGCCCGGTTTTACATTTTAGATTAGTTCTCTCGGAAAATTTTTCCAAAGATGAATCTAACAAGTGGTCCGGCAACAAAGAGCTGCCAGAAGAAGGCCATTGGAAAGTTTCTTACGACGAGCTCACAGAATGTCGCAAATATCTGTGAATTAAAACCACCATTGAAAAGGATGGTAGCGATAAAGCTCATCATAGGGCACATGAACCAGATTGAGAAGACAGAAATTGCAAGGATTATAGCAATAGGTCTGTCCTTTCCTGGTGTGACGATTTTGAAAGCGCATTTTTTGGCAAGTGGTCCGGCAATGAACGTATCAAGGATAAAACCGGCAACAATCATGATAGGAAATTCGCCTAATGCGGCCTTAAAAACAAAGTTCTTCATACCGCCTGTTTCAAGGGCAATATTGTAGCATATCATGGCATAAACCATGACAAGCACCATCATGATGGTAAAAATTGTTTCCTGTAATCTGTTTTTTGGCATTTTTCTTAAATCCTCCTGTTATGTAAATAAATATAGCTGTAACGAGTCGTTACAATAGGCTCTTGATAGCTGCGATAGAAAAAGGCATGAAGTGTATACAAGCCTTCATGCGTGTAAAAGCACAAAAAAATAGACAGAGGGAAACTTTCGTCTCGCTCTGTCTAAGCTGCAACTACCATTAATTGTCGATAGTTTATCACAGATAGAATATAAAAATCAATAGGAAGTTGGTACTAAATAATATGACAATAAAAGATATCGAATTTAAATTGAAAGATGGCAGAACTGCCATTTTGCGAAGTGCAAATGAAAAGGATGCCAAAGCTCTTATAGAGTACATGAAAAAATCAACAAGCGAAACGGATTTCTTACTGAGGACACCGGAAGAATGTGAGACACAGACCATCGAGCAGGAGATTGAATTCATAAATAGCTGCAATTCGTCAGGTACACAGGCACTGCTGGTTTGTGAAGCAGGTGGAAAAATTGCCGGAAATTGCATGGTCTGGTGGAATAACCGCGTGAAAACCGGGCATAGGGCAAGTGTGGCAATCGGCTTGCTGAGCGAATTCTGGAATCAGGGAATCGGAACGAAAATGTTCCGGGAAATGATAAAAATAGTAGAAAACAATCCAAAGATAATGCAGATGGAACTGGATTTTATCGAGGGCAATAGCAGGGCGAGAGCACTTTATGAGAAAATGGGATTTAGGATAACTGGCATAAAATTCAATTCTATCAGACAAAAGGATGGCACCTTGTGCAATGAGTATTCAATGATAAGGGAAATTAATAGATAAGCAAACCGTTTATGCGTGCCCAATATGTATTTTAGCGAGTACCAGAGAGTTTATCCCTTGTAAACCTTTACTATTATGTTATACTGTAATCGTTGCCGGGCATACTGATGTATGAACGGTAAACGGAAAAAGTAATTAGAACAGCAGGAGAAGGATTTTATGCTGTATCATAAATAAAAATGAGGTGAAAATCGTGCTTAAAGCAGAAAATTTAACTTTAAACGTAGATGATGAGGGCGGAAAGAAATGCCTTCTGAACAATATATCATTTCAGGTAGAGGACGGAGAAATGCTTGTCATCACCGGACCAAACGGAGGTGGAAAATCTACTCTGGCAAAGACCTTGATAGGTATCCAGACACCGGACAGCGGAAAGATCATACTTGACGGACAGGATATCACAGAGCTCGACATCAATCACAGGGCAAATGCGGGAATAGGCTTTGCATTCCAGCAGCCACCGAGATTTAAGGGAATGACAGTCATGAAGCTGCTCAAGCTCGCCGCAAAGGATGAGCTTTCAGACAAGGAGTGCTGCGACCTTCTTACCGCGGTAGGACTTTGCGCAAAGGATTACATTTACCGCCAGATTGACGGCACACTCTCAGGTGGAGAGATGAAGCGTATTGAGATTGCATCAGTGCTTGCCAAGGAGCATTCGCTTTGCATATTTGATGAGCCGGAGGCAGGAATCGATCTGTGGAGCTTTTCAATGCTCATACAGAAATTCGAGGAAATCCATACTGAGAAAAAGCAGAGCCTCATAGTGATTTCACATCAGGAGAAAATCATCAATATGGCAGACCGCATCATGATAATTGATGGCGGAGAAATCAAGAAAATCGGCACAAAGGACGAGGTGCTGCCTTATCTCAATGGTGTACAGAAATGTCACAAATGTGTAGAGAGACTGGAGGGAAGAGCATAATATGGTAAAGCTTGACAACGTAACAGAGGGCGTATTGGACGTCATAAATGATAATAAATTCAGTCAGACCGGTGCCTTTAACCTGCGTGAAAACGGAACATCAATCTGCCACGGAGACAGCGAGCACATCAAGATTAAGAAAAAGACAGACAAGCCGGGCATTGATATTTATATTGATGGAAAAACGGACGGAGAGGCTGTCTATATCCCGGTAGTGCTCAGCAAATCAGGCATGACAGACCTTGTATACAATGATTTCTATGTGGAGGATGGTGCAGATGTAAGGATTGTGGCAGGCTGCGGAATCCACAACAGTGGCTGCAACGAGAGCAGACACGATGGTATCCACACCTTCCATGTGGGTAAAAATGCGAATGTCCGTTATGAGGAAAAGCACTATGGCGAGGGAAACGGAACAGGTGCGAGAGTACTCAACCCTGTAACAAATATATTTGTGGGAGAGAATTCTGTTTTCACACTCGATACAGCACAGATAAAGGGTGTTGATTCGACAGTCCGTGAGACCAATGTGGAGCTTGGAAAGGACGCAAAGCTCTATGTCACAGAGCGTCTCATGACAGATGGAGAGCAGAAGGCGGAGTCGAACATCGAGGTGCAGTTAAACGGAGAGGACAGCTCTGCGCAGATTGTTTCCAGATCAGTAGGAAAAGGAAACTCAGTCCAGACCTTCCATCCAAACGCCATCGGCAACAGCAAATGCCAGGCTCATATCCAGTGTGATTCTATCATCATGGATCATGCAGAGGTCGGTTCAATCCCTGAAATCAGGGCAAAAAATATTGATGCAGCTATCATCCATGAGGCTGCAATCGGCAGGATAAACGACGAGCAGCTTCTCAAGCTCCGCACACTCGGACTTACAGAGGAAGAGGCAGAGGAAGTTATCATACAGAATTTCTTAAACTAAATCAGGTGTAAATAGAACCCCCGGAGCGTGATATTGATATGCTATCAAAGCCTACAATACGCTCCGGGATTTTACACTTACATTTAGGAGAAGCAAACTAGAGTCTGTTGATAGTCTGGTACGGATTAAAATAAGGAGTCAAAATGAAAGCGTATTATCATCTACCGGGATTGTTTGAATTTTATGAATTATACAAAGAATTTTTCCCACTGTACCGCAAGCACCGTGAATATTTTTATGACTGGTGCGAAATAGGTTCAATATACGGAGCACCGGCAGACTGCGTATGGGGCGGAGGCCGTGTCGGTTTTGGTGAGCATGATCCGGAGGAAGTGCTTAAGCTGATGCAGGAATATGGGATATCCGCGAGACTTACCTTTAGCAATTCATTGCTTACTAGGGAGCATCTTTCTGACAAAAAATGTAACGAGCTGTGCAGGATATTTGATATAGGCAGAGATAATGAGCGAAGCAGGGGCTTTGGAAACGATAATGATATAAGCGGGATAAACAAGCGCATAAAAGTAAAGGAATGTAGAAACGGCATAATCATCTATTCAGATATTCTGCTTGATTATATAAAAGAAAACTATCCCGGCTTTTATTTTATATCCTCAACCACAAAGGTTCTGACGGATTTTGGTGAATTTGAAAATGAGCTAAACAGAGAGGATTTCCGCTATGTAGTACCGGATTTCAGGCTGAACAAATCATTTGATAAACTGAAAGCATTATCACAACATCAAAAGGATAAAGTAGAATTTTTGTGCAATGAGTGCTGTTGGTTTGGCTGCACGGACAGGAAGAAATGCTACGAGACGGTTAGCCGCAAAAATCTGGGCGAGGATTGCCCGGAGCATTACTGCGTGGCACCTGATGCGGGCGAGGGATATCTATTTTCGAAGGCAATGGAAAATCCGGGATTTATAGGAGTAGACGATATAAAAAATACTTATCTGCCGATGGGCTTTAGCAATTTTAAAATAGAGGGCAGAGGCCTAGGAAGTGCCATGATACTTGAATTTCTGCTTTATTATATGACGAAGCCACAGTATCAGATACATGTCAGAGAGCACATTTATCTCGATAATATGCTGGATTTATTTTGAAATATAAAAACTATACATTAACCACAACAGGAAGGATGATTCTCAAAATGAATATTAGAAGGGCACAGGAAAAAGACATACCAAGACTTATTGAATTATTAGAGCAGGTGCTTCAGATCCATGCCGATATCAGACCGGATATTTTTATCCCGGGAACGACAAAATATACAAATGAAGAGCTTGCAGAGATGATAAAGGACGATACAAAGCCGATATATGTTGCGGCAGGTGATGATGATATCTGCATGGGATACGCATTCTGTCAGATAAGACAGCAGCCGTTTTCCAACAACATGGTGCCGTTTACATCACTTTTCATAGATGATCTGTGTGTAGATGCAAAGACCAGAGGAGCGCATATCGGAGAGCAGCTTTTTGAACATGTAAAGATTGAGGCAAAGCGTCTCGGCTGCTACGAGGTCACCCTCAATGTATGGAGTGGAAACACATCTGCTGAGAAATTTTATGAGAAGATGGGGCTTAAGACAAAGGAACGCCAGATGGAGTATATTTTATAGGAGAAAGGCGGAACAATGCCAGACATTATCATAGTAGAGGATAACAAAGAAATAGGAACGTTGCTGTGTGATTTCTTAAGAAGAGAAAACTACACAGTAAGCCTTGCAGATACAGGGGAAAAGGCGTTATCGATATTTGAGCAGTACGGAGCAAAGCTTTTGGTGCTTGATATCGGTTTGCCCGGACTTGATGGTTTTTCGGTCTGCTCGAGGATACGAGAGACCTCTAACACACATATCCTTATCGCAAGTGCCAAAACCGATAAGGAAAGCACGCTTAAAGGCTTGCAGATAGGAGCGGATGATTACATCAGCAAACCGTTTGATGTGGATATACTGATTGCAAAGATAAACGGTATATTCAAGCGCAAATATGCCCGCGAGGAGATCATATGCAATAACCTCAAATTAAATACGGTAACGCAGACACTGACCGTTGACGGAAAAGCGGTAAGCGTCACGGAAAAGGAATTTCAGTTACTGAGGCTTCTGGTGGAGAATAAGGGCATTACCCTCAAAAAAGATTATCTGTTTAACAGTGTATGGGGAAGCGACAGCGAATCCGAGCCGCAGACTCTGACAGTACATATAAAGTGGCTGCGCGAGAAAACGGAAAAAGAACCAAAGAAACCGGAGCACATCATAACAGTGTGGGGAACAGGATACAGATATGAATAAATACAGAAAATTTGCCGGGATATTCCTTGGTATAGAGCTGATACTGATCGCAATATCAAATGTGCTCTTTTTTATCATGGCACATATCAATGAGCCGGAAATAAGTAGAACTCAGGAAGCAACAGGCACAATATACAAGGTAATCTATACACAGACAGACCACAAAACATTGATCCTTATGAATGTTGGCATGGGAATCATGTTTTTGCTGTCTGTTTTTTTAGTGATGTACATAGGAAAAAAGATATTAAAACCTTTCCATAGGATGATGTCGCTTACGGAGGAACTGGCAAAGGGAAATCTATCTGTCCCTATCAAGGCAGAAAAGAGCAAATTCTTTGGCAGATTTCTATGGGGAATGGATATGCTGCGCGATAATTTAGAGAGCAGCAGGGAAAAGGAGCTGGAGCTTCAAAAAGAGAAAAAGACGATTATACTTTCACTGGCACATGACCTTAAAACTCCGCTTTCAGCTATAAGGCTGTACAACAAAGCATTATCTGAAAATCTCTATGATACACCGGAAAAAAGAGCACAGGTATATGCAGGGATTGACAAAAACGTAACAGAGATGGAGGGATATGTAACCGAGATCATGGCTGCATCGAGGGAGAAATTTTTAAACCTTACGGTAGAAATGGGCGAGGTCTATCTGTCATCTGTGATGGAATATATAAATGCGTATTATACGGACAAACTTTCCAATCTGCATACTGCATTTGAGGTGGAAAGCTACTTGGACTGTCTGCTGTGTGGAGACAGCAACAGGCTAATCGAGGTGTTGCAGAATATTATGGAAAATGCCTTAAAATACGGTGACGGAAAATATATCACGATTTCATTTTCCACGGAGGAGGACTGCTGTCTTATCACAGTAAAAAACACCGGCTGCACATTAAAGGAAGATGAACTTCCTCATCTTTTTGACTCATTTTACCGCGGAAGCAACGTGGGAAATGCGAAAGGCTCAGGGCTTGGACTTTACATATGCAGACAGCTTATGCACATGATGGACGGAGAGGTATTTGCAGAAATAAAGGAGAATGAATTTTTTGCTACAGTAGTAATCCATAAAGTATAAAATGCATTTAAGGATTATTTAATAATTTCCCATGTAATATGAATACAACGTAACAATACATATTACAGAGAGGAGAAAATATGTTTTTTCGAATATTGAAAAAAGATCTGAAAAGAAAAAAGACAATGAACATAATCCTGTTTGCCTTTATACTTCTGGCAACGATGTTTGTGTCGAGCGGTCTTAGCAATGTGGCAGCAGTCATGAACGGCACAGATTATTTTCTAAAAAAAGCAGGAGTCGGGGATTATGTCGTTATCATGATGGGAACGGACACGGATGATCCGATAAAGGATGTGTTAAAGGAGCAGGAGGACGTAAAAGAGTATCGGAAAGAAAACGTAGTGTTCGGAAATAAATCGGATCTGACTGACACGAAGGGAAAAGCACTGGAAGCAAGAAATGCGACTGTGTATCAGGCTATAGAGGACAGTAAGCTCAAATTCTTCGACAGCAAAAATGAAAAGATAACATCAATCGAGCCGGGACACGCATATGCGACAGGAGATTTCATGCAAAAAAATGGTCTACATCCTGGGGACAAGATTACAATCACATATGGCAATGTAAAGCTTTCCGTAATACTTGATGGGGAGGCAAAGGATGCACTGCTTGGTTCAAGTATGATGGGAAATAACCGGTTTTTACTCAGTAAGCAGGACGAAGGAAAGCTGGCAGAGGATACGGCAGAAGGTGTACAGCAGGGAAAAATATATTATATAGATCTGAAAAGTGGTGCGGATGAATCAAAACTTGCATCGGCGGTATCGGGAGAAGAGGGTGTGACATTTTCCGGTACTCATTCCATGATAAAAATGTGCTATCTGATCGATATGATAGTCGCATTTCTGATGCTGGTCTTAAGCGTATGCATGATGCTTGTTTCGTTTGTCGTGCTTAAATTTTCCATCACATTTACGATATCAGGGGAGTTCCGTGAAATCGGAGTGCTAAAAGCGATAGGAATAAAAAGCACAAATATACGAGGACTTTATATGGCAAAATATCTGCTTCTTGCGATAGCAGGGGCGATAGGGGGATTTATATGCAGTATACCGTTTTCAAATATGATGCTAGAGTCGGTAAGCCGTAATATGGTGCTCGGAGGCGGAAACAGCTATTATGCTTTGGAACTGGCAGGCGCATTTATCGTTGTGGCAGCGATACTGCTTTTTGCATTCAGATGTACAAAGCTTGTAAAAAAATTATCACCTATCGATGCTATACGCTCCGGACAGACAGGAGAGCGATATAACAGAAAATCACCGCTTCGTCTGGAAAAAAGCCGTGGTAGCACAAGCAGATTTTTAGCCATAAATGATGTACTTAGCGCACCAAGACGCTATGCAACGATAATCATTACGTTTTTTATATGCACAGTACTGGTGCTTTTGCTTGTGAACACAACATCTACGATGAGAAGCGACACACTTGTCACGACATTAGCCTCGCGCAGCGACCTTTATTATACGGATCTGACTGAGATGATGGGCAGCATGACAGCGGATGGACGGCAGTGTGTGGAAAACTATTTAAGTGACACGGAAAAACTTCTGGCAGAAAATGATATGCCTGCAAAGGTAATCTCAGAGGTGCAGTATAAATATCGTGTGAGTGCCGGTGGAAAAGATTACTCAATCGTATGCTTACAGGGCATTCATACAAAAGCCTCGGATTATGAGTACACCGAAGGGCTTGTTCCGCAAAATGCAAATGAGATCGCGATAACGCCGACGATCGCTAAAATGACCGGAGCAAAGATAGGAGATACGGTAACTATCGATTACGGAACCGAGAAGAGGGAATGTATTGTTGTGGCATATTTCCAGAGCATGAACCAGCTTGGCGCAGTAATAAGGCTACATGAGGACGCACCTACGGACTTTGCGCATATTTCAAACATGGCGGCATATCAGATCAATTTTAGTGATGATCCGTCTGCGTCTGAAATTGAAAATCGAAAAGAAAAGATAAAGAAGTTATTTGACAATGAGGATGTGATGAATGCCGCAGAATACTGTGACGATAGCATGAATTGCGCATCTGCAATGGAGGCAGTGCAGTATTTGTTCCTCGGGATAACTCTGATCGTGGTAGTTCTCATCTGTGTTCTGATGGAAAGATCGTTTATCAGCGATGAAAAGAGTCAGATCGCAACACTAAAAGCGACAGGCTTTTCAGACAATCGGATAATCAGGTGGCACACCGCACGATTCGGGTTTGTAACGCTTATAGCGGTGCTGCTTGCAGCGATATGCTCAGTTCCGGTAACACATCTGGTTGATGACCCAATCTATAGTATGCTTGGAGTCTCGAAAATATCATATGTAATAGATCCATGGAAAATATTTCTGATCTATCCGGGCATCGTCTTTTTGATGACGCTTGCGGCATCGGGACTTACGGCACTTAATATCAGAGGAATAAAGAGCAGCGATATATCGAATATCGAGTAGGAGGAAAGAAAGCATGGCAGCATTACTTAGCGCAAAGGATCTTTGCAAAACTTATGTGATAGATAAAAGACAGAATAACGTACTTAAAAATGTAAATTTAGAGGTAAACGAGGGCGAGATGATCGCCATTATGGGACCGTCAGGATCAGGCAAATCAACACTTTTGTATGCGATATCCGGTATGGATCGTGTGACGAGCGGACAGGTCATTTTTGATGGAAAAGATATAACCGAACTTAGAGAAAAAGAGCTTGCCAAACTGCGTCTTGATGAGATGGGATTTATTTTTCAGCAGATGTATATGATGAAAAATCTCACGATACTTGACAACATCATACTTCCTGCGGCAGAGAGCAAAAAGACAAAGGAGAGCAACAAGGAAAAGCAGATGCGTGGAGAGGCACTTATGCGAAAACTTGGCATCATAGAGGTGGCGGACAACGATATAAACGAGGTTTCCGGCGGACAGCTTCAGCGAGCCTGCATCTGCCGCAGTATGATGAACTCTCCGAAGCTTCTCTTTGCGGATGAACCTACCGGAGCATTAAACCGCACTTCCTCAAATGAAGTTATGGATGAACTTGTAAAACTTAATAAAGAGGGAACAACGATCGTTATGGTGACACATGACGCAAAGGTGGCTTCGCGGTGCAGCAGGGTACTTTTTATCGTGGATGGAAATATAAAAGGCGAGTACACAGAGCTTTCAAATGAGGCAGATCAAAACCGACGGGAGAGAGGATTGAATAACTGGCTGATGGATCAGGGATGGTAGAAAGCATGATAAATAGGATGAGATACATTTCTCAAAAGCCGAAATCTGTCAATGCAAAAATATGTTGACAAACACAAAAAGGAGTGATAAACTTTAAATAAATTTAGCGAGATAAAGTATTAAATCGTTAAAGAAATTCAAACAGTATAAAAAGTTTGCACAATTAAATAAATTGTAAACCGTTGAAGCGGAGATAACGGCAATGATGCCTTTACAGAGAGCCTGTGGTGCTGAGAATCAGGTGTGAAACAAGTTGTCAAATGGACCGCTGAGGGCGCAGTCAAATGGATTTATCATTCATCCAGAGTATTCTGCGACGTGTGGGCATACGTCATTTGCCCGGGATATGTTGGTATCCTGCCAAGCGCACGAACTTTATCGTGAATTCAAGGTGGCACCGCGGATAGTTAAGATTATTCGTCCTTGACAGAAGTAATATTCTGTCAGGGACTTTTTTTTAGTGAACAAAGAGGTACAATGGAGTTTGCAAGTCTGCATGCTCGCATGCGAGATTTCAAGTGAACATTGGGTTGTACAACATAAAGCGAGAATTGTAGCAGCGCAAGCTGCACAGAAGCCTCGAAGAGGCGAATTCGAGCTGTATGTTGGACGTTTGTTCACAGCAGAAAATCAAAGCTGCATGTTGGGCATTTGTTCACACAAACATAAAATTTGGAGGTAAGCATATGAAATTTTTCCCTACACTGACCGAAGTTAAAGAAATAGCAAAAACCGGGAAGTATGACATTCTCCCTGTAAGCTGTGAGATATTATCAGACTTTATCACACCTATAGAGGCTATGAGGATTCTGCAGAATGTTTCAACACATTGTTATCTGCTTGAATCAGCACAGGCCAATGAAGCCTGGGGAAGATATACATTTTTGGGATATGATCCAAAGCTTGAGATTAACTGCATAGATGGTCATATGAAGCTTGGAAAGCTTTCGGTGGAGACGGACAATCCTTCAGAGTACATCAGACAGATTCTTTCAGAGTACAAGAGTCCGAAATTCGATTATCTGCCATCTTTTACAGGTGGACTTGTAGGTTATTTTTCGTATGATTATCTGGGCTACAAGGAGAAAAGCATCAGAGGAAAGGCAAGGGACACAGAGGATTTTAAGGATGTTGATCTGATGCTTTTTGACAAGGTCATCGCCTTTGACAATCTGTGCCAGAAGATAATACTAATCGCAAATATGTTACTTGATGCTCCGGAAACAGGCTACAACAAGGCGATTGTTGAGCTAAAGCAGCTTAGGGAGCTTCTGATGCACGGAGAGAAAAAACAGAATATGGGTGGAAAGCTGCTGGGGGAGGTCACACCGCTTTTTGACAAGGAGCAGTATTGTGAGATGGTCGAGAAGGCAAAGCATCATATCAAGGAGGGCGATATTTTCCAGATAGTTTTATCCAACAGATTGAGTGCACCGTTTGAGGGAAGCCTTTTTGATACCTACCGCGTGCTTCGTACGATAAATCCTTCGCCGTACATGTTTTATTTTTCGGGAACGGATGTGGAGGTTGCGGGAGCATCTCCGGAGACTCTTGTAAAGCTTGAAAACGGAGTGCTTCACACATTCCCACTGGCAGGCACGAGACCGAGAGGCGCGACAGAGGAAGAGGATAAAGAGCTTGAGGCAGGACTTCTTGCAGACGAAAAGGAGCTCGCAGAGCACAACATGCTTGTGGACCTTGGAAGAAATGACCTCGGAAAAGTAAGTAAATTCGGAAGTGTAAAGGTAGAAAAGCTTCATTCCATCGAGAGATATTCACATGTAATGCATATCGGTTCAACAGTAAGAGGCGAAATCAGGGATGAATATGACGCACTCGATGCCATTGAGGCAGTGCTTCCGGCAGGAACACTTTCAGGAGCACCAAAGATCAGAGCGTGCCAGCTCATTGGAGAGCTTGAGGACAACAAGCGAGGCATATACGGTGGCGCGATTGGATATATAGATTTTACCGGAAATATGGATACATGTATTGCAATCCGTATTGCCTACAAGAAAAACGGCAAGGTTTTCGTGAGAAGCGGAGCGGGAATCGTTGCGGATTCAGACCCTGAGAAGGAATTTCAGGAGTGCATAAACAAGGCAAAGGCTTCTCTTAAGGCACTGGAAGTCTCACAGGAGGTGGAAGAATGATTTTACTGATTGATAACTACGACAGCTTTTCTTACAATCTGTATCAGCTAATCGGCGAGATAGAGCCTGATATCAGAGTAATCAGAAATGATGAGATGACAGTTGAAGAGATTAAGGCTTTAAAGCCTGACCGCATCATTTTATCACCGGGACCGGGAAGACCTGAGGATGCGGGCGTGATAATAGCTGTGGCAAAGGAGCTTGGAAAGAAAATCCCAATCCTTGGCGTGTGTCTCGGTCATCAGGCGATATGCGCAGCATACGGTGCAACAGTCACATATGCAAAGCAGCTCATGCACGGAAAGCAGTCGGATGTATCGTTTGACACAAAAAGCCTTTTATTCAAGGGTTGCCCGGAGCATGCAAAGGTTGCCAGATATCATTCGCTTGCGGCAGATGCAGATACGATGCCGGATTGCCTAAAGATTACAGCCACTACAGATGATGGTGAGATTATGGCAGTGCAGCATAAGGAGTATCCGATTTACGGAGTGCAGTTTCACCCGGAGTCAATCATGACACCGGACGGAAAGCAGATGCTTAGTAATTTTATCAAAGCATAAAATTTATATATTGGTTGTTGAATTGAAAACAAATAGCAGAACAAAATCATCGGAATACAGGAGGACATAATCATGATAAAAGAAGCCATAGTAAAAATCGTAAACAAAGAAGACCTCACATATGACGAGGCATATGCAGTGATGAATGAAATCATGGGCGGTGAGACAACACCAACCCAGAATGCAGCTTTTCTTGCAGCTCTTTCCACAAAGAGTGCAAAGGCTGAGACAACAGACGAAATCGCAGGCTGTGCGGCAGCCATGAGAGAGCATGCGGTACAGGTGAAAACAGGTATGGATGTGTTCGAAATCGTGGGAACAGGCGGAGACAATGCACAGAGCTTCAACATTTCAACAACCTCAGCACTTGTAGCGGCAGCAGGCGGCATGAAGGTGGCAAAGCACGGAAACAGGGCAGCCTCTTCATTATGCGGTACAGCAGACTGCCTTGAGGCACTCGGTGTCAACATAGACCAAAGCCCTGAGAAATGTGTAGAGCTTTTAAATAAAGTCGGCATGTGCTTCTTCTTTGCACAGAAATATCACACATCAATGAAATATGTCGGACCTATCAGAAAAGAGCTTGGCTTTAGAACCGTATTCAATATTTTAGGACCACTCACAAACCCTGGTTCACCGGCCATGCAGCTTCTCGGAGTGTACGATGAGTACCTCGTAGAGCCGCTTGCACAGGTGCTTGTAAGCCTCGGAGTAAAGCGCGGAATGGTAGTCTACGGCATGGATAAGCTCGATGAGATTTCCATGAGCGCACCGACCGAGGTATGCGAGATAAAGGACGGATGGTTCAGAACCACAGTAATCACACCGGAGGATTTCGGCTTTGAGCGCTGTACAAAGGAGGATTTAAAAGGCGGTACACCTGAGGAAAATGCAAAAATCGTGCGTGATATCTTAGGAGGACAGAAGGGGCATAAGAGAAATGCAGTACTCATGAACGCAGGCGCATCACTTTATATCGGTGGAAAGGCCGACAGCATGAAAGCAGGTATCGAGCTTGCCGCAGAAATCATTGATTCAGGAAAAGCACTTGAGACACTCGATAAGCTTATCGAGGTAAGCCGATGAATATTTTAGATCAGCTTGCCGAATATTCAAGGCTTCGAGTGGCAGAGGACAAGAAAAAAATAAGCCTTGAGGAAATGAAAAATATCGCGATTCAGACGAAAAACGAAAAGCTTTGTGATTTTGCATTTGAAAAAGCACTCAAAAAGGATGGCTTGAGCTTCATATGCGAGTGCAAGAAGGCTTCGCCGTCAAAGGGGCTTATAGAGCCGGATTTCAGATATCTTGAAATCGCAAGGGAATACGAGAAGGCAGGTGCAGATTGCATCTCGGTACTGACAGAGCCAAAGTGGTTTTTAGGCTCGGATGAGTATCTTAAGGAGATTTCAAAAACAGTTTCGATTCCGTGCATACGAAAGGATTTTACGGTTGATGAATATCAGATATATCAGGCAAAGACACTCGGTGCAGCTGCTGTGCTTTTAATCTGCTCCATACTGTCAGAGGAGCAGCTTGGTGAATATATAAAAATCTGTGACAGCCTCGGCATAAGCGCCCTTGTGGAGATACACAATGAAAAAGAGGCAGGGATGGCGGTAAGAGCCGGTGCCAGAATAATAGGTGTCAACAACCGTAATCTGAAGGACTTTACAGTTGATACAGCTAACAGCAGAAAGCTGCGCGACCTGATTCCGGAGGATATCATATTTGTATCGGAAAGCGGTGTAAAGAGCACTGACGATATCAGGGCAATACGTGAAATCGGAGCTGACGCAGTGCTTATCGGAGAGACGCTGATGAGAGCGGAGGACAAAAAGAAAAAACTCGATGAATTGCGATTAAGCTGATAGAGCTATATATAAGCATCTTCATAGATTTAAGAACATTTACAAATACACATCAGAAGGGAAAACAACATGACAAATCCAAACGGAAGATTCGGTATTCACGGAGGCCAGTACATTCCTGAAACCCTCATGAATGCCGTTAAAGAATTAGAAGAAGCATACAATCATTACAAAAACGATCCTGAATTTAACAGAGAGCTCACAGAGCTTCTCAACGATTATGCAGGAAGACCATCGAGACTGTACTACGCTGAAAAGATGACAAAGGATCTCGGTGGAGCAAAAATATACCTTAAGAGAGAGGATTTAAACCATACAGGAGCGCACAAGATCAACAACGTGTTAGGGCAGGCGCTTCTGGCAAAGAAAATGGGCAAAACCCGCCTGATAGCTGAGACCGGAGCCGGTCAGCACGGCGTGGCAACAGCAACGGCAGCAGCTCTCATGGGCATGGAATGTGTCGTATTTATGGGCGAGGAGGACACAAAGCGTCAGGCACTCAATGTATACCGCATGCGTCTGCTCGGAGCAGAGGTTATCCCTGTCACATCAGGCACAGCCACATTAAAGGATGCCGTATCGGAGGCAATGAGAGAGTGGACCAAGAGAATTTCAGACACACATTACTGCCTTGGCTCAGTTATGGGACCACATCCGTTCCCTACCATCGTAAGAGATTTCCAGGCGGTCATCTCAAAGGAAATCAAGGAGCAGATGCTTGAAAAGGAGCACAGACTGCCGGATGCGGTCATCGCATGTGTGGGCGGTGGCTCAAATGCCATCGGAAGCTTTTACAACTTCATAGAGGATGAGGGAGTTGAACTCATCGGCTGCGAGGCAGCAGGAAGAGGAATCGATACCTTTGAGACTGCAGCCACAGTAAATACAGGCCGTCTTGGTATTTTCCACGGCATGAAGTCATACTTCTGTCAGGACAAATACGGACAGATTGCTCCGGTTTATTCTATTTCTGCAGGACTTGATTATCCGGGAGTTGGACCGGAGCACGCATATCTGCACGATATCGGAAGAGCAAAATATGTACCGGTAACAGATGATGAGGCAGTAAATGCTTTTGAATACCTCGCAAAGACAGAGGGAATCATCCCTGCAATCGAGTCCTCACATGCAGTGGCATATGCCATGAAGCTGGCTCCTACAATGGACAAGGACAAGATAATCGTTGTTACTGTTTCAGGCAGAGGCGACAAGGACTGCGCGGCAATAGCAAGATACAGAGGGGAGAATATTTATGAGTAAGATAAGAAGTGCGTTTGAAAACGGCAAGGCATTTATACCATTTATCACCTGCGGTGATCCAAATTTAGAGACAACTGCGAAAATCGTAAGAGAAGCTGTTGCAAACGGAGCAGACCTTATAGAGCTTGGTATTCCGTTCTCTGATCCTACGGCAGAGGGACCGGTAATCCAGGGCGCCAACATAAAGGCGCTTGCAGCCGGAGTCACAACAGACAAGGTTTTTGACCTTGTGAGAGATTTGAGAAAAGATGTCACAATCCCAATGGTTTTCATGACATATGCAAATGTGGTTTATTCCTACGGCGCAGAAAAGTTTATCAGTACATGTAAGGAAATAGGCATTGACGGACTTATCCTGCCTGATATCCCATATGAGGAAAAGGAAGAGTTTTTACCACTCTGCGAGAAATATGCTGTGGACCTCATTTCATTTATCGCACCTACATCAAAGGATCGCATCGCAATGATTGCAAAGGAGGCAACCGGCTTTATCTATGTGATTTCAAGCCTCGGAGTCACAGGTACAAGAAGCGAGATTAAGACAGATCTGGCTTCCATCGTCAAGGTAATCAGAGAAAACACTGATGTGCCATGTGCTATCGGCTTTGGCATTTCCACACCTGAGCAGGCAAAGAAGATGGCAGACATCTCGGATGGTGCCATTGTGGGCTCGGCTATCATCAAGATAATCGATGAATATGGTGAGGCTTCACCAAAGCATGTCGGTGAGTATGTTAAATCTATGAAGGATGCGCTGTAATTTGTATTGAAAGCTTGACAAAGCTATTGGTTAATTCATAATAAAGTAAAAGGATGCAGATTTGCAAATATGGTAAGAATTAACATGGAGATACAATAATGCAGGAAAATGAGAAAAACGACAGATTAGAAAAACAGCTTGATTTCATCAGAGAAATCGACAAGGAAAAGGAGATATTCCGCCAGACGTATTTGGCTGATGCAAGCCGCAAGGAAAATGATGCGGAGCATGCCTGGCATATGGCTATCATGACCATGCTCTTGAGCGAGTATGCCAATGAGAAGATAGACGTGCTAAAGACAGTAGGAATGCTTTTGATACACGACATAGTAGAGATTGACGCAGGAGACACATATGCCTATGATGAGGCAGGCAAGGCCACACAGCATGAGCGTGAGCAGAAGGCGGCGGAGCGCATATACGGACTTTTACCAAAGGAACAGGGCGAGCCGCTTTTAGAACTGTGGGAGGAATTTGAGGCGCAGCAGACACCGGAAGCCAAATTTGCACACACCATGGACAATATCCAGCCGATGCTGCTAAACGATGCGTCGGGCGGGCTCTCATGGCGTGAGCACAGCGTGAAGCTGTCGCAGATACTAGGCAGAAATAAGTGCACAGCACTTGGCTCAGAGAAAATCTGGGATTATGCGTTTAATAATATACTGAAAAAGCATGTTGATAGCGGAAATATCATAGATGATGAGGGTGTCTTCTCTACGGAAGCCGGTGCGTGTGCAAAAGCCGACGAGAGTAATGGACGGTAATAATGATTTACTGAAAAATCCCATATAATTCTATTGTAGACAGTCGTCTTGTATGATATACTTTACTGGATTAAATCGGTGAACTATAAATAAAATGTAACTGTTAAAATGTAACTGTTCAAGGCTGCTTAAATAGTTACATGACAAGTATATTGAGCTTCATCGAAATCCATAAAATAAAACACACGGAGGAATCAAAATGAATATTGTATGCTTAGACCTTGAGGGAGTATTGGTACCTGAAATCTGGATTGCATTTGCAAAGGAGACAGGCATTCCTGAGCTTGAAAAGACAACAAGAGATGAGCCGGATTATGATAAGCTCATGAACTATAGAATAAATATTTTAAAGGAGCACGGACTTGGATTAAAAGAAATCCAGGAGACAATCGCAAAAATAGATCCAATGCCGGGCGCAAAGGAGTTCTTAGATGAGCTTCGTTCAATCACACAGGTAATCATCATCAGTGATACATTTTCACAGTTTGCAGGCCCGCTCATGAAGAAGCTCGGCTGGCCAACAATCTTTTGTAACGAGCTTGAGGTTGCGGAAGATGGCGAGATTACAGGCTTTAGAATGAGATGTGAGCAGTCAAAGCTTACAACTGTAAAGGCACTGCAGTCTATCGGATACGATACCATCGCAAGCGGTGACAGCCACAACGATTTAGGCATGATACAGGCCAGCAAGGCAGGCTTCCTTTTCAGAAGCACAGATGCCATCAAGAAGGACTACCCTGAGCTTCCTGCATATGAGACATATGATGAGCTGCTTGCAGCGATTAAAGCGGCATTATAATTGTAAATATGATATGAGGGGCAAAAGGTATTTTGCCCCTCATTTATGATTAATCAGATTACTACATGCTACGCATTCCCGTAATCTGACTACACCTCGAAATACGCTAATTTCCTGCGTCCCCGCAGCAAATTGCTACTTTCTCGGTGTAGTGCGGGTCACTAAGGTATACATCGAATTGCATGCAAGCATGCATCGATGATACCTTTTGACCCTTTAATCATAAATATAGTTGATAAACAGCTTCCCACATGATATTTAAGAGTGGAATCATCCACCTGTACATGTGGGAAGTTTCTATATATTTATGTCATGCAAAATATATGAAAGAAGGTGGAGAGTAGTGGTGTATAAAGTAACACACATATATGAGGCTGATTTCGGCTGTGAGGAAAGAGCGGACGGCGCAAAAGAAAAATGCATTGTTTATCTCGAGGGCGAAGACGGCAGACAGCGTCATGTAGAGGTTGAGGACGAATGGCTTACGGCAAACGGGATAGAAGAGGGAAGCATTTGGAATGAAAATATTTAAAATGAAGTTTGAATCATAAACTATGTGATTAAATTATGTGATTAGAGTATGTGAATAGATTTTGTGTTTAGATGCATATTGTGTATTGACAACAGTGTAAAAGGTGCTATAATAAAATTAACATATGAACAATCATTCATATGTTCAATGCAAAACGTACAATAAAACAAATAATTCATGAAAATAAGGAGAACACTACTATGAAGAAGACTTACAAAATCGATGTAGATTGCGCTAACTGCGCCAACAAGATGGAGGATGCCGCAAAAAATACAGCAGGTGTAAAGGATGCTACAGTCAATTTCATGACACTCAAGATGAGCGTTGAGTTTGAGGAAGGACAGGATGCAAAGGCGGTTATGCAGGAGGTTCTTAAGAACTGTAAAAAGGTAGAGGACGACTGCGAGATTTTCTTATAAATTGCAGGGGCGCAGGAATGACAAATGATATTATTTCAATGCCTGCGCTATAGTGATGGTGATTATCGAGAGTGATTATCAAGAGATTATAACGAATGGAGCTTTGGCGTATGAATAAAAAGCAGAAAAAAGTACTTACGCGTATCATAATCGCAGCAGTACTCATGATTATATTACATTTCATACCGGTTAAGGGAATTATCAGGTTCCTGCTTTACATGGTGCCTTATCTGGTTATAGGATACGATATCCTGAAAAAGGCATTTAAGGGAATCAAAAACAAGCAGGTATTTGATGAAAACTTCCTGATGGCGGTTGCCACTGTAGGTGCGATAGCGGTTGCGCTTTATGAGAATGGTGACTACACAGAGGCCATAGCCGTTATGCTTTTCTACCAGATAGGAGAGCTGTTTCAGAGCTATGCAGTCGGAAAGAGCCGTAAGAATATCAGCGAGCTCATGGACATCAGACCCGACTATGCCAATATTGAGGTGGACGGAAAGCTCACACGGGTTGACCCTGATGAGGTTGCTATCGGCTCAGTAATAGTGGTACAGCCGGGAGAAAAGGTTCCTATTGATGGCGTGATAGTTGAGGGCTCATCTACATTAAACACCAGCGCGCTTACAGGTGAGAGTGTGCCGAGGGATGCAAAATGCGGTGATGAGATAATCAGCGGATGCATCAATATGTCCGGTGTTTTAAAGATTAAAACCACCAAAGAGTTTGGAGAATCAACGGTTTCAAAGATACTTGATCTCGTTGAAAATTCAAGCTCAAAGAAATCAAAATCAGAAAACTTCATATCAAAATTTGCCAAGTATTACACTCCGGCAGTCTGCTACAGTGCACTTGCACTTGCGATACTGCCACCGCTTGTCAGAATACTTTTCATGTCAGCCGCACCACAGTGGGGCAGCTGGATATACAGGGCACTTACCTTCCTCGTAATAAGCTGTCCGTGCGCACTGGTCATCAGTATTCCGCTCAGCTTTTTTGCAGGGATCGGAGGCGCCAGCCGCGAGGGTGTTCTTGTGAAGGGCTCCAACTATCTTGAGACCCTATCACAGACCAGATACGTTGTATTTGACAAGACCGGCACCATGACAGAGGGCGTTTTCGAGGTAGCAGGAGTCTACGACAATACGCTCGATAGAGAAAAGGTGCTCGAGTATGCAGCACTTGCAGAGAGCAGCTCATCGCACCCAATCAGCAGGAGCTTACAGAAGGCATATGGAAAGGAAATCGACAGAACCCGCGTGACAGATGTTGAGGAAATCAGCGGCCACGGAATCACAGCAAAGGTAGATGGTGTATCTGTAGCGGCAGGAAACTACAAGCTCATGAAAAAGCTGGGCTTAAGCTACAGTGAAACAGACAAGGTCGGAACCATAGTCCATATCGCAATAGACGGCAGCTATGAGGGCTATATCCTTATTTCAGATAAGATAAAACCAACCTCAGCGGTAGCAATAAAGGCATTGAAAAAAGCCGGAATAAAAGGTACAATAATGCTTACAGGCGATTCAAGGACAGTAGCCGACTCAGTAGCGGCAGAGCTTGGAATCGATGAAGTATACAGTGAGCTTTTACCGGGCGATAAGGTAGCAAAGGTAGAGGAACTGCTTGCGAAAAAGGGCAGTAAAGAAAAGCTCGCCTTCGTCGGAGACGGAATCAACGATGCACCGGTGCTCTCAAGAGCAGATATCGGAATCGCCATGGGCGCCATGGGCTCAGATGCCGCAATCGAAGCCGCCGACATCGTCCTCATGGATGATGACCCGCTAAAGATAGCAAAAGCAATAAAAATATCGCGCAAATGCCTGCGAATAGTATATGAAAACACCTACTTCGCAATAGGCATCAAGCTGATCTGCCTCGTGCTCGGAGCGGTCGGAATAGCCAATATGTGGCTCGCAATATTTGCAGACGTAGGAGTAATGGTGATAGCAGTACTAAATGCAATCCGCGCATTATTCGTTCATAAGCTTTAAAATACCAGACAGAATGCACCCAAGAGGTGCACTCTGTCTTTCGCGTATAAAAGAAGTTACTGTTCACACCCTTAAATGAGCCAAAACCAAAGGGTGCTTGCATAAATTGCATGTGACATCGCGAATATGGAGATATTTAGAGTCTGTTGGAATTATGTCACAACACAGCAATGTCCGTGCATGGACGCACGGACAAGGCGTTAGCGCCATGGACGGCGCTAAAAGCCGGTTGCGTCCTATAAACAAAACATAAATCATAATTCCTACAGAGTCTTAATATCGAAATACTGAGCGAGGGCACATGCAACTTCTGCAAGCACCCGCACCATAGCCAATAAAGTAAAATAATGCAGAAAGGACACCACCATGAGCGAAAACATAAATGAACAGATAGAATGCTGCGACTGCAACGAAATCCACGAAGACCTTCTGAAAATAGTAAATGATACAATGCCTGAGGAAACCGAACTCTACGACCTTGCAGAGCTTTTTAAGGTATTTGGCGACTCCACCAGAATCAGAATCCTCTTTGTGTTGTTTGAAGCGGAGGTATGCGTCTGCGACCTTGCAAAGGTGCTCAACATGACACAGTCCGCCATATCACACCAGCTTAGGATACTAAAGGCAAACAAGCTCGTAAACAGCAGACGTGAGGGCAAATCAGTGTTTTATTCGCTTGCCGACGGACATGTGCGCACAATCATTGCGCAGGGACGCGAGCATATCGAGGAATAATACAGGGAGGAATATACGTGACAGAATTAGAAGAATACTATAACAAATTCAACGAGGAAAAGCGCCTAAACAGCCGCCACGGCAGGGTAGAGTTTATCACCTCCATGAAGTATATACACGATTGTCTTGGCAGCTTGATGAATGAGAAGCAGCTTGATGATGAGGATTATCCGTCTGATGCAGAAGTAGCGGAAGCAGATAATAAAGTAGTAAATCTGGCTTCTGATGAAAAAATGCTAAGGGATATAAATGCACTTCGCTCACAGATTAAAATCCTGGATGTCGGTGCGGGTACAGGCAGATATTCAGTGCCGCTTGCCGAGGAAGGCTATGATGTGACAGCACTCGAGTTAGTTAAGCATAACTTAGGCAGACTGAAGCAAAAGAGTGATAAAGTAAAGGCATACCAGGGCAATGCCACAAAGCTTAAAAAGTTTGGAAACGATGAATTTGACCTCACACTCGTATTCGGACCGATGTATCATCTGAAGTCGGCGGAGGAAAAGCTTGCCGCATTGAATGAGGCAAAAAGGGTGACAAAACCGGGTGGTTACATACTTGTGGCATACATTATGAATGAGTACAGCGTGATAACCTATGCCATAAAGGAGAAGCATATAAAAGAGGGAATAGAGGGCGGAATGCTCGATGAGAGCTTCCATTGTACAGAAAAAGCTAATGATTTGTACAGTTTTGTCCGATTAGAAGATATAGAGGCATTAAATGCACAGGCAGAGCTTACTCGCGAAAAGATAATAGCAGCCGATGGCGCGGCAAATTATATCAGACCGTTTCTGAATGCTCTTGACGAGGAGGAGTTTGATATGTTTGTACAGTATCATCTTTCCACATGTGAGAGAGCAGACCTGATGGGAGCAAGTGCGCACACGGTTGATATTCTAAGAGTGTGGTAGTTTTGAATAAAGTCTGTTATTATGATGGCTTATGCCTGAATAACAACATAAAAGTATAATATAACATATGAGGAGAAATATGAAAAACAAGGGATTAAAAATTCTATTATCTGTGCTTTTGGTTTTATGCATTATTATGGCGGGAGCACTCATAGGAAAAGAATATATTGCAGATAATATAAAGGAAGCCGATAATCAGAATGGTGTGGATGTAGTTAAAGACACATCGGATACCGGAAAAGAAGACGATAACGCAGTTGACAGTACAGCACAAGGCACAGAGAGTACACAGTCTGATGCAGCCGAAGCGGATACACAGCAGCCACAGATGTCAACCATAGTGATTACGGCTACAGGAGACTGTACACTTGGCAACAATCAGGAGCAAAGCTATGACGGCAGTTTTAATTCTTATTATGATTCAAAGGGACAGGACTACTTTTTCGGAGGAGTGAGAGATATTTTTGAGGCCGACGATATGACACTCATCAATCTGGAGTGTGTGCTATCGGATGCGACGGAGCGCGTCGAAAAGCGCTGGAACCTTAAGGGAAAGCCGGGCTACATTGGCATTATGACGGGCAGCTCCATCGAGGCCTGCAGTCTTGGAAACAATCACACATACGACTATGGACAGCAGGGACTTGACGATACGAGAAGCGTGCTTGAAAATGCCGGGATAGTGTATGGCTTTAATGATCAGACAGGCATTTACGAGACTGCTGATGGGACAAGGATTGGAATAGTGTCAGCCAGCCTTTTATCACAAAACGGCGACCGCGAGGCATATATCCAAAACGGTATAGCTAAACTTCGTGAGCAGGGCGCGGCAATCGTCATAGCCTGCTGTCACTGGGGCATAGAGGGCGACCATTACCCTAATGATTATCAGCGGGCAGCAGCACACCGCATCATTGACTGGGGAGCAGACCTGGTAGTCGGAAACCACCCTCATGTGCTGCAGGGAATGGAGGTCTATAACGGCAAAATGATATGCTACAGTCTTGGAAATTTCTGCTTCGGAGGCAATAAAAATCCGTCAGACAAGAACACGGCGATTTATCAGCAGACCTTTACTCTGATAAACGGAGAATTGCAGCCGGGCATAGATGCACAGATTATTCCATGCACCTTAAGCAGCGCAAGCTCATACAATGATTTCAGACCGACAGTGGCTTCCGGCGAAAAAGCTCAGGAGATATGCAATTTAATGAACACATATTCACAAAATTATAGTAAAATAGAAATTGATGAGCTTGGAAAACTGCATGTAAATTAATATCAGTTTTTTACGAATTAAGATAAAAAGGCAGTCATGCAACAAAAGGCATGTACCATCATACAAATATAGTAAGGGAGCAAAGAGCAATATGTATATGTGGAGAGAGCGCAATAAAGAAGAAAAGCATGAGGATGTGGTAAATACAGGCCTGCAGCCGCTTGATGTGGTAGAGGGATTTAAGATACGTCCGGGCTTTTTCAGAATGTACGGAGCGTGCGTGGCATCGAACGGAGTGAGCTTTACCATCAATTCCCATGGGGCAACAAGGTGTACTCTTTTATTGTTCAAGCCACAGGCACCAAAGCCGTATGCGAGGATTCCGTTTCCTGATTCCTACAGGATAGGAGATACCTACTCCATGCTTGTTTTTGATATAAAGCCGGATGAATTTGAGTATGCATTTTCGTTTGACGGACCTTATGAGCCGGCAAAGGGACTTTTGTTTAACGAGGAAAATGTCCTTTTAGACCCATATTCCAGAGCGGTCACAGGACAGCGAAAATGGGGAGAAAAGCCGGAGGGCGGCAAGGATTTTGAGTACAGGGCCAGAGTTGTAAAAAGCAACTTTGACTGGGGCAATATAAAGCAGCTTGAGCAGCCCTTTGAGGACCTTGTGATTTATGAGACACATGTGAGGGGCTATACAAAGGATAAGTCCTCAGGTGTCAGCGCACCGGGCACATTTGCCGGATTGAAAGATAAGATTCCGTATCTTAAGAACCTTGGAATAAATGCAGTGGAGCTCATGCCGATTTTTGAGTTCGATGAGATGGAGAGCGCAAGGGTGGTCGATGATGTGCAGCTCTACAATTACTGGGGCTACAACACAGTATCGTTTTTTGCACCGAATACCAGCTATGCCTTCAACGAGGAGCACAACCACGAGGGAGACGAGCTGAAATCGCTGATAAAGGCTTTAAAGGAAAACGGCATAGAGGTCATTCTCGATGTGGTGTTCAATCATACCGCTGAGGGAAATGAGATGGGACCGTGCTTTTCCTTCAAGGGAATAGACAATAACGTGTACTATATGCTTACACCGGATGCACACTACTACAATTTCAGTGGCTGTGGAAACGTTATGAACTGTAATCATCCTGTTGTGCGCAGCTTTATCATAGACTGTCTGAGACACTGGGCCATTGAGTACAGAGTGGATGGCTTCAGATTTGACCTGGCTTCCATTCTCGGAAGAGACCAAAACGGTGCACCTATGGCTAATCCGCCGATTCTTGAGTCGCTGGCATTCGACCCGGTGCTTGGCAAGATGAAGCTCATCGCAGAGGCATGGGATGCAGGCGGACTTTACCAGGTGGGAAGCTTCCCATCATGGAACAGATGGGCAGAGTGGAACGGCAGATACAGAGATGACATGAGAAGCTTTTTAAAGGGCGATGACGGTATGGCGGGAAATGCCATCACACGTATCACAGGCTCACGCGACCTTTACAGCCCGGAGAGCAGAGGACATAAGGCATCGGTCAATTTCCTGACCTGTCATGATGGCTTTACACTGTATGACCTTTACTCATACAATGAAAAGCACAATGAGAAAAATGGCTGGAACAATACAGACGGTGACAACAACGGCCATAGCTGGAACTGTGGCGCAGAGGGCGAGACAGACGACCCAAATGTAAACGGACTGAGAAGACGCCTTATAAAGAATGCATTTGCAGCGCTTTTGTGCAGCCGTGGTCCGGCGATGTTTTTTGCGGGAGATGAGTTCTGTAACACCCAGTTTGGAAACAACAACGCGTATTGTCAGGACAATATCATCTCATGGCTCGACTGGAGCAGGCTTGAGGAATTCAAGGAAATCCATGATTTCGTGCGTCATATGATTCAGTTCAGGAAGGAGCATCCTATACTCAGAAGGATGACAAAGCCTTCATCCTGTCAGTTCCCGGAAATCAGTGTGCACAATGGTACACCGTTCAATGCCTCAACGGATTACAAGACAAAGCTCATCGGCATCATGTATGCCGGAAGAAATGAGGAGGACACGGAGGATGATATTGTATTCTATTGTATGAATGCATATTGGGAGCCGCTTGTGATGCAGCTTCCGGTGCTTCCGAACGGAAAACACTGGCATGTGGACACCAACACCAATGCAGAGTATTTTGACGGAGAGGACTTCATGGCAAAGACAGAGCTTTTGGGTGTCAACACCATAAGAGTTCCTGCGAGAACCACGATAATACTTGTGGCAGAGTAGCAATAAATTGATATCGTTTTAATTAAAAATAGCCCGGTACACATATCACATAGCGATAAGTGTGCCGGGCTGTTTTTCGTTACTGTTTTGGCTTAGACAGTAACATTTCCCCCTTTCATTTTTCAATATATTTTATGTGACAGTTGCGGCAGCCGGTGATTTTGCGAAGTGATACCGGAAGGCCTTGTATATATCACATAATCAGTTGTGAGTTGGACAAATTTCGTCTGTGAATCCAAGAAAATAATTGGGTGTGACACCAAAAATTGTACTTAAATGGCAAATGACAAAAATGTCAGGCACTCTACGGCCTGTTCTGTAGCCTGAAATCGTTGATTCTGCACAGCACATGATTTCAGAAAGAGCCACGTTGGTCAAACTATTGAGCTTCATCAGGTAATCAAGCCTGTCAGGCACAGTTGTACTAATGGTTGCAAGTTGCTTTTCTAATAGAAAGTTATTTGTTCTACTCATAAACAAATTGTAACACAATAATCGTAAAAGGCAACAAATATCTGAAAAATACGAAAAAAAAGGAAAAATTAAAATTAAAGTTTTAAATCCAGCCACCATCAAAGGTGATTATTTGTCCTGTCAGGTAATCAGGTGCAGAGATGATGGAATAAGCCATATCTGCGACTTCATCAGCTGTGGCAAAGCGTCCGGCAGGGATTTCATCGGCAAGCTCAGCGCGTTCTGCCTCGTCAAAGCAGCGGTTCATATCAGTATCTATGACACCGCAGGCTATGGCATTTACCGGAATATGCGATGGCGCAAGCTCCTTGCCGAGTGCCTTGGTAAATGCATTTATACCGCCCTTGCAGGCTGAGTATGCCACCTCGCAGGATGCTCCGACATTGCCCCAGACAGAGGAAATCTGCAGTATACGGCCGCATTTATCGGCAACCATATAAGGGATTACGAGCTTTGTAAAGTTGAAAACACCGGTCAGATTTATCGACACAATATTGTTCCATTCCTCCGGTGTCATGTCACTCAGCAGCCCGATATGTGATATGCCTGCATTGTTGACAAGCACATCTATATGACCGAAATGCGAAATGGTTTTTGTAACCATATCCTTGGCAAAGTAAAAGTCCCCTACATTTCCGGTGTGGCAGAGCACCTCGATTCCGTATGCACAGTGAAGCTCCTCAGCAAACGCCTTAAGCCTGTCGGATGAATTGCGGCAGCAAAGTGATAGGTTATAGCCACAGGAAGCCAGCCTTTTGGCAATTGCGGCACCGATACCGCGTGAAGCTCCGGTTATTATAGCAGTTTTATTTATGTGATTTATCTGATTTGTCATGACATTCTCCTTATGATTTTTACAGCATAAATCATATCATAAATATATATTATGGGGTAGACAAAATTTATACATTGTGATATTATTTAATAGTTGCAAAACGAATTGCAGACGGCGTGTGGCTCAGTTTGGTAGAGCGCTACGTTCGGGACGTAGAGGTCGCAAGTTCGAATCTTGTCACGCCGATTTATTTATTGATACTTGATTGGACAGTCACTATCTATTTTATTTTGGAACACGCGCATAGCGTGTTTTTTTGTTACTGTTTATTTAGTTCTTTGGAAATCAAAGTAATATATTGCTTTATGGATAGAATAGCGGTAAAATAGTACTAGTGTATTGGCTTGCTTTAAGAAAGGGACAGGAAATAGGGGATATGAATATTGTTTCACAAATGTGTGCCGTAGCGGTGATGTTCGTAATAATGTATTTTTATATTTCGCAGAAAAAGATTATATTACATACATCTCAGGCTTTTGTTGAGGTATGGTTCGCAGGCATGCTGTCACTTTTCTTTGATATTTTTTCGCTTGTTGCAATTGAAAAAAGAAGCGGATATTCTCTTACGGCTATTAATATTATCTGCAAATTAAATCTCTGGACGGTTACATGGGTTGCCATGGTGGCCTTCTGGTATATTTGTGTGGATATTTTCAGGGAAAAAGAGCTTGAGCGCAAGTGGAGAAGGAGGCTGTGGATATTTGGAATCGTAACTGATATTCTGATAATGGCTGTGCCGATTAAAATTTATGATTCGGATAATATAGTCTATACATATGGTCCGGCAGTTATTATAACATATGCGGTAACTGTAATTCTGTTGGTGTTTATTCTTCTGCTGACCAAAAAATACAGTCAGGTTATAAATCCGAGAAGAAGAAAGAGCATGCAGGTCTGGGTGGCTCTTATGTTTTTATCGGCGGTTATTCAGTTTATAGATAAAAAAATATTGATTGTCAGCTTTGCGAGTGTGATAGGTGTGCTTATCATTTTTATTATGCTTGAAAATCCGATGGCAAATATTGACAGGGATACAGGATTTTTCAACCTCAATGCCTTTTTTGAATATATGAAGGAGGCATACGGACAGGATAAAGACGTATCGATAGTGTGTATTCGCTATGGAGGCAGTGGAAATGATTTTTTCTCCAGCGAGATGGAAAAAAGTATTTTTTTTGAGGTGGTTTCTTTTATAGAAAGTCTGCCTGATAATTATGTTTTTAGAAGCTCGGCAAATGAGTATCTGCTGGTTTTTGAGAATACTGGTTGTGCAGAAAAAACAATCGGAATATTGGAACGCAGGTTTGACAAGCCTTGGGGTAAGGACAATATGACGATGCTTTTTGGGGAGATATATTATCTAAGCTCCACTGAGCTTGTGCGGAGACCATCGGATATACTGGGGCTTTTTCAATATGCCAAGCGTAACAGAGCTGAGTTTACGGGGCGCGGCGTGATGCTCATAAATAATGAGGTCATTGAGCACATATATGATGAAAATTCAGTTGAGAATGAGATAATAGGGGCGTTGCGCGATAACCGTGTTGAGGTATTTTACCAGCCTATTTATAACACTAAAACGCATAAATTCACCTCTGCGGAGGCGCTTGTCAGGATAAGGTCGCGCGAGGGAAATATAATACCTCCCGGCAGATTTATCGCTGTGGCCGAGAAGCGTGGACTCATTTTACGGCTTGGAGAGCGTGTGTTTGAGATGGTGTGCAGATTTATTGTACAGCATGATATACATGCGATGGGACTTGAATATATTGAATGCAATCTGTCGGTGGTGCAGTGTGCCTATGACCATTTAGCACAGGATTTTATTGCAATTATGGAGAAATATCATGTGGATGCAAATGATATTGTGCTCGAGATTACAGAGTCTGCATCTATCATTGAAAAAGAGATACTGCTTGATAATATGAATGCCCTTCGCAAGGTGGGAGTGAGGTTTGCACTGGATGATTTCGGCACAGGCCAGTCAAATTTAAGCTATATTGTTGATATGCCGATTGACATTGTCAAGTTTGACAGAGGCATGACAAATGCGTATTTCGACAACGGAAAGGGCAAGCCTGTTATGGATGCCGCAATGGGCATGATACAAAAGCTAGAGCTTGAGATTGTTTCTGAGGGAATCGAGGAGAAGGAGCAGTTTGCGAAGCTTGATGAGCTTGGAATAGATTACATCCAGGGCTATTATTTCTCAAAACCGAGAAATGCTGCTGAGTTTATTTCATTCATACAAAGCAATAATGCATAGGCAAATAAAAAAATAAAAATATTTTTTTACATGCATTTTACACACTAATGATTTTGCATTTTACATTTCCCCGTTACTATATCAGTTGTAACAAACAAAGAAACAAATTCAAGAAAGAAATGAAAGAGGAAATTAAAATGAAAAATCGTATGAAAAAACTTTTAGTTTTAGCAGCTGCTGCAACAATGATGACAGCAGCATTTACAGGATGTGGCTCAAGCTCAGACGGAGCAGACAACAATGCAGATACAAGCGCAAATAAGAGCGCAGATGAAGGCACATCAAATGAGAACTTAAGCGGTTCACTTTCACTTGCAGGAAGTACTTCAATGGAGAAGCTTTGTGAGGCGCTCAAGGAGTCATTCATGGAGCAGAACCCTGGTGTAACAGTAACAGTTGAGTATACAGGCTCAGGTTCAGGAATCGAGTCAGTGACAGCAGGAAGCGTAGATATCGGAGATTCATCAAGAGCACTTACAGATGATGAGAAAGCAAACGGCGTTGAGGAAAACATCGTAGCAATCGACGGAATCGCAGTTATCACAGACAAGGACAACTCAGTAACAGAGCTTACATCAGACGATTTAAAGAAAATCTACACAGGCGAGATTTCAAACTGGAAAGACCTTGGCGGAAAAGACGAGGCAATCGTAGCAATCGGCCGTGAGGCAGCTTCAGGAACAAGAGGAGCCTTCGAGGAGCTTCTTGATGTAAAGGATCAGTGCAAATATGCACAGGAGCTTGACTCAACAGGAGCAGTACTTGCAAAGGTAGGCTCAACACCCGGAGCAATCGGATATGTTTCACTTGACGTACTTGATGACACAGTAACAGCAATGAAGATTGACGGAGTAGAGGCAACAGAGGAAAACATCGTAGCAGGCAAATATCTCCTTTCTCGTCCATTTGTAATGGCTACAAAGGGCAAGATTGACGAGCAGAACGACATTGTTAAGGCTTGGTTCGACTATGTAAATTCAGATGAAGGACAGGCAGTAATCAAGAAGGTAGGCCTTATCCTCCCACAGTAGAAATTGTTGGTATTAATACATATTGATAAGATACAAGGGTTTCCTCAGGAAATGGCAGGTTTCCTGGGGAACTTTTTGAAACAAGGAGTATCAAATGAAACAGAAATCCATAGTAGAGAATGTTGCCAAAATAATATTTACGGTATGTGCGGTTGTGGCAATATTCGCGGTATTATCAATAACAATTTATATGTTCCTTAAGGGTGCACCGGCATTTTTCAAGGTCGGAGTGCTAAACCTCTTATTTGGAACAAAATGGGCACCGACAGCGGCAGACCCAAGCTACGGAATATTGTACATAATCCTCACATCCATCATAGGAACAGCGGTATCTATCCTCATAGGAGTACCGATTGCTCTTCTTACGGCAGTATTTCTCACTGAGGTGTCAAACAAAAAGCTCTCAGCAGTAGTGCAGCCGGCAGTAGAGCTGCTTGCAGCCATTCCATCAGTAATCTATGGACTTTTAGGACTTATGATACTTAATCCGGTATTATATAAGCTCGAGAAGCATATTTTTGCAAACTCAGCAACACATCAGTTTACCGGCGGATCAAACCTGCTTGCAGCAATCATAGTGCTTGCAATCATGATTCTTCCTACGGTAATCAACATGAGTGTATCATCAATACAGGCGGTACCGCAGCAGATGAGAGCGGCATCCCTCGCTCTTGGAGCAACAAAGATACAGACAATATTTAAAGTGACGGTTCCGGCAGCAAAGTCAGGAATCATGACAGGAATTGTGCTCGGAATAGGTCGTGCACTCGGAGAAGCCATGGCAATCAACATGGTAGCCGGTGGAACGGTAAGCTTTCCACTTCCGTTCAACTCAGTGCGTTTCCTTACCACACAGCTCGTCAGCGAGATGGGATACGCCAGCGGACTTCACAGACAGGTGCTTTTCTCAGTAGGCCTTGTGCTTTTTGTGTTTATCATGATAATCAACCTCACCCTTATGAAACTCAAAAAGAAAGGAGCTGTGGAAAATGACTAGTATAAATGGAAAACGCCGAAGAATAGGCGATGATGTAGTATACTTTTTCATATATCTGTGTGCAGCATTATCGGTAGTGCTGCTTGCGGGAATCATCGTATATGTATTTGTCAGGGGAATCGGCCAGGTAAACTGGGAGTTTCTGACCAGCGAGACATCTGTCTTAAGAGGCACCGTAGGAATAGCGGGCAACCTGCTCAATACACTTTACATCATAATAATCACCATGCTCATAGCAACTCCTGTCGGAGTGGGAGCAGCCGTGTACCTGAATGAGTATGCAAAGCCCGGTAAGCTCGTATCCACAATCGAGTTTGCCACAGAAACACTTGCGGGAATACCGTCAATCATCTTCGGTCTCTTCGGAATGATGTTTTTCGGACAGACAATTGGCTTTGGCTACAGTATCCTGACAGGTTCACTGACACTGACACTCATGGTGCTGCCTCTCATCACCAGAAATACACAGGAGGCGCTGAAAACTGTACCGGACAGCTACAGACACGGAGCGGTCGGACTCGGAGCCGGAAAATGGCACACCATCCGCACTATCCTGCTGCCATCTGCCATGCCGGGAATCATCACAGGTGTTATCCTTGCAATCGGCCGAATAGTCGGTGAGTCAGCAGCACTCCTCTTTACAGCAGGAAGTGCAGGAATGCTTCCAAAGGTTGCCAGCGGATATTTCTCAAAGATAATGCAGTCAGGTGGAACACTTACCATCAAGCTCTACCTTGCAGCGACAAGTGAAGGAAAATTCGACCAGGCATTTGGAATTGCGGTTGTGCTTCTCGTAATCGTATTCCTTATCAATATCCTGACAAAGGTGCTGGCAAAGAAATTCCAGGCAAAGTAAACCAACTAATATAATAAACTAACTAATTAAGAAGCTTCGATTTGATATCAGTAAATCGGAGCTTCTTTTTTAGTTTCATTAAGATTTTTTCTTAAACAAATCTTAATGCGTTACATAATTGGTTTTTAATGTTAAAATAGTTACAATAAGATCAACATAAAACTTCCGGAGGCAATTATGTATAAAGTATTAGTATGTGATGATGAAAAAGACATTGTATCGGCAATCAGCATTTATCTAACCAGCGATGGCTACGAGGTAATCCCGGCGCGAAACGGACTTGAGGCGCTCGACATAGTAAAGCACAATGATGTGCAGCTAGTCCTGATGGATATCATGATGCCTGTCATGGACGGCATAGAGGCGATGGTGGAAATCAGAAAAATCTCCAATGTGCCGGTCATACTGCTCACTGCCAAAAGTGAGGACACTGACAAGGTACTCGGGCTCACGGTCGGAGCAGATGACTATGTGACGAAGCCGTTTAACCCGGTAGAGCTGCAGGCGAGGGTAAAGTCGCAGATCAGGAGATACATGCTTCTCGGCGCAGGCAATACAAGCGTAGGAAAGCTGGTAATCGGCGGCATCGAGCTGGATGACAAATCAAAGACGGTGACAGTTGATGGCGAGGCAGCAAATCTCACACGTACAGAGTACGATATTTTGAAGCTTCTCATGGAGCATCCGGGCGAGGTATATTCGCCGAATCAGATATATTCAAAGGTCTGGAAGGATGAGCCATACGGGACAGAAAACACGGTGGCGGTACATATCCGTCATCTCAGAGAAAAGGTTGAGATAAATCCGGCTGAGCCAAGATACCTAAAGGTCATCTGGGGCCGCGGATACAAAATTGACGCTGAATAGGTGCAGGCTTGATACAGCTTTGTCAGGTGAAGCACTATAAAATGAAAGGTGAATGATATGAAAAAAATATCAAGGAATCCGTGGCTTAAGCTTGCGGCATTTATAGTCTGCTCGGTCATGGCGGCAGGGCTTGTTGTGACAACGATAGTTGCAGTGTACACAAACAATTATCAAAGCACAGCACAGCTAAGGGAGGAAATTCATGCGAATATTGCAGCCGCCTATAGCAGACAGATGGTATACAACTATGAATCCGGTGATGACAATGCGTTTTCGCAGATGATGGACGATACCAACCTGCAGGCCGCAGTGGTAAAGAGCAATGAAACATCAGAGGACAAAGTAGATGTAAAATCTGATGCAGCAAAGGTATATTCAAGTGTGGATGAAATATCAAATCCGGATTATATTTTTAGCTACAAGGCAAAGAACTTAAAGTGGAACAGATTGTCAAATGTGTGGGATGCAATGAGCGGCAGCTATGAGAAGTCAGATACTGCTTCAAGCGATATGGACAGTCAGAGAATCAACTCAATCATGTATTCCAAGACAAATGGGCTCTTTTATCTGTGCCTGAATGATGGCACAGCTTATGTTGTTCCAAAGGTGAAGGTGATGACAGGCTCTAACGATAACAGCTCGCTTGGCTTATATAAGGCAGTTGAGAAAACCGATGAGAATGGAAATAAATACTTTGCCTACGAGGAACTGTTTTCAGGCCAGTCACTCGATATTACAGGCTTTGCCGAGTGGAAAAATGTAAAGTGCTACGATGAAAAAGGAAATCATATAAAGTGTGGCATGAATCTGAGTGATGACGGCGATTCAGGCTTTGATAGTGACGGCTCTTACTACGATTATAAAGAGGATATTTATTATGACCGCTACGAAATTATCAAAGTGGTGGAGCAGGTGAATGAGAGCTATGAGCTTTTACCGGATACCTTTAATATATCGGATACCGGAATTGTGTACTATCCATACACCCAAACGGAAGATAAGCCTGGGTACTATTATGTGTATGCAAAGCTGCCGCAGCAGCTTCAGGCAAAGGGTGATTACTTCAATCAGGCAGACAGCTTACTTGACGTCATGGAATTTACAGAGGCTCATTTGAGTGTATTGTTTGTCGTATTTATACTTGGTTTTGTGATTACAGCGGGATATCTGCTGGTAGTTGCCGGAAAACGCGCAGAGTCTGAAGAAATTAAATTACGATTATATGACAGGCTACCATATGAGGTAATGCTTGGTGTGACAATGCTCGCAGATTTTATGGTGTTTCCGGCAGGCTTTTTACTTATAAAGCAGCTTCCGGTGGTAGCACTGATTTGTCTGGCTGCAACCATGGTTTCGCTTGAAGCAATCCTTACAACATATGTAAGAATCAGGGCGCATGAGTTCTGGAAGCACACGCTGTGCTACTATGTTGTGAGATTTTTCTTGAAGCCTGTTAAAAAGCTGTACAGGATGGTATTTGCTCCAATCAGATACGGCTTTTCATGGATAGAAAGAAATGTACCGCTGTTTCTGATAAGTATGCTGGCATTCGGCTTTTTATGCCTGCTTGAGCTTATAGGCTTTGGCATGGAGCTTATTGGATTTGTATTTATTATAAAGCTTATAGAGCTTGCGCTGCTTATCACATTCATCATGCAGTATGACAGGATAAGATGCGCCGCAAAGGCTATAGCAAATGGTGACTTTTCACAGCCCGTTGATACATCAAGGCTCATGCTGTTTTTCAGAAAGCATGGTGAGAATTTGAACAATGTGAGCAATGGAATAGAGGCTGCGGTCTCTGAAAAAATGAAGAGCGAGCGCTTCAGGACGGAGCTCATCACAAATGTGTCGCATGATATCAAGACACCGCTCACCTCGATTATCAATTATGTGGACCTGTTGCAGAAGGAGGACATAGATAACGAGAAAGTACGCGAATATCTTGATGTTCTCGACAGACAGTCATCACGTCTGAAAAAATTAATTCAGGATTTACTCGAAGCCTCAAAGGCGTCGACGGGGAGCATAAATGTAGAGCTGGAGGAACTGGATGCGGCTGTCATGCTATCACAGGTAGCCGGAGAATATGAAGAAAAATTCGAGAAAAATAATCTTGATTTAATTATTAAAAATGACGTTACGCCTGTCATGATTCAGGCAGACGGACGACATCTGTGGAGAGTGTTTGATAACCTGATGAACAACATCAACAAATACGCCCAGCCGGGCACGAGAGTGTACATTGACATCATTCCGAAGGACAGCGGAGCTATCATAACCTTCAAGAATGTATCAGCTACACCGCTTAATATTTCAAGCGATGAGCTCAAGGAGCGTTTTGTCAGAGGAGACAGCTCACGAAATACAGAGGGCAGCGGACTGGGGCTTTCCATTGCAGAAAGCCTTATGAAGCTCATGAATGGTACTATGGAGCTGACTGTGGATGGTGATCTTTTTAAGGTGACTTTGGAGTTTTAGGCTTTTTAAAACAATATTATGATACCTATTGACCGTCTAATCATATTATATATTGAACTTATAAGACATAAGAAACAACAAAAGCCGGGGCATCTGCCCCGGCCTTTAATCGAGCTGTTTCTCACAATATTTTTCGACAAGATTTATAAATTCTTCTGCAACTGTAATTTGCCGCTCTGCTTCTTCTCTGCTTGCAATATAAAAATCATCATAATCGCTTGCATGACGAATTTCCTCTGCCATTCCAATTTTTCTTCCTATCTCTCTGGGAAAAATTTCTGTTTTAACATAGTCTTTATTAAAATTAGCTATTGCATCCTTGTGCCTCTTATATGCTTTTCCACTGATAGCATGCACTGCATTTATAGCATGAAAAATTGCATAATAGGCTCTGTTATTAGCCCCTTTATAATCATCAATAGACAATAGCACCTTTGCGGATTTTAAGTCATTCTTTGAGGTTTCAATTCTATATAGAACAAGATCTCTTCTTGTACCAATTTCTACATCATGCTGCTCCATATAGTATAACCCCCTCTTTATGAATATTTGAATAAAATGGATAATTTACTACCCATTTATTAAAAATCTCTTCACTTTTGGCAATTGGTTTTATGTCAATGTCATGATCCAGATTAAAATCATATGTCATATAGGAAAGCTTCTCACCATAAGATTTAAGTTCAATATCTGACATATCAACCAAAATCATAATATCTATATCTGAGTCGGGTCTGAAATCGCCTCTGGCATACGAACCATATAAAATAATCTGTCTGACATGTGAACCATAAATTTTTTTGATTTCTTCAATGTATTGTCCAATAAGATTATACATAGCTTTTGGCATATGCTACCCCTCCTTAAAAAATAATTTTCACTCTACTATTTTATTATACCATATATTAAAAAAAATGCATTTTATATTTTACCACAAAAAGTCGTTATAAAAAGCCGGGGCATCTGCCCCGGCCTTTACACGCAAACATTTCAATAATATAGACGTGATTTAATTTCCTGATATCATCTCCAAAAACCTCTCATGAATCCGTGTATCATCATCAAGCTCCGGATGGAAAGCCAGCCCAATCTGGTTCTTGTACTGCACACCGACGATTTTGCCGTCATACTCTGCAAGCACATGCACATCATTCTTGGCTGAGTCATCAATAGCTTCCACGTAAGGCGCCCTGATAAATGTCATGGTAAAATCAAAGCTATTGCCAAACCTTGCTGTTGCCTCAAAGCTTCCGAGCTGCCTGCCGTAGGCATTTCTCTTTACAGTGACGGGCAAAGTGCCGAAATATACGTTGTCATCGTTACTGATATGTGAAGCTAAAAGTATAAGACCGGCGCAGGTTGCAAGCACCGGAAGCCCGTTTGCGATTCTTTCCTTAAGCTCGTCAAACATATCAAGCTCGCGTAGCAGCTTGCCCTGGACAGTGCTCTCACCGCCCGGCAGCACGAGTCCGTCTATGTCACAGATATCTGATTTTTGGCGCAGCTCAACACACTCACAGCCTAAAGATTCAAGCATCCGCTTGTGCTCAATAAACGCTCCCTGAACAGCTAAAACACCAATCTTAAGTCCTGATTTCATTTTATTTGCCTCTTTCCTCCATGATGATTTTAATCTCGCTCTCGTTGATTCCGACCATAGCCTCACCGAGATCCTCAGAAAGCTCTGCGATGAGCTTTGCATCTGTAAAGTTTGTCACAGCCTTTACGATAGCGGCAGCTCTCTTGGCAGGATCGCCTGACTTGAAGATACCTGAGCCGACGAATACACCCTCAGAACCGAGCTGCATCATAAGAGCTGCATCGGCAGGCGTAGCCACACCACCGGCTGCAAAGTTTACAACAGGAAGCTTGCCGTTGTCATGAACGAATTTAACCAGCTCGAAAGGCACCTGAAGATTTTTAGCGGCCTCGAAAAGTTCATCCTCACGCATGGAAGTAAGCTTTGCAATCTCAGAATTCATCTTTCTCATATGTCTGACAGCCTGCACGATATCACCGGTACCCGGCTCACCCTTTGTACGGATCATGGAAGCTCCCTCGTTGATACGGCGGAGAGCCTCACCGAGATCTCTTGCTCCGCATACGAAAGGAACCTTGAAATCTCTCTTGTTGATATGATACACATCATCAGCAGGTGAAAGCACCTCAGACTCGTCAATGTAGTCAATCTCGATAGCCTCAAGTATCTGTGCCTCCACGAAGTGACCGATACGGCACTTTGCCATGACAGGGATGCTGACAGCCTCCTGAATGCCCTTAATCATCTTAGGGTCGCTCATTCTTGAAACACCGCCTGCGGCTCTGATATCAGCAGGGATTCTCTCAAGAGCCATAACTGCACATGCACCTGCGGCCTCGGCAATCTTAGCCTGCTCCGGAGTAGTGACATCCATGATGACACCGCCCTTGAGCATTTGTGCAAGTCCTTTATTGAGTTCGTATTGAGTATTCTTATTGTTTTCCATTTGTTAAATCTCCTTTTGGTTTTTAATGTTCGATTTTTGCGTCATTGGTGTGACGGGAGTAGCAAGGTGTGAGCAAATATATTTAGGCGACGCAGGCGGCGAGTACACTCTCGTGGGAGCGCATAGCGGAGCTGCTTAGATACTGTTGAATTATGCCCAAGAAAACCAGAAATGCACCGGCATGGAAGCCGGGGCAAGGAGCTATCGAGCCATGGAAGGCGAGTAGCGACGGTTTCGTCTGCCATAGAAAACCGTCAAGGCATAATTCTTACAGTATCTTGGCTGCAAAGCGTAGCGAACACGAGAGTGTACCCGCCACCTGCGCCACCGAGCTTCATTTGCTCACACCAGCCGTATATCATGGTTGCAATATTACGCTACATCTGGTAATATTAAAATATTCAAAATAAGGAAAATAAAAATGCCAGAAAGCGGTGAATCAAATGCTGACCTACGACCTCACAAAAACAGACGGCCCACTCTACAAATGCCTGTATGAGTGCATCAAAAACGATATATCACAGGGAAAATTAAGCTCCGGAGAGAAAATGCCATCAAAGCGTACTCTCGCCAAGAATCTGGGAGTTAGTACCATTACGGTTGAAAATGCGTATGACCAGTTGATAGGCGAGGGCTATATGTTTGCAAGACCAAAGCGGGGCTATTTCATAGCCGATGTGTCAGATATCAGGGTAATCAAGGCACCGGTACAGAAGGAGCTTAGCATAAAGCTGCCGCCGGAGCAGGACGAAAGCATATTTGATTTTTCGTCAAACCGGACAGATTCAGACAATTTTCCGTTTTCCATATGGGCAAAGCTCATGCGAGAGACGATATCCCTTAGGGAAAAGGAGCTTTTGTCGGTGTCACCGTGTGGTGGAGTGAGGGAGCTTCGGGAAGCTATAGCGAGCCATTTGTCATCGTTTCGCGGCATGAATGTGGATCCGGACCAGATAATAGTCGGAGCGGGAACAGAGTATCTGTACGGACTGCTTGTGAAGCTTCTTGGCACGGACAAGGTATACTGCGTGGAGGATCCGGGCTATAAAAAAATCAGCCAGATATATGAGTGCAACAATGCAAAATGCCTGCCGGTGCAGATGGATGAGCAGGGCATTAGCGTGGAGCTCATAAAGAAAGCGAATGCACAGATAGCACATATCAGCCCGACACATCATTTCCCGACTGGAATCACGATGCCTGTGAACCGCCGCTATGAGCTTTTGGCATGGGCCAATGAGAGCAACGACAGATACATCATAGAGGATGATTACGACAGTGAGTTTCGCATGAACGGACACCCGATACCGCCAATCCTCTCGATAGATGCGTGCGAAAAGGTCATCTATATAAATACATTTTCAAAATCACTCACGTCCACCATCCGAATCAGTTACATGGTGCTGCCGGAGCATCTGGCAAATGAATTTTACAGGAGGCTTTCATTTTACTCATGTACGGTATCCACCTTCGAGCAGTACACGCTGGCACGTTTTATCAGCGAGGGCTATTTTGAAAAACACATAAACAGGATGAGACTGCACTACGGCAGAAAGCGCCAGAGCGTGCTTTCATCCATAAAAAGCTGTTTCCCCGAAAAGGAATGCAGTGTAATAGAAAATGACTCCGGACTGCATTTTATCATACAGTTTGACACGAACCTTCCTGACAAAACAGTTGAAGAACTGCTTTTGAAAAAAGGCATAAAGCTTCAGGCGATTACCCATTTCAATCTGAGTAAGCCAAAGGAGGACAGGCATCAGTTTATTATCAATTACTCCAATATTGATGCAGACAGGATAATGGACAAGCTTCTAATTATTAAAGATACAATACTTTAACCAGACAGTACTTTAATAAAGCCGACTATAAAAAATTTGACACAGATTTTACATACATCTGATAGAGCATTTTACAAAGCATCCATATAATGTATTCTCGAAGACAAGAAATTTATTACATGTTGCAGGAGATACAAATGGAGAAAAAAATCAAAATTCAGGTTCGCGACCTGAATCTGTATTATGGCCAGAATCATGCACTGCATGGTGTCAATATGGACATAAAAGAAAACAGCGTGACAGCGCTGATCGGACCGTCAGGATGTGGTAAGTCTACATTTTTAAAGTGTATCAACAGAATGAATGATCTGGTTGACAACGTCAGAATCGAGGGAAGCATCGAGATAGATGGTGAGAATATATATGCACCATCAGTCGATACAACAGTCCTTCGCAAAAAGGTCGGAATGGTTTTCCAGCAGCCGAATCCTTTCCCGATGAGCATATATGACAATATCGCATATGGCCCGAGAGTGCATGGCATCAAGGATAAAAAGACGCTTGACCAGATAGTTGAGGAAAGCCTTCAGGGTGCAGCAATTTTTGATGAAGTTAAAGATAGATTAAAGAAATCTGCCATGGGACTTTCAGGCGGACAGCAGCAGAGACTTTGTATTGCGAGAGCGCTTGCCGTACAGCCGGAGGTGCTTTTGATGGATGAGCCAACCTCAGCGCTCGACCCTATCTCTACTTCAAAGATAGAGGAGCTCATGGAGGATTTAAAGAAAAAGTACACAGTTGTAGTTGTAACACATAACATGCAGCAGGCAGTGCGTGTATCGGACGATACAGCCTTCTTCCTTGTAGGAGATATGGTTGAGTTTGGCGACACAAAGACGATTTTCTCATATCCACAGGACAAGAGAACAGAGGATTACATCACAGGGAGGTTTGGTTAATGAGATCGAAATTCGACGAGCAGCTTAAGAATTTGAATGAAGAAATGATGCACATGGGAAGCATGATTGAGGAGTCAATCCAGAAGGCAATCGAAGCATTTATACATCAGGATGCCGATAGCGCCAGGGCAATCATGGAGGGCGATTCAGAGATAGACAGAGAGCAGAAAAAGATAGAAAGCCTGTGCTTTAATCTGCTCATGCAGCAGCAGCCTGTAGCAAGAGACCTTAGAACAATTTCTGCAGCGATGAAGATGGTTACTGATATGGAGCGTATAGGAGACCACGCAGCCGATATCAGCGAGATGACCATTTTGATGAGCAGTGACAAGCCATACAGGGTCAATATAGAGCATGTCAAGAGCATGGCTTCAGAGACGATGCTTATGCTTATCAGGGCAATCGAGGCATATGTTGAGAAGAACAATGACAAGGCTCACGTAGTAATGAAGCAGGACGATGTGGTGGATGAGCTTTTTGATAAGGTAAAGGCAGAGCTTATTGATTTCATCAGGGAGCATCCTGAGGATGGTGAGCAGGCAGAGGACCTTCTCATGGTTGCAAAATACTTCGAGCGTATCGGAGACCATGCAACAAATATTGCTGAGTGGGTTGAATTTGCACTTGATGACAAGGTTCGTAAGTCATGATTTAATTATTATATCGGAAAATTAAATCGTAATAATACAAAGATGAAATTAATACAGACGATGGATTTTACATAAATTTTACATAAAACCATCGTCTGTTTTACATTAGTAATGTATAATCGAAAGTAAAGAACAGGTAAAAATTTTACATAAGATTTTGAAATGGAGAAAGCTATGGCACTTATTTATATTGTAGAGGACGACGAGAGCATACGTGAGATAGAGACAATTGCTCTGAAAAACAGTAATTACATCGCCAGTGCATTTGAAAACGCAAAGGAATTTTACAAGAAGCTGGATGAGCTCGTACCGGACCTCATACTGCTTGATGTGATGCTTCCGGATGAGAGCGGCTACGATATCGTGAGAAAGCTCAGAAAACGTCCGGCCACACAGGATATTCCTATTATAATGGTCACAGCCAAGACCACAGAGATGGATATGATAAAAGGGCTCGACGGAGGCGCAGATGATTACATCAAAAAGCCTTTCTCGATCATGGAGCTTATCACCAGAGTGAAGGCACTGCTCAGAAGAACAGCGAAGGATGAGCCGAAGCTCTTAAAGCTTGATGATCTGGTGATTGACCATGAGCGCCATGCGGTTACAGTGAACAATGAGCCGGTTGATTTGACCTACAAGGAGTATGAGCTTTTGAGGCTTCTGATGGGCAGTCAGGGCATAGTCATGACCAGAGAGGTCATCATGAGAAGCGTCTGGGATACAGACTTTGAGGGCGAGACACGTACAGTGGATATGCACATAAAGACACTCCGCCACAAGCTGGGTGACTATGGCAGCAGGATAAAGACAGTCAGAAATGTGGGCTATGTTATAGAATAGCAGATGTTTATTATGATTTCTGATATACATAAGCGGAGCGTACAGCATGAAAAAGAAGATTAATTACTATCTGGCAGCTACAGCACTTTTTGTTGCAATTGCCACCATGATTTCCATGACAGTAATCAACTATTATCTGTTCCAGAAGCAGGTAAAGGAAGATCTGCAGGTCATGGCAGAGACAATAGAAAGCACCGGAATACTAAAACAGGATATAGATGAAATCCCGCAGATTGACGTGGAGGGGATTCGCGTCACCTGGATTGACAAGGACGGCACAGTGCTGTATGACAATCAAAATGATGTGAAAAAACTGGAAAATCATGGCGATAGACCGGAAGTTGAATCAGCATTTGATAAAGGTACGGGAGACTGCGTGAGAACCTCAGCCACCATGAACAGCAATACCTTCTATCATGCCATAAGGCTCGACGATGGAACAGTACTGCGTGTCTCTATTGCGGCGAGAAGTATCTGGAACATGTTTGCAAGCAGTATACCTGCCATGCTTATAGTGACGGTTATCATAGTCGGAATATGTGTGGTACTTGCAAAGAGCCTGACCCGAAAGCTCATGAAGCCAATCGAGACACTGGCAGGCAATCTGGAGCAGGCCTCTGTCATCCAGAAAAAGACCGAGTACAAGGAACTGGTTCCTTTCATGAACGCGATCAGGATACAGCATGAGGGCGTGCTTGCTGCGGCAAAGAGCAGACAGGACTTTACAGCAAATGTGTCACATGAGCTAAAGACTCCGCTCACAGCCATCTCCGGCTACGCGGAGCTCATAGAAAACGGCATGGTCGAAAAGGAGCAGCAGATTCATTTTGCGGCTGAAATAAGAAGAAATGCACAGCGTCTGCTTTCCTTGATAAATGATATTATAAAGCTCTCAGAGCTTGATTCAAGCGAGGCTCAGCAGGGCTTTGAGCAGCTTAATCTATACGGTCTGGTCAAGGACTGCATGGAAAATCTACAGGTGAATGCCGAGCAGAGAAACGTAGCACTCAATTTTGACGGTACTGACTGTATGGTGCGCGGCAACAGGCAGCTTCTCACCGAGCTTGTCGAGAATCTATGCCAGAATGCTATCCGCTACAACAACGAGGGTGGCACTGTAAATGTGACGGTACACAAGCTCGGCGGCAAGACAGTCCTCACGGTCGAGGACAACGGCATCGGCATACCAAAGGACCAGCAGGAGCGCGTCTTTGAGCGCTTCTACAGAGTGGATAAGAGCCGCTCGAAGGAGACCGGCGGCACAGGCCTTGGGCTTGCGATAGTAAAGCATATAGTGGAGCTGCATGATGCAGGGCTTACGCTCGACAGTGAGGTAGGGCGTGGCACAACGATAAAGGTGGAGTTTTAGCTCCGCCTTTTTGCGTCTCCTGCGCCATGCCGGGCACACAAGCTCTTGCAAAATCGTGGCGCAGTGTTTATAATAATTTGTTAGCAGCGAAAACAAGGCAAAACCAGGAGGAACAGCCATGTATCAGGAAATATCAAAATTACTTATGTACGGAGATTTATCTCAGGACGAGATACTTTATAAATTGGGCCAGCTCTTTGAGCAGTTTGAGGTGGGCGAGTACAACAAGACAGAGCTTGTGCGCGACATCAATACACAGGTCAAGAGAATCCTAAAGGTAGCAACAGACTATGGCTTTGACGACAATCTGTGGCACAACTATCTCACTTTCTTCCTTATGATGAGTGAGAATCCGTTTTCCATCACCTGTGAGAAGGTCGGAGCCAGCGATGGCAGTGTAAACGGGCTTGTGGCAAACGATTTCAGGATTTTTAAGAAGCTTTTCGATTATGATTTCAAGCCAATCGAGTCAGCGCTCGGAATCGACTGCTTCACACAGATCAGCAATTACAGGGCCATTGTGAAAAAAGACCTTATGTACAATCACAATGTCAGCGAGAAGGTAAGGGCACTTAGCAAAAAGCTTGAGGCAGCTAAGGACGAGCAGGAGTTCTTTGATGTGGTAACAGGCTTTTACAAGGCATACGGAGTCGGCATGTTTGGTCTCAACAAGGCCTTCAGGATTGAGGAGCATCTGGACGGAGGCTTTTCGTTCATGCCAATCAACAATATGGATGCAGTCATGCTCGATGACCTGATCGGCTATGAAATCCAGAAGAAAAAGCTCACAGACAATACAGAGGCATTTGTACAGGGTAAAAAGGCCAACAATGTGCTGCTTTTCGGAGACAGCGGAACCGGAAAATCAACAAGCATCAAGGCAATCGTCAATCAGTACTATGATGACGGACTGCGCATGATTGAGATATACAAGCATCAGTTCAAATATCTGTCAAAAATTATCGCAGCAATCAAAAACAGAAACTACAGATTTATCATATATATGGATGATCTCTCCTTCGAAGAGCATGAGATTGAGTACAAGTTCCTAAAGGCAGTCATCGAGGGTGGCGTGGAGACAAAGCCTGACAACATACTGATTTATGCAACCTCTAACCGCCGTCACCTGATCAAGGAGACCTGGAATGACCGCAATGACCAGGACAACAGCAATGACAAGCACCACTCAGATACAGTTGAGGAGAAGCTGTCACTTGTAAACCGTTTTGGTGTGACGATCAGCTACTCAAAGCCGTCGCAGAAGGAGTTCTTCAACATCGTAACAGAGCTTGCGAGAAAGAGCGGCTGCACACTTTCAGACGAGGAGCTGTGCAGGGAGGCAAACAAGTGGGAGCTCAGCCACGGTGGCATTTCGGGACGTACTGCAACACAGTTTGTCAACTACATTATGGCTAACAATTAAGCAGCAGGCATAAGCATGAAAGGATAGTATATGCTCTACCAGATAAGTAATGGCGCTGTCGCATTTGGCGACGACGTCATTTTGCATAGTATAGATTTTGAAATCAGAAACACAGAAAAAATAGCGATAGTCGGCAGAAACGGCTGTGGCAAGACAACACTTTTAAAGCTCATTTCAGGCGAGGTCGATATGGAAAAGCTCGACAGCGATGAGAGTGCCTTTATCGCAAAGGCAGGAAACCCGGAGATAGGCTATTTGAAGCAGATCGCGTTTGATGATCCTGATGTGACACTCGAGCAGGAGGTGCGCAAATGCTTCGTGAAAATGGACGAGCGAAAGGCAGAGCTTGCGCGCGCGGCGGCAGAGCTCGAGCATGATTATTCCGATGAAAAGGTAGCCAGATATACCGCGATGGAGGAGGCCTTCAAGGACGATGGCGGCTACTATTATGAGAAGGAATATGAGGTCATGATCTGCAAGTTCGGCTTCTCTGATGACGAGCGCAAAAAGCCAATCCGTGACTTTTCCGGAGGACAGCAGACCAAGATAGCATTCATAAAGCTGCTTTTGTCAAAGCCTGACATACTGCTACTTGACGAGCCGACCAACCACCTCGATGTCACGACTATCGAGTGGCTTGAGGGCTATCTGAAGTCGTACCCGAAGGCAGTGGTTGTCGTATCCCATGACCGTATGTTTCTCGACAATGTGGTCGATGTGGTCTACGAGATAGAGTATGGCACAGCAAGGCGCTATCCGGGCAATTATACCAATTTTATCGCCCGCAAAAAGGAAAACTACGACAAGCAGATGAAGGATCACATCGCCCAGCAGAAGGAGATAGAGCGCTTGCAGCGTATGGTTACGCGCTTCAAGGGCAAGCCGACCAAGACAGCCATGGCGCAGTCAAAGCAGAAGGCAATTGAGCGCATGGTGATTATCGAGGCACCGGACAAGTACGACAACAAGACCTTCCATGCCAATTTCCAGCCCGAAAAGGAGACCGGAAACGATGTACTTTATACATCAGAGCTTGCAATCGGCTATGACCATCCGCTTTCTGTAGTGTCGCTCGATTTGAAAAGAGGCGAAAAGCTTGGCATACTCGGCGGAAACGGACTTGGAAAATCTACATTTTTAAAGACTATCGTTGGTAAAATCCCGGCACTTTCGGGCGACTATCGCTTCGGAACCAACGTGCAGATAGGGTATTTCGACCAGCAGATGGCCATGTATACAAGCAACAAGACCGTGCTCGATGATTTCTGGGATGAGTATCCGAATCTCACGGAAACCGAGGCCAGAAATGCACTCGGAGCCTTCCTTTTTTCAGGTGAGGACGTGTTCAAGAACGTAAATATGCTCTCCGGAGGAGAAAAGGTCAGACTGGCGCTTTGCAAGATTTTAAAGACCAGACCGAACGTGCTCGTGCTCGATGAGCCTACCAACCATATGGATATTGTAGGCAAGGAAACGCTTGAGAGCATGCTCAAGGACTACAAGGGTACGCTGATTTTTGTATCACACGACAGATATTTTGTGAAAAAGGTAGCTACACAGCTTCTGGTGTTCGAGGATGGCACGACCAATCTCTATCAGTTTGGCTATGAGCAGTATCAGGAAAAGCTCGACCGTGAGGCTTCGGAGAGCAAAAACGTATACAGAGGCAACGCGATATTTGGAGGTGCGATAAGCCAGAACGGCAGCAGTCAGACCAGCGGCAGCCAGACAGGCAATGCGGCAAACCAAGGTACGTCACAAACCACCGCAGCAGGAAATCCTGACGAAGGCACCAATGCAAACAGCGCAGCAGGCGGCATGGCTGTCTCATCAACCGGCAAGGCATACTACAACCCGGGCAAGGAGCGTTCAAAGATACAGAAAAAGGTCAAAAAGGCCGAGGAGGACCTGGCGGTCAAGGAAGCAAAGCTCGATGAGCTCAAGGCCGAGCTCATGAAGCCTGAGTATCAGTCAAGCTACTCAAAGCTCACGGAAATCCAAAACGAGATAGACGCTCTCGAAGAAGAAATCCTTATTGATATGGAGGCATGGGAGGAGCTTTCCTCTCAGCTTGAGGCACTGGGGTAGTGTATAAAAAATCATCCGACTTGATGTTTTTTGTTACATTTAAATCCCTAATCATAGCGAAATCAAGCGATTTCGCGACAAATCATAAATAAACTCTTGATTTTTTATATAAATTGCATAAAAATGATTGATGAAAACGAAATTTATGGTATAATATTTACATGATACAGACAACGTATCAAATAAACGACAAAGGGGTTGGACATCATGAGAATAACAATTTCAGGAAGAAACATCGAATTAACAGAGGGGCTTAAGCAGGCAGTAGAGGAGAAGCTGTCAAAGCTGGAGAAGTTTTTTAAACCGGACACAGACGTATATGTTACACTCAGCGTAGAAAAGGATAGACAGAAAATCGAGGTTACTATCCCGGCAAAGGGACATGTTATCCGTTCAGAGCAGGTCAGCAACGATATGTATGTATCAATTGACCTCGTAGAGGAAGTAATCGAGAGACAGCTTCGCAAATACAGAACCAAGATTTCCGCAAAGAAATATGCACCGGCAATATTCCAGGATGAGTTCGTGGAGGCAGACGATGCAGAGGACGAGGAAATCAAGATTGTCCGTACCAAGAGATTTGGTATGAAGCCTATGTATCCTGAGGATGCATGCATCCAGATGGAGCTCTCAGGCCACGACTTCTTCGTATTCAGAAATGCAGAGAATGACGAAGTAAATGTAGTCTACAAGAGAAAAGGACATACATACGGACTTATCGAACCGGAATGTTAGAACTCTTGTTTTTCATCATAATTTAACCTTTCTTTCATCGAAAACCGGCAGCCAATGGCTGCCGGTTTTTTTTGTCTGTTTAACCTCATTTGGTCTTGGATATGCGATTGGTTCCAATGGCAGTAAGACCACAAAAAAATAACCGCCCTAGCCTGGAAACTGAACGGTTATTTTAACTAAGTAAATGATCAGGCGAACCGTTGTTATAGGTAGCACCTTTTTGTTATCTATATTCTAACATTCATTTCTAATCATGTCAAAATTATTTTTAAATAAATTTCAAATATTAAAAAAAATGAAATAAATAGAGTAAAAATACCAAAATATAGTACAAATTTATCATTCCAAATTTTTACACTCAAAAAGCGCACTATAAACCAAAAACCGACTGAATTAAACACAAACCTATGTCGTATTTTGTCGAAAACTGCTAATCACCCATCAATATTAAAGCTTTTAATGGAAATCTTCAAAATACAAGCGCGTAACGCGCCTAGAATATTGATATATTATATGGAAAAATGAATCCACCAACAAAAACAAAGAGGGAAATTTCGCAAAAGCGACAAAATTTCAAAAGAAAGACAAAAAAAGAAGTTCTACGAAAAATCTAGTCAATGGAGGGATAAAATATTTGGGAAGAATCTATTATGAACAGAAAGGACTTATTAACCTCGATGATATAGTAGATATATTTATCGAGGTGGGAAATATACACAATTACTTGGAAAATGCAGCCTTGCGGATTTTGCTTTTTGGCAATCCGGAGCTGAATTTTTATCAGTGCCGATTATTAGTATTGAAGTACGGAGAATCACTTTCACAGGATGATTTGCACGGGCGGATGGTATTTATAAGAATGATACAGCTGCTGGAAGCTAACACAGTTTAAAATAAAATGGGAATTTCTTTTTTGACCGGGCAACCGGTCTTTCTTTTTTGCATAAATAGTGTTATAATTTTGAAGAAATTATGTTGATTACTCATAGCTTTAAAAAAGAAGCATTGCATTGGGCTTAATTAAGCCAAAGCATGATAATTCAATCAAAGAAAAGAGGACAAAAATGAACATCGTAGTACTTGCCGGAGGGCTCAGCACAGAGAGAGATGTTTCCTTCAAGACAGGAAGCATGGTAGCTAAGGCACTCAAAGAAAACGGCCACAAAGTTATATTATTGGATGTATTTATGGGATATAGTGACAGGGAGGAGGATCTGACAGGCATATTTGACCGCGCGGACGAGATAAGCGTGCAGGTCAGTGATATTCCGACAGAGGCACCTGACCTTGCAAAGGTAAAGGCTTCCAGAAAGGATCAGTCACCTTGCTTCTTCGGACCGAATGTCATCAAAATGTGTCAGATGGCGGACATTGTTTTCATGGCACTCCACGGAGAAAACGGAGAGAACGGAAAGATTCAGGCAGCATTTGACCTCTTCGGTGTCAAATATACAGGCAGCGATTATTTAAGCTCAGCCATCGCCATGAACAAGGAAACCTCAAAGCAGTTCTTCCTTGCAAACGGTATCCCTACTCCAAAGGGCATTTCCATGACCAGGGAGACCAGACAGGATGACATCACAAAGCTTGATCTGACACTTCCATGTGTAGTAAAGCCATGCTGCGGCGGTTCAAGCATCGGTGTCACTATCGTCAGGGATGCGGCAGAGTTCAAGGCGGCACTTGACGATGCCTTCAAGTGGGAAAATGAGCTGGTTATCGAGGAATTTGTACAGGGCAGGGAGTTCTCTGTCGGCGTTATCGAGGGCAAGGCTCTTCCTATTATAGAGATTGCACCGAAGGAGGGCTTCTACGATTACAAGAATAAATACAAGGCGGGCAGCACAGTTGAGACATGTCCGGCCGAGCTTCCTGAGCAGGTGACAAAGGATATGCAGCACTACGCAGAGGAGGTTGCGCGTGTTATCGGGCTTGACACATATTCACGCTCAGACTTTTTGCTCAACGACAAAAATGAGATGTTCTGCCTTGAGGCAAACACACTGCCGGGCATGACTCCGACCAGTCTTCTGCCACAGGAGGCAGCAGTTATCGGTATGAGCTTTAATCAGCTCTGTGAGCATCTGATTGACATATCTTTGAAAAAATATGAGGTGTAGCATGTCTGATAAGTACATGAAAAATCTTACGTTTGCAAATATCGCAAAGGCCTGCGAGGGCAGATACATAGGCGATGAGACACTGCTTGATACGACAATCACCGGCGCAGTCATAGACAGCAGACAGGTGAAGGAGGGCTATCTTTTTATTCCGATAAAGGGAGAAAGGGTGGACGGACACAAATTCATCAATGCTGTGTTTGAGCAGGGAGCGGCAATCGTGCTCTCTGAGCATGAGCTTACGGATCCGGCGGGGCCATATGTGCTTGTTGAATCAACCACAGAAGCCATGAAAAAGCTCGCGGCATTTTACAGAAAAAGTCTTGATATCAAGGTAGTGGGTATCACCGGAAGTGTTGGAAAGACCAGCACCAAGGAGATGATATCATCAGTTCTTGAGCAGAAATACAGCGTTCACAAGACCGCAGGCAATTTCAACAACGAGATAGGCCTGCCGCTCACCATTTTCGGAATCAGGGAAAGCCATCAGGTAGCAGTACTTGAGATGGGCATATCTGATTTTGGCGAGATGCACAGGCTTTCTACCATGTCTTGCCCGGATGTCATGGTCATCACCAATATCGGCTACTGCCATCTGGAGTTTTTGGGCGACAGGGATGGCGTACTTAAAGCCAAGACAGAGTGTTTTGAGCATATGATGCCTGACGCAGTCGCAGTGCTCAATGCAGATGACGACAAGCTGGCCACAGTGCAGAATGTAAATGGAAAGCCTGCCATATACTATGGTAAGGAAGCAGCTTCGGACGTTCACAAATCAGTATATACCACAAATATTGAAAACCTGGGCTTCGACGGCATGAAGGCTCATTTTGTTACACCGGAGGGAGAGTTTGATGCACACATCCACATCCCGGGAGAGCACAATGTATACAATGCCATGGCAGCAACGGCTGTCGGATTGCAGCTTGGTCTCACAATAGCTGAGATAAAGGCAGGAATAGAGAAAGCAGAGACAATCGCAGGTCGTACCAATTTTATCAAAACCCATGGCATGACAGTGATAGATGACTGCTACAATGCAAACCCTGTATCCATGAAATCCTCTATCGAGGTGCTTTCACATGCAAAGGGCAGGACAATAGCAGTGCTTGGAGACATGGGCGAGCTGGGAAGCGATGAGAAAAAGCTGCACCATGAGGTAGGCGAGGCAGTTGGAGAGAACCATATCCATACACTTTTTGCCGCAGGAGAGCTGGCAAAGGAATATGCAGCCGGAGCAGCGGAGAAATCATCCGATGTAGACATCCACTACTTTAAGGATAGAGAGACCATGACACAGGAGCTTCTTTCATATGTGAAGGAGGGCGATACCATACTGGTGAAGGCTTCACACTTCATGGAGTTTCCAAAGGTAGTCGAGGCTCTGAGTGAGTAAAAATCAGTTGAAAATTAACAGGATAAAAATTAATTCGGTATTTAATTATTGCGAGGAATGGATATTTTCCAAGCCTCATAATACTATATAAGAAAGAGAGAAAAACAATGGCACAGAATCCAATCGTAACAATCACAATGGAAAACGGCGATGTAATCAAGGCGGAGCTTTATCCGGAAATCGCACCAAACACAGTAAACAACTTTATCAGCTTAATCAATCACAATTTCTATGACGGAGTATGCTTCCACCGTGTAATCAAGGGCTTCATGCTCCAGGGCGGAGATCCGGACGGAAACGGCACAGGCGGTCCGGGTTATGAAATCAAGGGTGAGTTCACACACAACGGCTTCAAAAATGATTTAAAGCACACAGCCGGTGTACTTTCAATGGCACGTACCATGATACCTGACTCAGCAGGAAGCCAGTTCTTCATCATGCATCAGGATGCTCCACATCTCGACGGCGAGTATGCGGCATTCGGCAAGGTAATCGAGGGCATGGATGTGGTAAACAAAATCGCAGAGGTGCGCACAGACTACATGGACAAACCACTTGAGGCTCAGGTCATGAAGACAGTTACAGTTGAGACCTTCGGGGTGGACTATCCGGAGCCGGAGACAGTTTAATGATAATAATTATCGATGAGGCAAGCGCAAAACTTGCCTCTTTTTACTATCATGGCGAGATATTCAATCCGGAGTGGAGAAATGCATCAGACATGGCATCGGTGTCCGGTGAAATGCAAGATGAATTGCAGGAAAAACTGTATGGTGTATTACTGGAAAAATTACTGGATGAGTTGCAGAAGAAACTGTCAGATGAGCAGCAGAATAATTTGTGTGTGTATGAAATAAAAAATAATTCAGGATATAGCTTCACGCATAAAATGTACGACAACAAGACATCAGTTGCTGAATCAATCAACGTTATAGAAACAACAAATGTCACAGAATATGCAGATAACGCAGAGAAAACAAATATCGAAAACATAGAAATCCCGGAAACATTAACCGACTGCATCTGGATAGTATCAAGCAGGCAGCAGAAGCAAATAGCCGATTCACTCGGCATAGCATCAGTAGGAGAACCGCAGTGCGGCACGCGCTATGCAGTCGAGAGCCTTGCAGAGCTTGATATTGAGTATCTGGAGCGGGTGCGCAGGCGGTATAATCATATCCCATGGGACATCGGCGAGACAGACAGGTGTCTGATACGTGAGCTGTCCCTGTCAGACCTTCCTGCGCTCTATGAGCTCTATGACAAGCCCGGCATGACAGACTTTGTGGAACCGCTTTACGACTACGAGACAGAGCTTGAATACCAGAAGGCATATATAGAGAATATGTATGGCTTTTACGAGTATGGCATGTGGCTTGTATTTTCCAAGGAAACAGGTAAGCTGATAGGCAGGGCAGGGCTTGAGCACGATGAAATGGGCTATATGATAGCGCCGGAATTATGGAACCAAGGCTATGCCACGGAGGTGTGCCGCTTCATCATAGACTACGCGCGCGAAAACACAGACTTTGAAGAGCTTTACTGCCGGATAGACGAGAAAAATACGGCATCGGTGCGCCTTGCAAAAAGGCTTGGATTTGTCAGAAACGGACAAATCGGGAATGAGAGAAATACCGGTGGATTAGATAGGTATGTCCTTTCAATCTGACAGTTCATTATATATTTTATATGTGCAGCAGGAGTAGCTCGGCAGGATTCATTCAGATAGAAGAAATGAATAGTTGCCTGATAGAAAGGAATGTGCATAAATATGGCGAAAATAGGAATTGTTATATGTAACTATAATAAACAAAATGATGTTATTGACTGTATACAGTCAGTTCTTGAATCAAAATATGAGGATTATCACATCTATGTTGTGGATAACGCATCAACAGACGAGTCGGTGAGGTTGATAAGAGAGTGTTACGGAAGCTGCGACAGGCTCACACTTATCGAAAACAGTGAAAATCTCGGAGGCTCTGGTGGCTTCAATACAGGGCTTCGCGTGGCGATGGCAGAGGGACACATGTATCTGATGTGCGTAGACAATGACGCACTGCTTGACGAAAACTGTATAGGAACACTTTCGGATTTCCTTGATTCACATGAGAAGGTAGGCATAGCGGCGGCAAAGATTTATCATACCGGGCAGGAAAACTATGTGCAGCAGTATGGCTCGTTCATAGATTATGATAATTACAGCGTGGACTCGACGTATCTAAATCATATAGAGGATGGTTCAATGCCTGATGTGGTATATTCTGATGCAGTCCCGGCGTGCGCGCTCATGATAAGACGTATGGTTGCAGAAAATATTGGCGTCATGCCTGAGGAGAATTTCCTCTATTGGGATGACACCGAGTGGTGTGTCAGGTGCAGGGAGGCAGGTTACGAGGTTGCATCTGTAGGTGCAGCAGCGGCAAGTCATGCGATGGGGGCAAAAAAGGAGGATATTAATACATTTCCAACCTACTATGCATGGCGGAACTGGATCAAGTTCTTTTTAGACCATATTGATGAGGAAAGACTTTCAGATATGGCAGAGACATTTCTTGGCTCGATATTTGAGATAAACTACACAGGTCTATATCGCGGGGAAGAAAACCGCTCAAAAACAGTTATGGCGGCATTAGATGATGCACTTCACAAAGTTATGGGAAAAGCGAAGGAGGACAGGATATTTAATCTGGAATTGACTTATGATGGGCTTGAGAGGGCGATAGGCGATAAGTCGGATATAGCTATAATAGCAGGTGAATTTCCGTTATATGCAGATGCACTCAAGGAAAAAATAAAAGTCATGTGGCCTGATAAAAGGGTTTACATTGTTGGTTTGCAGGATACTGACGAAGCATATGGTACAGCACATTTTCAACTGGATGCCACAATCACCATCTGTGAGAGTATTTTCAGGCAGGAAGACCTCAGCCTTTCCACATATGTGATGGACCTGGATGGAAATGTACTGGTCGATGAGGATGACGTGCTCATGGTCATAAACTATAATTTCAGCCGCAGAAGTTTTATCTTTTCTATGAAGCCACTTTTTATGAGGCTTTCGAGGCAAAATTACGGATTTAAAAAAAACAATGAAAAACATTGAAAAATATGCAATTAGGCAATAAAATATAAACATAGTTTAACGATTTGGAGGACGAAAAAATGAAACAATATGCATACGGAGTAGATATAGGTGGAACAACTGTAAAGATAGGCTTTTTCGAGACCACAGGAAAGCTTGTCGATACATGGGAGATTCCTACACGCACAGAGAATTCCGGCGAGCTCATTCTGCCTGATATCGCAGCATCCATCAAGGAGAATAACGAGAAGCACGGCATCGAGATGGGTGACATCGAGGGTATAGGCATGGGGGTGCCGGGACCGATAAAGGATGACGGAACAGTATTGAAGTGTGTCAACCTCGGCTGGGGCGTGTTCAACGTGGCACAGTCACTCTCAGTGCTGTGCGGCGGCATCAAGGTAAAGGCCGGAAACGATGCCAACGTAGCTGCACTTGGTGAGATGTGGCAGGGTGGCGGAAAGGGCCATCAGGACGTAGTCATGATCACACTCGGCACAGGAGTAGGCGGAGGAATCATCCGCGAGGGCAAAATCATAGCCGGAGTAAACGGAGCAGGCGGAGAGATAGGACATATGCCTATGGTAGATGATGAGTCAGAGTGCTGTGGCTGCGGCAAGAAGGGCTGCTTAGAGCAGTATGCATCAGCAAACGGACTTGTAAGAGTAGCAGAGAGATACATTGCAGCACACAGGGATGTGGAAACAAAGCTTGATTTAAATGCAGGCTTCACAGCCAAGGATGTATGCGATGCGGCAAAGGCAGGAGATGCAGCGGGCATTGCGGCTGTAGAGCAGTCTATGAAGCTTCTCGGCAAGGCAATGGCAGCAGTAGCATGCGTCATGGACCCTGAGGTATTTGTTGTAGGCGGAGGCCTCTCAAAGGCAGGCAGTATCATCATCGACACAGCAGCAAAGTACTATAAAGAGTATGCCTTCCATGCAAGCCGTGAGACAGAGATCAAGCTTGCCACACTCGGCAACTCAGCAGGCATGTATGGCGGAGTAAAGATGGTTATCGGCTAACAACATAAGATTGCAATTTTTAAAGAAATAAAATATAATGGCTACTAAAGATACACTACAATCGAGGTGAGACTATTGGCAGATTACTCAACAGAAGAATTAGAAAAAATAGCGGACAAATTTCGCTCAGATACCAGCGGTATAAGGGGAACAAAGGATTTTACGAGCCCAGAGGAGCTTTACGATGAGCTTAAAAAGGAAATCAAAAAGTACCATCCGTCGGATGACACGAGCCTTGTGGACAAAGCCTACAGGGTAGCTTATGATGCCCATAAGGGGCAGGCGCGTAAGTCAGGAGAGCCTTATATCATACATCCGCTGTGTGTTGCCATAATACTCGCCGAGCTCGAGCTGGATAAGGAAACCATTGCAGCAGGACTGCTCCATGATGTGCTGGAGGATACCATCATGACCATGGATGAGATGCGCGCGGAGTTTGGAGACGATGTCGCACATCTGGTGGATGGCGTCACGAAGTTAAAACACCTGCATCTGACAGACAGCACCAAGGATCCGAAGGACAAGAATGCGGACAGGCTTGAGATGCAGGCTGAGAATCTGCGCAAGATGTTTCTCGCCATGGCAAAGGATATCAGAGTCATCCTCATAAAGCTGGCAGACAGACTGCACAATATGCGTACGCTCAAGTACCAGTCAAAGGAGGCACAGCAGCGTATCGCCAGAGAGACACAGGATATCTACTGCCCTATCGCACAGCGACTTGGTATCAGCAAGATAAAGATAGAGCTCGAGGACCTTTGTATGAAGTACCTCTATCCGGATGCCTACTACGATCTGGTAGAGAAGGTAGCCCTCAGAAAGACAGAGCGCGACACCTACATCCAGGGCCTGGTAAACGATGTCAAGAAGTATGTTTCAGATGCCGGCATCAAGGCTGAGATATACGGCAGGGCAAAGCATTTCTTCAGTATATATAAGAAGATGGTCAATCAGGACAAGACGATAGACCAAATATATGATCTCTTTGCCATCAGGATTCTGGTGGATACCATACCGGACTGCTACGCAGTGCTTGGCATCATACATGAGAAGTATAAGCCTATACCGGGCCGTTTCAAGGACTATATCGCCATGCCGAAGCAGAACATGTACCAGTCGCTTCACACGACGCTCATAGGCCCGAGTGGACAGCCGTTTGAGATACAGATTCGTACCTACGAGATGCATCGTACTGCTGAGTACGGTATCGCGGCACATTGGAAGTACAAGGAAACAAACAACGGCAATGCCACTACCACCACTGTCACAGAGGAGGAGAAGCTCAGCTGGCTGCGCCAGATACTCGAGTGGCAGCAGGACATGTCGGATAATAAGGAGTTTATGACTTTATTAAAGAGTGATTTAAATTTATTCTCCGACAATGTATTTGCATTCACACCGTCCGGCGATGTAAAGAACCTGCCAAAGGGCTCCACACCTATAGACTTTGCCTACAGCATACACTCTGCGGTCGGCAACAAGATGGTCGGTGCCAAGGTAAACGGCAAGCTGGTGCCGATAGACTATGTCATCAAAAACGGTGACCAGATAGAGATAATCACCTCACAGAACTCCAAGGGACCAAGCCGTGACTGGCTCAAGGTCGTAAAGAGCACACAGGCCAAGAACAAGATCAACCAGTGGTTCAGAAGTGAGCTCAAGGAGGAGAATATACAGCACGGCAAGGATCTGATAGCAGCCTATGCCAAGGCAAAGGGCATCAACTTTGCAGAGGTAAACAAGCCTGAGTATCAGGAGAAAATACGCCGCAAATACGGCTTCCACGACTGGAACTCATGCCTTGCAACCGTCGGCCACGGCGGACTCAAGGAGAGCCAGATAGTCAACAGGATGTACGACGAGTACAAGAAGGACCATGTGGTGCCTGTGACAGATGCAGATGTGCTTGGCAGCATTGCGGAAAAGCAGCAGGCGGCAGCAGGCACACAGCCGGAGCACAAGTCAAAGAGCGGTATTGTGGTACACGGGCTCTATGACGTGGCAGTGCATTTCTCGAAGTGTTGCAATCCTGTTCCGGGAGACGAGATCGTGGGCTTTGTCACAAGAGGCCGCGGTATCTCCATCCACAGGACAGACTGCGTGAATATCATCAACCTGTCCAAGATAGAAAAGGACAGGCTTATAGAAGCAGAGTGGCAGGATACAGCCCTCATGGACAACGGTGCCGAGTATCAGGCAGACCTGAAGATATTCTGTCATGACAGGCCGGGACTGCTCGTAGATATCACCAAGATATTTACCGAGAAGGAAATCAATATCAGTGGAATCCAGTCCAAGACCAGCAAGCAGGGCATCGCTACAATCGAGGTATTTTTCAATATCAGAGGCAGGGACCAGATAAAGGTTCTCGTGGAGAAGCTCAGACAGATAGAAAGTGTAATAGACGTAGAGAGGACCACCGGCTAAATCCCGGTGGTTCTTGCGTGAAGCATATAAAATATAAGGAGTATACCCATATGGTAAATATGAAGATAGACCACTTCGTAGTGGGACCGGTGCAGACCAACTGCTACTTTGTCACCAACATAAAGACAAAGGAAATGATAATAATAGACCCGGGCGCGTGTGCAGAACAGCTCGCAAAAAAAGTGGATGAATCAGGCGCAAAGCCTGTAGCAATACTGCTCACACACGGACACTTTGACCATGCCACGGATGCAAAGCCGCTTGCAGACCGCTACGGCATCAAAATATATATCCATGAGGCAGACAGAGCCACACTCGACGACCCGCAGCTTAATGTCAGCTACATGATGGGCCAGTCAAAGACCTTCTATGCAGATGTATTTTTGAAGGACAAGCAGGAGCTTGACATCGCAGGCTTTCACATAGTAGTGCTTCACACACCGGGTCATACACCGGGCGGCTGTTGCTATTATTTCCCGTATGAGGACGTGATCTTTACAGGAGATTCGCTGTTTTGCGGCTCAATCGGACGTACGGATTTCAAGGGCGGCAGCATGTCAGACCTCGTGCGCACAGTGAAGGAAAAGATCATGACACTGCCTGAGCATACAGAGGTATACCCGGGCCACAACGACACAACAACCATAGAAAACGAGAGGATGTATAACCCTTACTTATGATAGTAGTAGTATTTAATAAACCGGATTTTGAATACGATGTGCACTCATTGCTCAAGGAGTTCTTCCCACAGGAGGATGTGCAGATGTACTATAGCTGCTCACCTGATGAGGTGGAAGGGAAGAACCTGGCCTGCACACACCACGAGATGACAGATGATGGTGTAAAGGAATTTGCGGATGCCTCACAGGTATTTAAGATAGACTATGTGGGTGAAGAGATTGCGGTGGAGTGGACTGTAAATAAGGTTAGCGGAAGTAATTTCATGACAGATGATATGCAGCAAGCCGACGAAAGTGGCATTAATACAGCCGGAGAAAGTATCTGCACAAAAATATCTGTGAATGGCACAGACCGCAAGGAGACCAAAAACCGCCTCAAGCTTGTCCTCTATTCAATGATAGAAAAGGGCACAGGAAAGAGCCTTCCGTGGGGCACACTCTCAGGCATCAGACCAACCAAGATAGCCATGAAATGCATAGAGGACGGCATGAGCGATAAAGAAACCTACGACTATCTGAAGGAAACCTATCTCGCAAGCGATGGGAAAATCGACCTCTCAATAGGCATAGCAAAGCGCGAGAAGGCACTGCTCGATAGGGTGGATTATGACAACGGCTACAGCCTGTACATAGGCATACCATTCTGCCCGAGCACCTGTGCATACTGCTCGTTTACATCATATCCGCTCGGCGTGTGGAAAAACCGCGTAGATGATTATCTCGACGCACTCGAGAAGGAGATAGATTACACAGCGCAGAAGTTCTACCACAAAAAGCTAAACTCCATCTATATAGGAGGCGGTACACCGACCACCCTAAGCCCTGCACAGCTTGACAGGCTTATCAGAAAAATTAAATGCAGCTTTGATTTAAAGGATTGTCTGGAATTTACTGTGGAGGCGGGCAGACCGGACTCTATCACGAGAGAAAAACTCCTGGCACTAAAGAAAAACGGCATCAGCCGTATATCAGTCAATCCGCAGACCATGAAGCAGCAGACACTTGATATAATAGGAAGACACCACACTGTAGATGATACGATAAACAGCTTCAAGCTTGCGCGTGAACTTGGCTTCGACAACATAAACATGGACCTCATCATGGGACTTCCCGAGGAGACACTCGATGATGTAAGGCACACAATGGAGCTCGTGAAGGAGCTGGCACCTGACAACGTCACCATCCACTCGCTCGCAGTAAAGCGAGCTGCAAGACTCACCATCTTCAAGGACCGCTACAGCGATATGCAGATGGTCAACACCCAGGAGCATATGGACCTCTGCGCAGCCTACTGTAAGCAGATGGGGCTTGAGCCATACTACCTCTACAGGCAGAAGGGCATGGCAGGCAATATGGAGAACGTGGGCTATGCAGCAAGGGGCAAGGCTGGTGTATACAACATATTGATAATGGAGGAAAAACAGACTATCGTGGCGTGCGGCGCAGGAGCAAGCACCAAGCGTGTCTGGCCCGTACCAAATTCGGACGGTACACACCGCATCGATAGATGCGAGAATGTCAAGGATGTAGGGCAGTATATTGCAAGGATTGATGAGATGATAGAGAGGAAGCAGAGGCTGTTTGAGGAGTAAAAAGAGCTATATGCTTTAAAATAATGTATAATTATTGGTGTTGTAATACCATTGCGATTAGCGAATGTGTCAAAAATTATAAAGAAAACCTAATATTCATTGACAAAGAATTAAAAATGGGTGAAAATATATTATTGAAAAACCCTGATTAGATACAGAAAAAGATACAAATAACCGAATAAAACAAACAGAAAATATAACAGACAAAAATAATTCGGGGGGGGTACCAAGGTACCTCCCTCGAGTAGGTATAGAGGGAAATAATAGATACCACAAGGAGAATTTAGAAAGAATGTACAGAAAGAAAGGCAGAGGATGGACAAAGCATATAGACTTTATGCTTATAGATATCGCATGCATTGTTATAGCATTTTTTATTTCATATGTGATACGCTTCGGCTTTAATAACCCATACATGGACAAGGACTACCGTATACTGGGGGTAGCATTTCTTCTGATAGATTTCTTTGTGGAGATAATGGCAGACTCATTCAAGAATGTCCTAAAACGCGGATATCTGGATGAATTTATATCGACCTGCAAGCATGCAGTGCTTGTATTTCTGGTGACAGCATTATTTTTGTTCACCACGCAGATGGCTGATATATACTCGAGATTATCATTTTATATCATGTTTCCAATCTATGTGACAATGACATATATAGCAAGGGTGGCACTCAAGAGCATCCTTAAGAAAAAGGGCTTTGGAGCATCAAAAAAATCGCTGTTTGTCATAGCACCTGATGCTATGCTTCGTGATACACTGCGCACAGTGGAAAAAAGCTGTATAGGCTATACAAAGATAGTAGCGGCATCGCTGGATACAGATCTGAAGGGTAAGACTATATGCGGCATACCGATAGTTGCAAACCACGATGGCATAGTGGACTATGCGTGCGATGAGTGGGTGGATGAGGTGCTTATCCCGCCGTGTAGCGAGGATGAATATCCGGAGAGGATGGCGGATATATTCCTTGAGATGGGAATTGCAGTACATACAGGAATAGCCAAAAACGGCACAGCCCAGGGTGGCTACAAGCAGATAGAAAAGATAGGCGACTATACAGTAGTCACATCAAGCGTGAACTATGCCAACACCAGTGCACTTCTGGTAAAGAGGGGCATGGATATAGTCGGAGGATTGGTAGGATGCCTGTTTACACTTATCATCATGATATTTGTGGGACCGGCGATATACATAGCATCGCCGGGACCGATATTCTTCTCACAGGAGAGAGTCGGCAGAAACGGCAGAAAGTTCAAGATGTATAAATTCCGCAGCATGTATATGGATGCCGAGGAGCGAAAGAAGGAGCTTATGGCACAGAATAAAGTGGGTGACGGAATGATGTTTAAGATGGACTTTGACCCGAGAATCATAGGCAATAAGGTGCTGCCAAACGGAAAGAAGAAAACCGGAATTGGGCAGTTTATCAGGAAAACAAGCCTGGATGAGTTCCCACAATTCTTCAATATACTAGTAGGGGATATGAGCCTGGTAGGTACCAGACCACCAACACTCGATGAGTGGGAAAAGTATGAACCACATCACAGAGCCAGAATGTCATTCAGACCGGGGCTGACAGGGCTTTGGCAGGTGAGTGGCAGGAGTAATATCACGGACTTTGAGGAAGTGGTGAAGTTGGATACTCAGTATATTGCGGAATGGAGTGTTAAGAATGATATTAAAATTATTTTTAAGACTGCAGTAGGTGTATTAAAAAATGATGGAGCAGTGTGATGAAGAAATATGATTATTTAATAGTTGGCTCAGGATTATATGGGGCAATTTTTGCACATGAAGCAAAAGAAAAAGGAAGGAAAGTTCTTGTAATAGATAAGAGATCAACTATTGCGGGAAATGTTTATACAGAAAAACAAGAAGGGATAAATGTGCATAAATATGGAGCACATATTTTCCATACAAACAATAAAAAAGTGTGGAGCTACATCACACAGTTTGCTGAATTTAACAGATTTACAAATAGTCCTGTGGCAAATTATAAAGGTGAGTTATATTCAATGCCTTTTAATATGTATACGTTTAATAAAATGTGGGGTGTTGTAACGCCAGAAGAAGCTGCGGCAAAGATAGAGGAACAGAAAAGAGAAATCACTGGAGAACCTAAAAATCTTGAAGAACAAGCCATCTCGCTTGTGGGACGAGATATATACGAAAAGCTTGTTAAAGGATATACAGAAAAACAGTGGGGACGAGACTGCAAAGAACTTCCGGCATTTATTATTAAACGTCTCCCGGTAAGATTAACATTTGATAACAATTACTTCAATGCATTATATCAAGGAATCCCGATTGGAGGATACACAAAGATGGTTGATAAAATCCTTGATGGCATTGAGGTTAAGCTTAATACAGATTATCTTGAAAATAAAGAAGAACTTGATTCTTTGGCTGAAAAGATAGTATATACCGGACCGATTGATGCATATTTTGGATACAAGCTTGGAACACTTGAATATCGTTCGGTGCGTTTCGAGAATGAAACACTTGATATTCCAAACTTTCAAGGAAATGCGGCTGTAAATTACACAGATCGTGAGACTCCGTGGACACGTATTATTGAGCATAAATGGTTTGAATTTGGCAAAGATGAGAATGGTAATGATATACCAAAGACAATCATTAGCCGTGAGTATTCATCAGAATGGAAAGCGGGTGACGAACCGTATTACCCTGTAAATGATGAGAAAAACGGTGCTTTATATGCGAAGTATAAGGAACTTGCTGACAAGCAGTCAAATGTCATTTTCGGTGGTAGACTTGGTGAGTACAAGTACTACGATATGGATACTACGATTGCATCAGTACTTGAATTATGTAGTATTGAGTTATAAAAGTTAATATAAAGAAGGAATGATAATATGTGTAAAATATCTGTGATTACACCTGTTTATAAGGTGGAGAATTATTTAGAAAAATGTATAGATAGTATATTAAATCAAACATTTAAAGACTTTGAATTGTTTATAGTAGATGATGGCTCACCAGATTCGTGTGGTAAAATAGCTGATGAATACGCAAAAAAGGATAAAAGAGTAAAAGTTATTCATAAAGAAAATGGAGGAGCACCTAGTGCAAGAAACGCTGGAATTGCACAGGCAAGTGGTGAATATTTTTATTTTCCCGATTCTGATGATTGGATAGAACAAACATATTTGCAAGAGCTCTATAATGTTGCAAAGAAAACAAATGCACAGTTAGTTGTATCTGGTTATACTATGGAATATTATGAGAATAATAAAAGTCAGGCATATTCGGTTGCACCAAATGAAAAATATTATCTGTCAAAAGATGAATTAAGAAAAAACCTACATAAGTATTTTGATAATATGATGATGGCTGTTCCATGGAACAAATTATATAAGGCAGATTATATAAGAGATAGAGAACTTTTATTTCCAAATCTTAAATGGGATGATTTACATTTTAACATGGATGTTATAATGGACATAGAGAGTGTAGCGATAAGTAAAAGCTCGGGATATCATTTTTTTAGGTCCAGAGAGGGATCGGAAACGACAACTGTTTTTGATGGAATGCTTTATCAAAAGAGAAAAGAACAGTTTGAACATATATTGAGAGTATATAAACATTGGAATGTTACTGATGAAAATATCATGAACGAAATATATGGATATTATTCAGCACGATTAGTTCAATGTGTTCAAGAGATTTCTTGCTGTAATAAAGATGACAATACAAAGAAAAAATTAGTTAAGGAAATATTAGATGATGATTTAAGTAGTGAAGCTTTAAAATATGGAAGAATAAATTCTAAATTATTGAGTATTGCTTCGCTCCCAATGAAAATGAGATGGACACTTGGATGTATTACAATGGGAAAATTAATTGGCTTTGTAAAAACAAATATGTCGTCTGTATTTTATAGAATGAAATCAAAATCAGTAAATAAGGCAAATAAAGTATAGAATTTTAAATGGACAGATATTATGATTAAGTCAAAAATAAAGTATTTTTTAGATAACATGCAGATATGCAAAGAAGATGAAAAAGTTATTGAGCAAATAGACAAGCACCAAGAAATTACATTTGATATATTTGATACATTAATAAAAAGAAATGTTCCTAACCCCAAAGATGTTTTTTCCGTTATTGAGAGTACATTAGGCGAAAATGATTTTAGAAAAAAAAGAGTCGAAGCTGAAATAAAAGCTAGAGAGAAAAAAAAAGAGGTTACGCTGGATGAAATTTATGATGAGTACGAGTTTACAAATTTAAATAGAGAAACAATAAAAACGGCAGAAATAGAGTATGAATTGTCTATGTGTGTGGCTAATATGGATATATTACCTATTTTTAAATATGCGTGTGAAAATAAAAGGGTTTTTTTAGTATCTGATATGTATTTATCTAGGGATGTTATAGAAGAAATACTTAATAATGCAGGAATAGTCGGCTATGAACAATTGATTATATCTAATGAGTTAAATATTAATAAGCATAGTGGTGATTTATATAATTACATCAGAGAAAAATATGAATTTAAAAATCCGTTACATATTGGGAATGATTTTGTATCTGACTATTTAATGGCTAAAAAACAGAAATTCGATGCATTAAAAATAAGAACAAATACATATAGATTAGATAGAAAATATTTAAAAGTGAATAATTCTGAATATCTTAACGCTTTTTTAAGCAATTACCACAGCTTGGAGAATGGTGATTACTATAATTTTGGATTTGAAAGATTTGGTCCTGTATTATATGGATTTACTAAATGGTTGTATGAGGATATGGAAAAGGAAAAAATAGATGAAGTATTCTTTATGGCACGTGATGGATATATTATAAAAAAAGTATACGACCAATTAGGGTATAATAAAAATATTCCAGACAGATACTTTGAAGTATCAAGAAGAAGCTTACGAGTTCCAAGGTATGCTAAATTTAATTCATTGGAAGAAATTATGGGTGAAACACCGTTACTGTCTGTTACTAATATGGAGCAGATTTTAGATAGTTTTGGTTTGAATCCATTAAAATATAAGAAAATAATCAATAAATATGGATTTAATCTTGATAGTGTATTGAAAAGAGATAACTTAGTAAATGAAAAAAAGTTTGTTGCTATATTTAATGAAATAAAAGATGATATCTTCGAAAATGCAATCGCAGAAAATGATTTGTTGTTGGAGTATTTGAAACAATTTGATTTTTCGAAAAAAATAGCAATAGTTGATATAGGATGGGGAGGCTCAATTCAAAGTAATTTAGTACAAACGTTAGATGAGAATCATATGGAAAATGATATTATAGGATATTATTTTGGATTAGCAAAGGAGTCAAAAAATAAGCTAGGTAAAAAAGGATATAAAGCTAAAGGCTATTTATTTGATTGTTTAAATAGTGATAGTGATCATGATATTGAAATTTCCTTTAGACCACTATTCGAGACGCTGTTTCTTGAACAGAGTGGCTCAATAATGAAATATGAACATAAGGATAATGCAGTAGTTGCAAAACGCTATCCTTATGAATATGAGATTGATAGAAGTCTTCTACCGGAAGCATTAAGAGTAAGAGATATACAAGAAGGAGCCTTACAGTTTGCGAGAAAGTATAGCTTGAGTAAATTGTCTGATTATATTGGAGATAATAGAGAACTGTATTTTGATTATATTTATTCTACTGGGACTAATCCGAGTAAAAAAGATTTAGAAATGTATGGTGATTTCTTGTTTTTTAATAATGGATCGGAGGCATATTTGTCAAAAACAAAAGGAATGGGGTATTATATTATACATCCTAAGCAGTTCTTGAAAGATTTGTCAGCCGCTCAGTGGAAGATAGGCTATCTTAAAAGAACTTTAAAAGTTAGATTACCATATTTGAAAATATATACACTATTGCATAGAATTGCAAATGGGACTGAAGATTAGTTGGGTGAATAAAAATGATATATTTATTATGTATATGTGTTTTTGGATTATTTGTGCTTTCTGCAATTGTATTTAAGAGGGATTTCACTGCACCTGCGGTTTTAATTACGTTAGGCTTTGTTATTTCTCTTTTGTGCTGTTGTATATATGCAGATGAATGGAATTTTAGTGAATATCGTTTGTTTTGGGTTATTATTTCCGGATTATCAGGCTTTATTTTAGCTTGTTGGTTAGCGTATGTTTTTGTTAAGAAAAGAAAAACGAAATCATGTGAAATTACAAACGTGAAAATATCGACTGTTGATGAAGTAGATATTTCTAATATAAAATTAACAATTTATCTTGGAATACAATTAGTATTTGTTTTATTTCAAATTTATGATTTATATAGAAATTCCAGAGGCGGTTCATTAGCTTATGCAATAGGATATTATTATAGTATGAATAGTTCGGGCACATTGGAATATAAATCACAAATATTAAATATAGCAGGAATTTTGATAATGCCTGCTAATTATATACTTTTATATGTTTTGGCTAGAAAAATTGCTCATAGAAGAAAAGTAGCTGTTTTGTTAATACTTAACGTTGGAGTTTCGATTGTCAGTTCGCTACTTGGTGGTACACGTACAACACTGTTTATGTATGCTATCTCTTTTTCTGTTATGTTTATTATACAGAAGCAGCGAGTGACAAAGAAAAAAATAAATATCAATTTAAAAAATATTATTAAGTTTTTCATAGTATTTTATTTGGCAATAGTTGTTTTCTCCTCGCTTTTTTCACTACAAGGAAGAACAATTAGCGATCTTACCATGGTTGATTTGATTGCTAATTATTTAGGAGCTCCAATAAAAAATCTTGAGTTATTTATTAAGGATAATATTACAAATAATGGAAAACCAGCTGGAAGTGCAACTTTTATGAATACGTACACATGGCTGAATGAATTAACAGGAAAACAAATATTTGACCTTCCTAATTTGTACAAATATAGATGGAATAATGGAAAAATTCTTGGTAATGTATATACACAGTTTATGCCATTATATTATGATTATGGCATTGGAGGTGTTTTTTTTGTTATGTTTATTTTAGGCTTTTTTTGCCAGAAAATTTATAACAAAGTAAAAATGCAAGCTGATAATAATAGAATTGATTATCATTTGATACTATATTCGTATATTGCTTTTGCAATAGTATTTTGTTTTTTCTCAAATAAATTTTTTGAGTTAATTTTTGCAAGGGCAATGATTTATAATATTGTTGGAATATTATTCTTTGATATATTGTTCTTTAGATTGCAAGTTAAAGAGCGTGGGTTTGTGATTAGAATAAGGTAAGTAGGTTTTAAGAATGAATAAAAGTGTAAGTATAATAGTTCCAGCATATAATGCAAGTGAATATATTGATTTATGTTTAAAATGTTTAATAAAACAATCTTATAGCAATTATGAAATTATAGTAATTGATGATGGTTCAACGGACGAAACTTCGAAAATTTGTGATTGTTTTGCAAAGAAGAATAATAATATTAAAGTATTTCATACAAGAAATAATGGAGCAGGTGAGGCTAGAAACATTGGGCTAAGTCATGCAAATGGTGATTATATATGTTTTGTTGATGCTGATGATATGGTTGAGTCTAACTATATAGAGGGACTTGTCAATGGAATTATAGATAATGATTTATCTATTTGTAGCTATGATAAAAAGTTGGTGCGACTGAATAATAGTGATAATTTAATAATAGAAAATATAGACCAGATTACCACTTTTCGGAGAATGTTTGCTTCAGACGGAGAAAAAAAATTATGTTATGGATATTTATGGAATAAACTTTTTCGCAAAGACATAATTGAAAAATATAATATAAAATTTCAAAGCAAATACATTATGTGGGAGGATATGCATTTTTGCTGCCAGTATGTTATAAACATATGTAATATAGGATATGTAAATAATGTGCTGTATCATTATAATTGTACGAATAATGAGAGTATTAGTCACAAAATAAGTAATAAAACAATGAAATTATGGATTGAGGCAGCACGAAGTATCGAATTGTTATTGGGAGAAAGTTTGGTAAAAAACACTGGATATGATGTACTAATGGCTGATTTATATATGAAAAAGCTTATATCTGGTGTAAAATTGAAAGTGCATGTAGAAGAAGACATACTTAACTATTTATGTAAAAATAAAAATATGCTTAGAAAAAAGTATAATATATATTTGAGAATATACGTTTTAAACCCGGAAATTTTAATTGCGATGAGAAAATTAATAACTGTTTGATGTGTAAGGAAAATGAAACTATGATAGGTATAATTACTTTATATTATAAGAATTACAATATTGGAGGGTTATTGCAAGCATATGCATTACAAAAAGTACTTTCTAATTTAAACATTGAGTCAGAACAAGTTAGAGTTTGGCATTATAAGAGAGAGTATATAACTTTCAAGAATAAAGTAAGTAGAAAAATATGTCACATTATAAAAAACCCAATTAAAGAGGCAAAAGTTACTATAAATAATAGTAACTTAAAAAAGAGAAGAAAACTTATACAGGATGAATTATTAGTACGTGAAAAATTAATGGAGCAGTTCATGGATAAGATTCCTCATAGTAATGAGGTGTACGATATATATAACATTAGTGAGAGCTTGCGATTATATAATGGATACATAGTTGGTAGCGATCAAATTTGGAATGATGATTATATATCACAAGATTATATGAAGATTAATATGCTTTCATTTGTGCCAAATGCAATTCTTAAAATGTCATACGCAGCCAGTATTGGAAAACATAATAATTTTAAAGAGTGGTTTATAAATGATTTAGATTATTTAAAAAAATTTGACGCAATATCTGTTAGGGAAAAAACTGCAAATGCATTTTTGAAAAACAGAAAAATTGAATCTACAGTTACTTTAGACCCAACACTTTTGTTAGAAAAAGATGAGTGGAATAAATTTGTAAATAAAGAAAAATTGGAATGTAAAAGCCCATATGTGTTTACTTATTTTCTGGGAAAAGATAAGGAAAACAGAATTATTGCAGAGAAGACAGCCAAAAGAAATAATTTGTCTATTGTTAATTTTGCTCATGCAATAAATTATTTCAGAGATGAGGATAAAGATTATGGAGATTATAAAATTGTAGAATATTCTCCGGATGATTTTATAAATTATATTGCTAATGCAAAGATCATAATAACTGATTCGTTTCATGCGGCGGTTTTTTCTATAATCTTTAACAAAGAATTTTGGGTTGTTCCAAGATTGGATGATAGTGGTATATCATCTATGAACTCTAGGTTGAGTGATTTATTAGAGATTTATGGTATGCAAGAAAGATATATTAAAACTCGAGAAGATGTAGAGAATAAAAATATGTATAAAAAAATAAATTATGATGATGTTAATAAACATTTAAATGAACAAAGAAAAGATTCTATAGAGTTTATAGTAAATAGTATTCACAAACAAACGAATTAGTTTATATTAGGGAGAGGAAAAATAACAATGCCAAACGATGAGAGAATTTTGGAGACTATGCCAACCGGTACACTTGGACTTGTTGCAACTGACAGTTGTATAGGTCTTGCCCAGAAGGTAGATGCATACTTACAGGGCTGGAGAGAGCACAGAGAGCACCAGCATGCTAACGAGAGTGCTTTCAAGGACTACTACAAAAACAGCTATATTATCAAGCCTTCTACGCCTAGATTCGGTTCTGGCGAGGCTAAATGTGTTATCAACCAGTCAGTTCGTGGTTATGATCTGTACATCATGGTAGATGTAACAAACTACAGTCTTACCTATACAGTATGCGGTCAGACAAACCACATGTCACCTGATGACCACTATGCAGACTTAAAGCGTGTTATCGCTGCAGCCGGTGGAAAAGCAAGAAGAATCACAGTTATCATGCCTTTCCTTTATGAGAGCCGTCAGCACAGACGTACAGGCCGTGAGTCTCTTGACTGTCCATTGGCTCTTCAGGAGCTTATCAACATGGGTGTAGACAATATCATCACCTTCGATGCTCATGACCCTCGTGTGGTAAATGCTATTCCTCTTAACGGCTTTGAGAATGTAATGCCTTCTTACCAGTTCATCAAGGGCATCTTAAAGAACGTAAAGGATATCACTATTGACGCTGATCATCTCATGATTATCTCTCCTGATGAGGGTGCTACAAACCGTGCTATCTACCTTGCAAACGTACTCGGAGTGGACATGGGTATGTTCTACAAGCGTCGTGATTACAGCCGTATCGTTGACGGACGTAACCCTATCGTAGCTCATGAGTTCCTCGGAACAAATGTAGAGGGTAAGGATGTTCTTATCATCGATGATATGATTTCTTCAGGCGAGAGTATGATTGATACAGCAAGAGAGCTCAAGAAGCGTAAAGCTAACAGAATCTTTGTTGTTTCTACATTCGGTCTCTTCACAAACGGCTTTGATTCATTTGACAAGGCTTACGAGGAAGGTCTCATCTACAGAGTAGTTACAACAAACCTCATTTACCAGTCACCTGAGCTTCTCTCTAAGGAGTATTATATCAGCTGTGACATGAGTAAATACATCGCATACCTCATTGATACATTAAACCATGACTGTTCTATCAGTGATCTTCTCTCACCATATGACAGAATCAAGAATGTTGTACAGCTATATAATGAAAATGAAGATTTTTGAATTAATAATATGGAGGAAGCAATCATGAACAATCTTGAACTTGAGAAGATGGCGAATGAAATTCGCAAGGACATTGTGACAGCAGTTCACAGTGCCAAATCCGGACATCCGGGTGGATCACTTTCATCAGCAGATATTTTTACATATCTGTATTTTGAGGAGATGAATGTAGACCCTGCCAATCCTAAATGGGAGGACAGGGACCGTTTCGTGCTCTCAAAGGGACACGTAGCACCGGGACTTTACTCTACACTCGCAGAGAAAGGATATTTTCCAAAGGAGGATTTAAAGACACTCCGTCATACAGGCTCATATCTGCAGGGACATCCTGATATGAAGCACATCCCTGGCGTTGATATGTCAAGCGGCTCTCTCGGACAGGGTGTATCTGTCGCAGTAGGAATGGCTGCAGCAGGAAAATATGACAAGAAGGATTACCGTGTATACACACTCACAGGAGACGGCGAGATTCAGGAGGGACAGATCTGGGAGGCTGCCATGTGGGCAGGCCACCGCAAGCTCGACAACCTTGTAGTTATCGTTGACAACAACAACCTCCAGATAGACGGCTCTGTTGAGGACGTATGCTCACCATACCCGATCGACAAGAAGTTTGAGGCATTCAATTTCCACGTAATCAATATCGACGGCAATGATTTTGACCAGATCAGGGCAGCCTTCAAGGAAGCCCGCGAGACAAAGGGCATGCCTACAGCCATTATCGCAAAGACTGTAAAGGGCAAGGGCGTATCCTTCATGGAAAATGCCGCAGGATGGCATGGAAAGGCTCCAAACGATGAGGAGTATGAGATCGCAATGGCAGACTTAGAAAAGGCAGGTGAAGCATTATGTCAGAAGTAAAGAAAATCGCTACAAGAGATAGCTACGGAAACGCACTCGTGGAGCTTGGAAAAGCACACGATGACCTTATTGTACTCGATGCTGACCTGGCAGGTGCCACAAAGACCTGTATCTTCCAGAAGGAGTTTCCTGAGCGCCACTGGGACTGCGGAATCGCAGAGTGCAATATGACAGGAATCGCAGCAGGACTTGCCACATGCGGCAAGGTACCTTTTATCAGCTCATTTGCCATGTTCGCAGCAGGCAGAAACTATGACCAGGTAAGAAACTCAATCGGATATCCTCATCTCAATGTCAAGATAGGAGCCACACACGCAGGAATCTCTGTAGGTGAGGACGGAGCCACACACCAGTGTCTCGAGGATCTTTCACTCATGAGAGAAATCCCGGGCATGGTTGTAATAAACCCATCAGACGATGTGGAGGCAAGAGCCGCAGTAAAGGCAGCCTATGACCATGTAGGCCCTGTATACCTTAGATTCGGCAGACTTGCAGTACCTGTGATCAACGATACACCGGACTACAAGTTCGAAATCGGAAAGGGTATCGTACTCAAAGAAGGCAAGGATGTATCTATATTTGCAACAGGACTTGAGGTATCTGAGACACTTGAGGCAGCAAAAATGCTCGCAGCAGACGGCATAGATGCTGAGGTTATCAATATCCATACAATCAAGCCAATCGACAGAGAGCTGATTGTTAAATCTGTATCAAAGACAGGCAAGGCAGTCACAGTAGAAGAGCACTCTATCAATGGAGGTCTCGGCAGTGCTGTGGCAGAGGTGCTCTGTGAGGAGCAGCCTGCAAAGCTTCTGCGTATCGGTGTAGAGGACCGTTTCGGCGAGTCAGGACCGGCAGTGGAGCTTATCCACAAGTATGGACTGGATGCAGAGGGCATCTACAACAAAGTAAAGAAGTTCGTCTATAATAGAGATTAATATTATGAAGTTTATATATTTTAAGCAAGAAAATAGACTGTTGTACATAAAGCAAGATGTTTATGCAGCTAATAGAATACGAAAAACAATAGAAGAGATGAACCTTACAGATAATGAAGGTGGTTTTGAGCTAGCAAAGAAGTATCTGATAAGGAATGAAAAATCTTCTAAAAAATCTTTGAGTAAATTTTTGTTAAATGTACTAATGAGCGAAATGACTAGAGGAACGGATTTACTGGTTGTTTTTATGTTAGGATTGCTATCAAATTTCTTATCTAGTAAGTTAGATGTTGCAATAAAGCCATGTGTGGTTGGTCTTATTGTTATTTTGATAATAATAAGATGTATTTTAAACATATTATTAAAAAACTCATACAACGAATTAGAGCCATTCGAAATAAGAGTTCTCAAAGATATATCATATGAGCAGTATAAAATATTGAGTGGTATTTATATTGAAAATTTTTCTGGTATAGACGATTACTGTAAGATAAGCATAAGCAAAATACAAAACTTTATAGTTAAAAAATTTAGAAATATAAATAGGAATGATATACTGGATTTTATTTTATGGATAGGATCAATTGTATATGGTGCCGTATTATTTGTGGGATTGGCAATTTTCAACACTAGTGCGGATTTTATTCCGTGGTGCGGTGCAGTTGCATTGACATTAGCATTTTTAGAGTATTGTAGATATGGTAAATATAACTTGATTAATATACATGAAAGTAAGCGATATAGTATTTGTGAAAAGTTTAGAAAACCTGCTTATGAAAGTTGTAAGCTTTTATTAGCACCAACACTTACGGTTATATTTTCTATTATATTATTAAAATTAACTGATCGAACACCATTGGATGTATCGGATACAATATCTAATATGTCGGAACAGATAGTAGGTAGCATTTTTTCTTTATCTCTATCTTTGGTATATTATGCCATATTAATTATATTGTTTAGCGTTATTAATATGATTGGTAATATGATAAGTGGTTGGAAAAAGAAAAATAAACAATAGAAAAAATGTGGTGAATTTTTAGGCTAAATCACATGGAGGAAAAGTAGATGGATCTTGTTGTATCAAATGTTGGTTGCAGTATTTTAGCATCTATAATTTATGATATTGGAAAAGTGTGTTTTGATAAATTTTATGTTAAGCTGGATAAAGATTCTCTGAAGGAAATTGAAAAGTGTGTTCAGGAAAATTTTAGCACTAAATATGAAATGTTATATATGTCAGGACAGTTTAATGACTTTATACAAGCTCCATTTTTTAAAGATACTATTGAGAACTATATAATATATAAGATTTCAGGAAATTATTCAGGAAATTTACGTAAATTAAAGAAAAATAATAAAATGATAGTAGAGAAAGATGTGATAGAATTTCTTACATCTCATTTACTTGATGATTATTATTATGTAACAGTAAATGTGCCCTCAAAGACGATGATTCGCCATTTCTTTGAAGATTTTTTTAAGGTAGCAGCAAATTATTTCGCCTCAAATATTAAGGACAAAGATGGAATTGCTGTTTATATGCTTAATAGCAGAATGGATGTTATATATGAGAGCATTATGTTAAGACTTAATGATATTATAGATAATATAAATCGTGTTATGAAATGCGATATCGTTCCGATTGAAGATAGATATTCTGAATATGTTAAACAATATCACAAAATTTTAAAAACAAATCACTCAAAAGCTCATATATATCTATTAGATCAATTTGAATTCGAGAAATTTTATGTTCCTCCTATTTTAAGATGTACATCTACAGAACAAGAAATTTCAAATCATGTACACTTTGTGAGAAGAGATTATTATAGATATAGAGTATCTTATTATCATGATAAAGAGCGTAAAGTTGGTGAAGAAAGCTATGATGATTGGAGATACATTTTTGATAATTCAGGCATCGTTTATGTTACAGGTGGACCGGGTTATGGTAAGTCGCTGTTTTTAAAAAAGATAATAAACGATTTTGAAAAAATAAATATTTTTAATAGTACTGAGTATCTAGTTATTTATGGAGACTTAAAAGCCTTTTATTCTGAAGGAGATAAGCCATTATCAATGGTGACATTTTTGCAGGATAGCATGGTCAAAGAGACATTAATGGATAGAAAATTTTTCCAAATTGAAATGATAGAGTATTACTTGAAATTAGGGCGATGCTTGATACTTTTTGATGCGCTGGATGAGGTGGAAAAGCAAAAAAGAGAAGATTTACATAAGAGAATTATTGCGTATTTTAAAAATCAAAATCCGAACAATAAAATATGTATTACATCAAGAAGTAGAGGTTTTATACCAGAAAAAGATGTGGAGGTTTTTGATATATTGCCTTTGGATAGAGAGCAGATTGAGTCTTATGTGGATAACATCATAAAGCTTGGAAAATTTGATGAAAAAGACAAGAAAATATTCTTGGAACAAGCTGAAGTATTGGTAAATAAAGGATTTTTGAATAGTTTCTTGATTTTATCTTTATTGATAAATATATATAAGGCTGAAAGAGAACTTCCGGAAAACAAAATGGAATTATACCAGAAGTGTTTTGAATATATTGCCTATAAAAGAGAGAAAGAAAAAACAAAGGCTAAATTTGATTGGAACTTGATATCATATATGATGAAAGAAAATACATTTATGGAATTGGCGAGAATGTGTTTTCCAAATAATTGTGATATAGGGAAAAAAGAAATAGTTGAAATGTTGTGTGATACTTATAAGGGGAAGTATACATCAATGGTAGAGACTGAAAGAGCAGCAGAAAATTTTTTGTTTTTTTGTTCTGATAGAACGGAGTTATTTGTTCCGGCTGCCGGAGAAGATAGATTTAAATTTTTCCATAGATCCTTTTTTGAATTCTTTTATGCTCAATATATTTTTGTCAGAGTATCAAATGTTGAAAAGGTATATGAACTTTTGAAGAAATTTGATGTTGATTCAGAGGTATTTGAATTAACTCTTGCTATGATGAAGCAAAAAGACGAGATGAGATATCAAGAATTGGTTGAATATCTTTTTGATGAAGCAGATAAAGAAGCATCTATATCGCGAACAAAGTTTGTTGCGTTTAATATATTAACATTAGGAATGCAAGTAATCGATGATAATATCTACATACAACGTTATATTGATTATATATTGAAAAACAGTGAGCAAATTGTAAGGAACATTAAGTATATTTCCAGTGATTACATTATATACAGTTTAATTAATGAAAATAAAGAATATGTCTATAAGGTGAATAAAATCTATAATCCGTATTCGACAACGCATGTTATTATTTCATTTTTAAATATGTATCAAGAGTTTGATACATATTTAGGTCAAAGAAAGTATCAGGAGATAAAAGAGGAACCAGGTATAGAATTTTTCTCCGGTAGATTTTATGTACGTACTCTCGAGAACTTTTATGTTCAACTCTTTTTGGAAAATACAGATTATAGCAGTATTTTGGATAAGATTTCAGAAGAAAAATTTGAAAACTTGATGATTCAATGTAAGCTTACAAAAAGAAGAAGAGAAAAATATCAAAGGTTATTGTCTGAGTATCTATTGCTAGATAAAGAAAGACAAAGTAATCTACAAAAAATTATGTTAACAAATCCGCGTATAGTGAAGATTATATAATACATTATTAAACACTAAAGGACGTTACAGATGAAAATAGAGAGAACAAAAAACGCAGGCAGAAATATTGTTTTTGGAGTTATGCTAAAAGCTTATCAGATAGTAATTCCATTTGTTATGCGTACAGTAATGATTTACTTAATGGGAGTACAGTATCTGGGATTGAATAGTTTGTTTACCTCAATATTACAGGTGCTTAACTTAGCAGAACTTGGTGTTGGAAGTGCAATGGTGTATAGTATGTACAAGCCTATTGCAATAGATGACGAAACAAGAATCTGTGCATTGATGAAGCTATATCGTACGTATTATAGAGTGATAGGATTAGTAATTGCAATCATTGGTGCATTTTTGACGCCGTTTATACCTAAACTTATAAAGAGCGATGTACCACCTGATATTAATATTTATATATTATATATTTTAAATTTAGCGGTTACGGTATTATCATATTGGCTATTTGCATATAAAAATTGTTTGCTGGATGCACATCAAAGGACAGATGTTACAAGTAAGGTAACATTAGTTACAAATACGGTTCAATACGCATTGCAGATTTTAGTATTAGTTTTGTTCAAAAACTATTATGCATATGTGATAGTGGCGCTATTTACACAGGCAATGACAAATATTGTTATTGCAATGGTTGTTACTAAGATGTTTCCGGATTATAGACCGAATGGCAAGTTAGAAAGTTCAGAAATAAAAACTATAAATCGTAGAATAAGAGATTTGTTCACAGCAAAGTTGGGAGGTACTATTACAAACTCAGCTGATACAATCGTTATATCAGCTTTTCTGGGGTTGACAACATTAGCGGTTTATCAAAATTATTATTTTATTATGAATGCGGTTTGCGGATTCATTACTGTTTTATTTAGTTCTATAACGGCTGGAATTGGTAATAGCTTAGTAACAGAGACAATTGAAAAAAATTATAAGGATTTTAAAGTGTTTTCATTTATAATATGTTATATTTTGTGTATCTGTTGTTGTTGTTTTATTGGATTATATCAGCCTTTTATAAGATTGTGGGTTGGAAACAAATATATTCTTGATTATAGATTTGTGATTCTATTTTGTGTATTATTTTACTGCTTGGAACTTGCTATGTTATGGGCTTCAATTAAAGATGCGGCAGGATTATGGCATTCTGATAGATTTCGTCCATTAGTTGGTGCCAGTGTTAATTTGATATTGAATATAGTTTTAGTGCAGTATTGTGGATTATATGGAATTATATTATCAACGGTTTTAAGCTATATTTTTATTTCAATGCCATGGTTGATACATAACCTGTTCTCATTAGTGTATAAAAAGCCATTGTATTCCTATATATTAGATATTTCAAAATATGTATTGATTACGTTGATAACATCTTTAATAGTTTATTTTGTTTGTTTAAATATTAATATTGGAGGGATATTAGAATTAATATTAAAGTTGGTAGTTTGCCTTTTGGTTCCGTTTTTTGTGCAAAATTTAGTTTTTCGGAAAAAGGATGAGTATATACAAGCAAAAGGTATATTATTTAGAATGTTAAAGAAAAGATAAGAGGTTAGGATAAATGAAAGATATTGTTTTATGTAATGATGTTATAATGCCGGATTTATGTTTTGGAACGGGAATTACAAATATATATTCAACAGGCATTAAGAGAAAAGCAAAAATAGCTAAAAATAAAATCAAAGTAATTTTGAATAAGGATAAAAAGAATGCATTAATGAATATTAATTTATCGAAGATTGTTGATATTTCGATGCAGCATGGCTGCAAGTGCTTCGATACATCTAGAGCTTACGGTGCAAGCGAATTGGTATTAGGAAATACTTTAAATAAATATCCACGAGAGTCTTATTTTTTAGTTACTAAATTATGTAATACAGATCAATATAATGGAAGTGTAAGAGAAGGGCTTGAAAACAGTCTCAAAGCATTGAAAACAGATTATGTTGATTTGTATTTAATGCATTGGCCTGTTGAAGGACATTTTATAGATAGTTGGAAAGAAATGGAAAAATTATATAGTGAAGGTAAATGTAAGGCGATAGGTGTTTGTAATTTTAATATACATCATTTAGAAGAGTTAAAATCATATGCTACGATTATGCCTATGGTAAATGAGGTAGAATGTCATCCGTTGTTTACACAAAATGAATTGAGAGAATATTGTAATAATTGTGGGATCCAGATAATGGCATATACATCAACAGCTAGAATGGATGAGAGGTTAAGAAAGACATGTTTGCTGCCCATAGCACAAAAGTATAATAAAACACTAGCGCAAATTATATTAAGATGGCATCAACAGATTGGCAACATCCCTATTGTTAATTCGTCAAATATAGAGCATATGATAGCTAATTTAGATATTAATGATTTTTCATTGACAGAAAGTGAGATTGAACAGATTATGGGGATTAATATTAATAGTAGATTAAGATACGATCCGGACAATTGCGATTTTAAGCAATTATAATATATAACACAGGGAGGTATTCATATGAAAAAAAAGTTTAAGAAACTTGTAGTTTGTTGTATTGTAATGTGTTTAATGGTTACGTTGACTCCGTCTATTAAGGCATACGCTATTACAAGAAATGATGTATCACAAAAGCTTGAAAGTTTAATGAAACAGTATGTTGGACGAACAGGAACGTGGAGTTATGCAGGCGGTAGCCAATGTTATGGATTCGCACATATGATATTTGATAATGTATTTAATAGAGGATCAAAACAAGTTGGTAACGGTGCGCTTTCAAGTAATCCAACAAATTACAAATTAAATAATGTAGCAAGTGACATAAAGACAATTGGAACTTTAGGACCTGGATATTCAGCAGGACAGTTGGAAAACTTATTAGAAAAAGCTGCACCCGGAGATTATATCCAGGTAAGAAGAAATTCTTCAGGAAATCCACATTCAATGATTTGTGTTAATGTAGATGGAAGTGCTAATACAATTGAGATATTTGACGCAAATTCGGATGGACGTGGAACTGTAAAGCATTACACACAAAGTTTTAGTACATTTAAATCTAAAAATGCAGGAGTTTCTGTGTACAGATATTATGATTATTATCCAGATATTCCGGTACATAATTGTGATGATCACAAAGGAACAGAACGATGGAAGGTATCTGTTTCATCTGTTTTGAATATTAGATCTGGACCTTCAACATCAAATTCTATTGTTGGAACACTATCTAATGGTACTGAAATCTATATTTGCGAAAAAATAGATAATGGTGGGTATACATGGGCTAAATTGAGTAGTGGACAAGGCTGGGTTGCACTTTCTGGAAATGCCGAATATATGTGTGGAACAATTCCTCCTAGTTATCATATACAAATGGAAACGTGGTTTTCTGATACGCCTATGGGAAATGAGATTAAGGAATGTAATACACAAGATGATGTTTATTTATGTTATAAAATTTTTGACAAAAATTCAGGTAAGTATTTAGATCAACTTATGAGTAGTAATTATTCTGTTAAAGAAACCATATATAATCCAGATGGAACAGAAGCATTCTCGTATACCTATAATAATGATAATAATTGGATTAAAATTGGAAATGCAAGGACAGGAGGAACATACAAAGGAAAAGTAGAGGTTACAGGTGATTGGAATGGAAATAGTGAGAGAACGGTAAATTTTATTGAAAGGAAAGATCAGATAGAAGATGGTGTGTCACTTAATGATGCATTCTCCAGTCAAGTTGATAGTGTAGAAAAAAATCAAAAAGTTATTTACTGGTACAAAATGTTTGATGCTAATAGCAATCTAGCATTTAATCAATATAGAAATAGAGAATATACAGTAAAACAGGAAGTGTATTCACCGAGTGGTGAAAAAATTAAAGAAAAAAGTTACAATAAGGAAGATTCTGGAAGTCTGGAATTTACTGCTTCTAGCATTGGAAAATATAAATGTAAAACTACTATAACTATAAATGGGAAGGATATAGCCATAGAGAAAACATTAGATGTATATGATATTTATACAATTGAATATGATGCAAATGGTGGCCAGAATGCACCCGAATCAGAACAAAAACATTATGGAAAAGATATATTAATTAGCTCTAATAAGCCAGATAAGTCATATATTGTATATTACAATCCTAATGGTGGTACTATTTCTCGGAGAGGTCAGTACTTCAGTTGCTCATTTTTGAGTTGGAACACCGATAAATATGGTAGTGGTATCACTTATTTTGCGGGAGATACATACAGCAAAAATGATAGTGTAGTATTGTATGCACAATATGAAAACCCTAAATTTCAGGGAAGTCCGACAATATATAGAGATGGTTATACATTTGAGGGGTGGTATACAGAAAAGGATGGTGGTACTAAAGTTAAAGAAGGAGATGTGTTAACAGGAAGTCAGGCTCTTTGGGCTCATTGGAAGCAAAATTTAAGTATCAGTGTAAGTGCAGATAAAAACAAGGTAAATGTAGGACAGAAAGTAACAGTAAGCGGAACTGCAACAGGGGGAACAGCGCCATATACATATAGTTATCTCCTGCATAATAAGGATACAGACAGCTGGTCACGACTTACACCACAGTTTGTTAAGGAATCAAGCTACACATGGACAGCAGGAAGCACCGGAAACAGAGAATTCTTTGTGGAAGTAAAAGACAGTACCGGCAAAGTAGTGCGAAGCAGTGCAGTAGCTGT